>NZ_JBODRQ010000097.1:0-13098 GCF_050633025.1 Aeromonas sp.
TCATCAGCGGTGAAGCTCATGATCGGCGCCATCCAGCGCACCATGGCCTCGGCGATATGATAGAGGGCGGTCTGGCAGGAGCGACGGGCCAGGCTGTCAGCCTTGGCGGTGTACTGGCGGTCCTTGATGATATCCAGATAGAAGGAGCCCATCTCGATGGAGCAGAACTGCATCAAAAGCTGAGTCACGCCATGGAAATTATATGACTCGTAAGCCTCAGTAATTGCCTTCTGAACATCTTTGGCACGGCCAATAGCCCAACGATCCAGCTCCACCATTTGTGAAGGCTCACGAACCATATCGGTCGCCGGATTGAAACCGTTCAGGTTGGCCAGCAGGAAGCGGGCAGTGTTACGGATACGGCGATAGGCATCGGCAGAACGCTTGAGGATCTCGTCGGAGACGGTCATCTCGCCGGTGTAGTCAGTGCTCGCTACCCACAGACGCAGGATGTCGGCACCCAGCTTGTTCATTACGTCTTGCGGGCTCACCACGTTGCCGATGGACTTGGACATCTTGCGCCCCTGGCCATCCACGGTGAAGCCGTGAGTCAGCACCTGGTTGTAGGGAGCCTTGTCTTTCATGGCAACACCGATCATCAGGGAGGACATGAACCAGCCGCGGTGCTGGTCAGAGCCTTCCAGATACATGTCGGCCGGGTTGCCGTTGAACTCGGGACGGGCGTCGACCACGGAGGAGTGGGTCGAACCTGAGTCAAACCAGACGTCCAGGGTGTCAGGCACCTTGTCGTACATGTCAGCATCGCTGCCCAGCAGCTCGGCCTTGTCCAGATCCCACCAGGCCTGGATGCCGGACTGCTCGACCCGCTTGGCCACTTCGTGCATCAGGCGCACAGATTCCGGGTGCAGCGCCTGAGTCTCTTTGTGGACAAACAGGGAGATAGGCACACCCCAGGTGCGCTGACGGGAGATACACCAGTCAGGACGGTTCTCGACCATCGCCTGAATGCGGTTTTTACCCCAGGCCGGCACCCAGCCGCTCTGGCCTTGCTGGGCAATGCCGTCCTTCTCGATGCGCTCGATCTCTTCCAGCGCGCGCTTGCGCAGACCCTTCTGCTCCATGCTGATGAACCACTGCGGGGTGGCACGGAAGATGATCGGGGTCTTGTGACGCCAGCAGTGCGGATAGGAGTGGTTGAACACCTTGTGGTGCAGCAGGGCGCCGCGCTCGGTCAACACCTCGACAACCGCTGCGTTGGCCTTGAATACATGCTGGCCGGCAAACAGTTCGGTATCCGGCAGGTAAACGCCGTTGCTGCCAACCGGGTTGGCCACTTCCAGACCGTACTTCTGACCGACTACGAAGTCCTCCTGACCATGGCCAGGGGCGGTGTGCACCGCGCCAGTACCGGCATCCAGGGTAACGTGGTCACCCAGCACCACCGGCACGTCGAAGCTGTAGAAGGGGTGGTTGAAGCGCAGCAGCTCGAGTGCCGCGCCCTTGGCGTAGCCCAGATTGTGGAACTGCTCGATACCGGCGCGATCCATGACGTCCTTGACCAGCTCGGCGGCCAGGATCAGACGCTCGGGGTGCTCACCTTCAACCTGCACCAGTGCGTAATCCAGATCGGCGTGCATGGCGATGGCGCGGTTGGCTGGCAGGGTCCACGGGGTAGTGGTCCAGATCACCGCAGAGATCGGGCCCTTGCCGGTGTGGCCTTCGGCGCAGTCAAACTTGGCGGCAACGGTCGCCTCGTCAACGGCCTTGAAGCGCACATCGATGGAGGGGGAGTTCTTGTCGTAGTACTCCACTTCGGCTTCAGCCAGGGCGGAGCCGCAATCGGTACACCAGTGCACAGGCTTGGAGCCTTTGTGCAGGTGGCCATTTTCAACGATCTTGGCCATGGAGCGGATGATGTTGGCTTCGGTGCCAAAATCCATGGTCAGGTAGGGATGTTCCCAGTCGCCCAGCACACCCAGACGGATGAAGTCGGTCTTTTGCGCTTCGATCTGGGTTTTGGCGTATTTGCGGCACTCGGTGCGGAATTCGGCAGCGGAAACCTTCTCACCCGGCTTGCCGACCATGCCTTCTACTTTCAGTTCGATAGGCAGACCGTGGCAATCCCAACCCGGCACATAGGGGGAATCGAAACCGGAGAGGCCCTTGGACTTGATGATGATGTCTTTGAGGATCTTGTTGACCGAGTGACCGATGTGAATGTTGCCGTTCGCATAGGGGGGGCCATCATGCAGAATGAAAGAAGGCTTGCCCGCTTTGGCGCGGCGAATAGCGCCGTAGAGATCCTGATCGTACCAACGTTTCAGCATGTTGGGTTCGCGCTTGGCCAGATCGCCACGCATCGGAAACTCGGTTTCCGGAAGATTCAGGGTGTGTTTATAGTCGCTCATCAGTCCTGGGTTCCCTTCTTTTCTAAAAGAGTGATGGGTAAATGAAATAGTGGCAGCCCGAACCAGGCTCGGGCCGCCAGGGCATCTCGTTCGATTTGCTCTTTCAGGGCAGTGAAAGAGACAAACTTCTGCTCTTCGCGCAGCTTGTGGCGCAGCAGCACTTTGACCTGCTGACCATATAGATCACCAGAAAAATCAAATAGATGTACTTCCAATCTGGCTTGTGTACCGCTCAAGGTCGGCCGTACACCCACATTGGCTACACCGGGGAAGGTCTTGCCGGAACATATCACTTCCACCGCGAACACGCCACCGACCGGAATCACTTGGCGCTTGAGGGCCAGATTGGCGGTGGGAAAACCTATGGTGCGCCCCAGCTTGTCACCGTGGGCCACCCGGCCACTGATGGTGTAGGGGCGGCCAAGCATCAACTCCACTTCCGCCATCCGGCCAGCCTTGAGGGCCTCGCGCACCAGGGTACTGCTGACCCGCTGCCGTTCAAGCTGGAAGCTCTGGGTATTGATCACCTCGAAGCCGAAGCGATGACCCGCCTCCTCCAGCAGGTGGAAATCCCCTTCCCGCCCCTTGCCGAAGCGAAAATCATCGCCGACCACCAGATAGCGCACCCCGAGCTTCTCCACCAGCAACTGCTCGATGAAGGTCGAGGCCGCCTGCTCGGCAAAGCGGTGGCTGAAGCGCACACAGAGCATGCGATCGATATGCAGCCCCTTGAGCGCTTCGTACTTCTCTCGCAACCGGCTCAGCCGGGCGGGCGCCGCCGTGCCAGCAAACAGCTCCAGCGGCTGCGGTTCGAACAGCATGACGCAGGCGGGCAATCCCAACTGGGCCGCTTTCTCCTCGAGACGTGCCAATACCGCATGGTGACCCTGATGAACCCCATCAAAGTTGCCAATGGTCAATACACATCCCCGGTGACGGGGCTTGAGATTGTGAATGCCGCGAATAAGCTCCATCAGTGCCTTGTGCGTTGCTGCCGTGGAAATCGGCGGATTATATATCAGGCAGCAGGCAGGGTCAGCCCTCATAGCCTGATTTCAACTATCCGGGCCCAAGCCCGCATCTGCGGCACCATGAGGCACTATCCCCATGGCGCCGCAGGATCACGACTACTGCTGCCCCGATTTAAGGTGACGCGGCCGAATGCCCAGCAGCAGCAGCACCACGGCATAGACCCCGGCCCCCAGCGACAGCAGCATGGTCAGCTGCAAACTGGCCTTGCCCATGCTCCATGCACCCCACTGGGCCAGATCCGGCGACAGATAGGCGAGCACGCCCCCCATCAGCACGCTGGCGACCAGCAACTTGAGGCAGAACACGCCGGTATGGCGGGAGGGACGATAGACGCTCTGCTGGTACAACCCCTTGAACAGCAAAGCCGCATTCAGAGTGCCCGAGCAGGCGGTCGAGAGCGCCAGCCCCACATAGCCAAGCGGGTAGATGAAGATAAGGTTGCAGGCCATGTTGGCGATCATCGACATCACCCCGATCCGCACCGGCGTTTTGGTGTCCTGACGGGCGTAGTAACCGGGCGCCAGCACCTTGATCAGCATCAGGGAGAGCAGCCCGGTGGTGGAGGCCAGCAAGCTGGCGCTCGACATGCTCACTTCATGCAGGCCGAACTCGCCGCGCATAAACAACACCCGCAGAATCGGCTCACGCATCACCGCAATACCTATCATGGCGGGCAAGCCAAGCAGCATCACCATCCGCACCCCCCAATCCATGGTGCGGGAGAAGTCGGCCGGATCGGCATCCACATGCTTCTTCGCCAGCGCAGGCAGGATCACGGTACTGATGGCCACCGCAAACAGCCCGAGGGGGAACTCCAGCAGGCGATCCGAGTAATAGAGATAACTGATGGCACCGGTCGCGAGGAACGAAGCCAGCATGGTGTTAACCAGCAGGTTGATCTGGCTGACCGAGACCCCGAACAGGGCCGGGATCATCAGTGTGCGGATCTTCACCACCCCAGGGTGATGCCATCCCCACTTGGGCCACACCAGCATGTTGATTTGGCGCAAAAACGGGAACTGGAACAAAAACTGCACCAAACCGCCCAAAAAGACACCAATCGCCAGCGAGATCTCCGGTTTGTCCATCAGCGGCGCAATCCACCAGGCCGCCGCAATCATGGTGATGTTGAGAAACACCGGCGTAAACGACGAGACAGCAAAGCGGCCAAAGGTGTTGAGAATAGCCCCCGCCATGGCGGTAAAGGTGATAAACCAGAGGTAGGGGAAGGTGATCTTGAGCATCAGACTGGCGAGCTCGAACTTCTCGGCCGCAGGGCCGCCGTGCAGCCAGTCCCAGAACCAGCCCCAGCCAAACAGCGCAGTCAGCACACCCGACCCCAGCACCCCGAGCAGGGTAACCACAGTCACTATCCCCCCCAACGTGCCCGCCACCGCGGCCAGCAATTCACGCACCTCCCCCTCATCGCCCTTTTTCTTGTACTCCGTCATCACGGGAACAAAGGCCTGGTTGAAGGCGCCTTCGGCGAACAGGCGACGCAGAAAGTTGGGAATGCGATTGGCAAAGAAGAAGACGTCTGCGGCCACCCCGGCACCAAGCAGATTGGCGATGACCACATCGCGAACCAAGCCCATTACACGGGATACCAGCGTCATTCCGGACACTATCATGCCGGATTTGATCAATTTCTTACTCAAGACGAGGCCTCTGGAACTGTCAGAATGAAAAGAATGCTGCTAGAATCGGCCGACAGTTTAACCGTCTCCCTACTGACACACCACCGGGAGGCGGTGTTTATTTGCACAAATCATTTGACATTATGTGGTTGGAAGGGCATATTTTCGGGCCTTTTCAATACACTCGCTAAGACAGTTTTAGGAGTTTTACCTTGGCTAACATCAAATCTGCTAAGAAGCGCGCTCTTCAGTCAGAAAAACGCCGTCAGCACAACGCCAGCCGTCGTTCCATGACCCGTACCTACCTGAAGAAAGTCATCGCTGCTATCGCCTCTGGCGACAAAGCTGCCGCGACTGCCGCTTTCGCTGTTGCTCAGCCGATCATGGATCGTATGGCGACCAAAGGCCTGATCCACAAGAACAAAGCAGCTCGTCACAAGAGCCGCCTGTCTGCCCAGATCAAAGCTATGGCTTAATCAGCTTCTGCTGATCAAAGCTGAAAAAACCGGCCTTAGTGCCGGTTTTTTATTTATCTGCGCTGCAATAAAGTCTATGCAGCAAACTGATCATTTCACGCACCTCATAGCTGCGCAGCGAATAGTAGACCGTCTGGGCCTCTTTGCGCGTCGTCACCAGCTCATCGCGCCGCAGCAGCGCCAGATGCTGTGACAAGGCCGATTGACTCAGTCCCAATCGCTCGTTGAGCTCCCCCACTGACAGTTCGCGCTCCAGCAACTGGCACAGAATAAACAGCCGCCGCTCGTTGGCCAACGCCTTGAGCAAGGCCACCGCTTTACTCGCATTGGCTTCCATCTCTTCAAGTTGCATCACATCTCTCCTCTACCACTCATCGCCGATGATACGTGGTGACGGGTCGTTTTAAAACGACAGGGTGGCCGGCTGGATGGCGGAGAAGTTCTCCTGGCCAGAAAAGAGAAAGGTAAAATCGCTCTCGCAGACCCGCTTCACCGCCGGATGCTGGATCATCCGCTCGGCGAAGATGACGTAATACTCCTCCATCAGATCCTGAGTTTCCCCGATCAGCATCACCCCCTCCCCCTCAAGGATCTCCTCCCGATAGATGGTGGGAGCCATGAAGATGCCCTGATTAAAGAAGCCAAACGCCTTCATCAAGGCGGCATCATCAAACTCGCCAAGAATGCTGGGGGAGACACCCTGCTGCTCGAACCACTGGGTCAGCTGGCGCCCCATGGCGGTACGGCGACCGGGGATCAGCAGCTTGCGCTCTTCTAGACAAGCGGGAAAGGGCTTTTCAGGCAACGGCGCCTTGCAGAAGAAGCTGACGCCACAGCCGCCCAGCCGTTTGGAGAGCAGCCCCGCATGCTGGCTGGAGTCCACAGGACAGTCGGAGAGGATCATATCGAGCTTGTGCTCGCTCAACTGCTCCAGCAGCAGTTCGTGGGTCGATTCGAAACAGCGCAGATGGATAGAACCATCATTGGGGATGACAGAGAGCAGCACGCGGCTGGCAAGGCGCTTGGAGAGGGCATCGGCGATGCCGACGTCGAACAGGATCTGGCTCTCCTTGCGGTAGTTGACGATATCGAGCATCTCGTAGGAGAGGCTGAACATCTTGTCGGCATAACGAAATACCAGCTGGCCCAGCTCGGTCGCCTCGAGGGAGCGCCCCTTGCGTTTGAGCAGCTTGCCACCGAGGCGCTGCTCCAGCAACTTGATCTGGCCAGTGACCGTCTGCGGGGTCAAAAAAAGGGCTTCCGCTGCCTGGGTAACGGAGCCCTTCTTCTGAGTCATCCAGAAATAGTAGAGATGGTTGTAGTTAAGGTGTGACATCCGATGGGGTTCCCGCTTGACGCGGACTCCGGTAGCAGCTGAGTTCAACCGCCAGTATGTCATACATGTCGCTGACCGAGTCAACCTTGTTCGCGCCAAACTGCTCCATCAGACTGGCCTTGAGGCGAGCCTTGTCAGGCATCCGGTCCGCGCAATAACGCTTGTTGGAGCGCTTGACCATCTCGCCAGCCCGGCTGCTCAGCGCCCGCTCGGAGAAGGTCTCGCCAAAGCGCGCCTTGGCCTGCTTGTCCCCCAGCAGCAGGGCGCTGTCTACCACTCCATTCAAATAGGCAGAGCAGCTCGCCGAGGCGACGTCCTGCTTGCAATCCTCCAGCCCGCCGGCCCAGGCCGCGGGGCTCAACAACAGCATCAACAAACCTGTATGCAGCTTCATAGTCCCTCCGTACTCTGTTCCCCTTCACCCTTGGGAAGGGCCATGCGCAAGGCCAGATAGCCGACTACCGCCGCCATGGTGGAGCCCACTAGGATCCCGAGGCGAGAGTAGCTGCCGTAATCCAGCCCACCGTGCTCGAAGGCGAGCGACGCGATAAACATCGACATGGTGAACCCGATGCCACAGAGGATGCTGACCGCAAAAATCTGCTTGAAGTTGACCCCAGGCGGCAACTGGGCGATGCCCAGCTTGACCGACAGCCAGCTGATGGTGAACACCCCGAGCGGCTTGCCGATAAACAGCCCCAGCATGATCCCCATGGGTACCGGACTCAGCAGGGAGGAGAGACCAATCCCTTCCAACGATACCCCTGCGTTGGCAAAGGCAAACAGCGGCAGGATCAGATAGGCACTCCAGGGGTGCAACTGATGCTCCAGATACTTGAGCGGCGAGGCGTAACGCTTGCCGTTAAGCGGAACCATAAAGCCCACCACTACACCCGCCAGGGTCGCATGAACACCAGACTTGAGCACCGCAACCCAGAGCACCAGACCGACCAGCATGTAGAGGCTGATCCTGTCCTCACCACGGCGATTCATCCAAAGCAGGGTGAGGGTTGCCAGAATACCGATGGCCAGCGCCTCCAGCGACAGCTGCTGGGTATAGAAGAGCGCGATGATGATGATGACACCGAGGTCATCCATGATGGCCAGCGCCAACAGGAATACCTTGAGGCTCACCGGCACCCGCTTGCCGAGCAGAGCCATCACCCCGAGGGCAAAGGCGATGTCGGTCGCAGCCGGAATCGCCCAGCCAGCGCGCGCCACTTCATCCGAGTAGTTGAAGAAGACATAAATCAGTGCTGGCGCCAGCATACCACCCACCGCCGCAATAGCCGGGAAGGTCGCCTGAACCCGGGTCGAGAGCGCCCCTTCCAGCATTTCACGCTTCACTTCCAGACCAACCAGCAGGAAGAAGATCGCCATAAAGCCATCGTTGATCCAGAGCAGCAGCGGCTTGTTGATGTCGAGAGCCGCGATGCGCACCTGCACCGGCGTGTCGAGAAATGCCTGATACCCGCCAACTAGGGCGGTATTGGCTAAAATCATAGCCAGCATGGCAGCCATGATCAGAATTATTCCGGAGGCGGCCTCCAGTTTCAGAAACTTTTTGATTACGTCACTCATGGTTAAATTTTCCACCGCGTTGCTTTGATTTGAGTCTATATTCCGCAACAAAAAATGAAAAATCGTTTCTTGCTACTCAACACAACGAAAATACCGAAGGCAAAATCGAACCAACCTACGATAGCCTGAGAAGCAATCCCCTCTCAGTCACGATCCCCGCTATCGTGCGTACGCCAGCAGACCCATTGCTGAGTTCATACGCATGGCGTATTTCGCTGCGCAGTTCGACAAGCTGGGGAGAAATGGTCGTTACCCTGCCAGCCCAATATTTGTAACTGCTGCGGTGGATCCCGAACACCTCGCAAACACGGGCAACTGCATGGCTCTGCTTGAGTTTCTCGACTAGCGAGAACTGTTCAGGGAGTCGGACATCAAGAGAGCAGTAGCCTAATGGAATGGTATTCTCCTCTTCCAAGCGACGTAAGCGCTCGTGAGCACCTAGGTGTTGTCACCGGGGGCAACCTTGACTTGCTGGAGCATCCGGCATTCAACTGGGTAAACACGATGATAGGGAATGTGAAAAACTCGCTGCGGGGCAGCTGCCATACGCTCGGAGCAAAGCATTTACCGAGACATCTTGCTGAATACTGCTTCCGGTTTAATCATCGTTTTGACCTCAAGAGCATGTTGGTTGAATTGGGGCATGCCGTCGTGGCAAGCCCGCCGATGCCATATCGGCTCTTGAAGCTGGCTAAGGGTCATGGGTAATCAGGTAGCTATATAGATAGCGGCGATGTTGTTTACAGCGAAATTCACTGCTTACTTATCCAGCAGCATGACATCATATCTCGAATTCATTCCACCGAGCGTGTTTTCCGCTAACACTGGGTAAGGTGGATGTCCCAAGAGCATCTTGAAGAAGAGGACCGGGTCGATGGCGGGACGACCATTGTCTGGGCAATAGCAGTGGCGAACCTTGTAGCGAATGAAGTCAAAGGAGATGAACTTGTCAATTTTGCGCAAGAGGTTGTCTTGGGGGACGAGCTCCTCAAGGGTAACCATCTCGATCTCAAATTGCTGGGGTGCGGGCTCTCTGAGCATGGCGCAGTCCATTAATTGACCATGCAGCAATGAGATCAAACCTCGGGATCGGCGTCCAGGGGTTTGTCAGCAGTCTGAGAGGCCAGCATCTGCTGGCCTCTTTTGTTTCTGCCGGATCCGTTACCGGATCAGATTTGCGGGCCTTTCAGTTTGGGTTTGCCCTCCAGACCATACCAGTGGGTTTCTACCCGTCCGGCATGCCACTCGAAGGTGCCCCAGGGCTGCTTGGCTTCCCAGCGCGGGAAGTTGATGAGCACCCGGTTATCTTCGTATTTGTAGAGGGAGGTGCTGATCTGGATATCAGAGAGGATCAGCAGCAGGGCCCAGCAGATGAAAATCCATTTCAATGCTTTCCACATAGGGTTACTCGAAGCAGATTTCGATGGTGGCGCGACCGAAATCCGATTCAAACGGCATCATGATCTTGGTGCCATCGGCACGGTGGGTAATGGTGTGGTTGGGGCCGGAGACGATGATGGGGGTCGCCATGTCAAACTCGTAGCCCTTCTCACCCAGCATCCGCTTGGCTCCGCCGGTTACCATGTTGGTGATTTCACCGACCATGTCGGTCACCTCTTCGTTAATGGAGGCGGGAGCTTCCCCCAGCATGCGGCGCATGATCTCCAGCGCCAGCCCTTTCTCGAAGCTAATGGAGAGGGAGCCACGGGTCTGCGGGCCGACCATGCCGATCAGGCCGGAGACGTCGCCGCGCGCCAGCTCATCCATCTTGCGTTTCGGTTTGCCCGGTTTGAGTTCCAGCTGTGCCATGGTCGAGAGCACATTGAGCAGGGATAGCAGGAACGGATTTACAAAATCAGCCTTCATGATGACTTCCTACAGTGGGCGTACAACGGGCACATTGGCCATGTGCCTCTATCGTCTTATTGGTAATGGTAAAACCATGCAAGTGGGCCTGCTCGGAAAACGCGCTATCGATCGCCGTATCATGAAGCTCGACCACATCCCCGCACTTGTCGCAGATCAGCAGCTGCATCGGGTGAGCGTGATCGAAGTGGCAGCAGAAGATATACGCGTTAAGCGATTCCACCTTGTGAGCGAATCCCTGTTCGAGCAAAAAATCGAGTGCCCGATAGACGGTTGGCGGCTTGGCATTGGCTTCCGTTTTCTGCAGTTGGGCCAACAAATCATAGGCGCTGATGGCATTGCCGTGTGCCGCCAGCAGGCGAAATACCTGACGTCGGGTCGGGGTGAAGCGGATCCCTCGCTGTATACATAGTCGCTCGGCTCGTTGTAAAAGTTGGTCTTGATTCATGATCGCGCAGATACCCTTTCTATTAGCCGGATATTATCACAGGGCCTCGCATGGCGCGGTGACAAAATTCATTTTCTGGGGCTGCTTCACGTTGTGATAAGACCCGCCCCTTTCTTTGGCCAACCCGGATGATTTTTATGTAGGCACAGCGTTTTTCCATCGCCCCCATGCTCAGGACGAGAGCGCGAACAATTTGTTAGATTTGGACCAGCTTCGACAACCCTGCTGTTAACACCTTTTCGGGATAGTCGCTGCTCATGCCTGCAAATTGCTGTTTCTTCCGCAAGCTGGCTTTGCGCGTGGTCTCGACACGCAGCATGTTCAGCGCCATATGCCGGGCGTTGGCCAATATTTCGGCTGCATTCCCTCGATAGATCTGGCAGCCATCCTCATTCATCACCACATCCAGCACCCAGTGCAGGCTATTCTCTATCGCCCAATGTCCGCGCACCGCTGCGGCAAACTGTGCTGGCGTCAACTCGGCCGAGCTGATGTAGTAGCGATGTTCAATCGATAGTTTCCTCTTATTTTCAACACGATAAGATATCGCCACGCCAATGGTTTTAAGGTTTTTCCACTCTGGGAACACCGCTGCCAACGCGCCAGCTGGCAACACATGGTATTAGCGCCCCTCCATGCGACCATGCTGTTGCTCAAGGCCGAGGCTTTCCTCGGTCAACGGGGCCTTCATGGCGTCGGCAAGAGCGCTGCGTACTGCGTTATGCAGGGTGGGTTGATTGCCTTTGACGGCCAGCAGGTAGTCACCACCGCCGTTGAAAATGGTCGAAGCAATGTGGGTTTGGCAACCCATCGCATCGATGGAAACCAGGCATCCCTTCACATCGAGCAAGGCCAGTAATTCCGGAATTGCGGTGATCTCGTTGGATTTGGCATCCGTTTTGACCTGACCGAGTACCAGCCGATTGTGAGCCGCAAAGGCGCTGACCATATGAATGGCGGATTGTCGGCTGTCACGATCGTAAGAACTACGCAAGGTCTTGCCATCGATGGCAATCAGCGTGCCATCGGTGCGCTCGACGGTGGCCTGCATCCATCGCAAAAAGGCGTTCTGAAACTGCTCTGGCTTGATACGGGAGATGATCCTGGCGATGGTGTCGTGAACCAGCAATCCTTTAGTAAACAGACCATTGCGTTGAAGTCATACAAGATGAGTCTCGCCAAAAATCTCGATATCTTCCCAGCCTTCTGCCCCACCGATGACAGCACAGACGGTCAGAAACAGCACATCGAAAAAGGGATACTCAATCTTTGTCGCTTGGCGAGGGTCTTTGAGGTCGGAGAAGATTTGAACAAAGGCAGCATGGTGGTTCAAGGCGAAACTCCCGTAAAAGGGAGTATAAGATCACAGCCCGCTCTGCTGGTCAATCACACTCCGCTTGCTCAAGAAATGTTCGCAATCTCGCCCTGGGAGATTCACCTATTGGTTTGCTGGTGAGACTGCGCCGGACCCAGAAAGGTGGGGGCCTCATATTTGTTGTGTGCATATAGTTAGCACCGAGGTTTTTCTTGATCCTGCAGTGCGTTTATTTGGGTCATAGAATGTCTCTACCAGCTCAAACCCAGCTTTTCGCATCATGCCCGCAGAGAACATATTTTCTTCGTGACGCTCGATATAAACATGGCTGCATTTTTCATTGCCAGCAAGTTTAATCGACTCTTTCAGGAGCTGGCTGCCTAGGCCCTTACCACGTTGACTTGCGACAACAACGATGTCATTTACATACGCGATATCTGATAGCGCAGCATACTTGCTCAACTTGGCTGGGCACGCCTCTTTTATAATGAGCATCGCGAAGCCAACAATGCCACTCTCTTCTGCTAAAACGGGAATGGCTTTACCCTGATTAACAAGTTGAAATTGATGCTCGATGCTTGCATCGGTAATGTAATTCCACTCATTTTTACCTTCTTTTATAAGGAGTGCCTTCATGGCTTGAAAATCAGCTGTGTTTAGCTTACGAGAATGTATTTTCATATGAACTCTATTATATAAGGTTTCAGTTGTTGGCATATGTGCCCTTCTCATTACTCAACCGACATGTAACCGTTCAGCCGCCGGGGCTTGACGCACACAACTCGACAGGTATGGGGTAATCCGTTTTCTCGATGCAGGCACGGACGACGGCGCGCAGCCACTCCTCTGGACAACGCCCCAGTCGTTTGGCCGTCTCCACCAACGACAGTATTCGCTGACGAAACTGCCCGCTTTGCAGCGAGATGTAACTGAGCAGGTTCGCCCCCATCTGGGAGCCACTCACCGTCTCGGGCAGCGTCACCGTCGTCGTGTTGATGCACTGGGCGCAGGTGGCACGAAACAGCTGGTGCTCGGTGA
>NZ_JBODRQ010000098.1:0-12989 GCF_050633025.1 Aeromonas sp.
GCCAGCCCCTGTTCATCCCTGTCTTTCAGCAAGACGCCGCCAAGATGGGACAACTGCGCCGGTTCGGCCTGCTCCAGCAGATCGACGGGATAACAGTGCAGCGCCAGCAACCGCTCAAGATGCGGCGGGCAGCGCAGAAAACATGGCTTCTCCCCCGCGCCCCCGTCATCCACAAAGAGCGAGATAGCCAGCTTGTCGTTGGTACTCTGCCGATCCAACGTTACAGGATCGCGCAGGATCACCACGGCGATCCGCTCATCTGCCAGCCAGCGGGCAATTTCCTCGGGCAAGGGGCTGGGCAAGGAGGGAACGCGATCCAGCCGCCAGTAGTTCACCTCGCACGGTTGACGACCACTGAGCTGGCGCCGTCCGCGATAGTGCATGCCCACTTTTGCCATCACCCGGCCAGAGGCGAGATTGTCCGGCATATGGCGAGCCGTCAGCGCAGGCAGTTGCAGTTGGTCAAAGGCGAACCCCTTGACCAAGCTGGCTGCCCGGGTCGCCAGACCACGATTTTGCCAGGGCACGCCCACCCACCAGGCGAGCTCGCCATTCCAGTGCAAGGAGATCACCCCAAGCAACGCACCTTGTTCCTCTGGCAAGGTGATGGCCCAGCTCCAGCCAAGCCCAAGCGCCGCTCTGCGCCAGCAAAGGGCCAGCCAGTCGCGGGCCCCTTCCGGTGGATAGGGGTGAGGAATATTAAGGGTGTAGCGGGCCAGCGCCTCGTCGCTGCAGTAGCGCACTATCTCGCGCTCATCATCGACCTGCAATGGTCGCAATACGACACCTGATAGCGAATGCCCCTCAGCCAGGGTCGGCACCGTTACGCGGCGCGCCAGCAGGCGATTGAGCACGGCGCCCAAATCGGCCTCGGGGGTAAGCGGCAGATCGGCCCCCACAGGGCCAATAGTCAGCAGCCCCTGCTCCCTGGCGAGGGTCAATAGGGAGGTAGAGGCACTGATCAGGATCTCGCGGCTGGGATCAACATGAAAATCAGCCAGTAGATCCCCATCGAGCCAGGCGGCCAGCAGGGCCCCCGGACAGAGCACCCCGTCAGGTGGGTTGCTCGCCCAGGGCGCATCGGTTTGCTCGAGGGCAGCTGCCGCCTCTTTGCCGAGCAGCAGCTGCCAGCGATGACCTTGCTGCTGCCAGTGCAGCAACAGCGCAGCCCACTGCGGTTGCCACAGACTGGCCTCGATCAGCAATTCCATCAGCTGGCCTGACAGGCCACTGGCATCGTCAGATGGCGGGGATGGGCTTCGATACGGGCGATCCAGCCGCGAATGGCCGGCCATCCCTGCAGAGAGAAGATCCCCTCCTCTGCCACGTGGGTGTAGGCATAAAGGGCGATATCGGCGATGGTAGGCGCATCACCGCACAGATAGGGGCTCTGTTTCAGCTGCTGCTCCATTACCGCCAGCGCCTTCTCGCCACCGGCTTTCAGCCCGTCGAGCCGCGCCTCCTGGGACTCGGGGCGGCCGAGATAGTGGACGATAAAACGGGCCACCGCGATATAGGGCTCATGGCTGTACTGCTCGAAGAACATCCACTTGAGCACCTCGGCCTGCTGGCGTGGATCGGTGGGCCACAAGGCGCTGCCTTGCGCCAGATAGAAGAGGATGGCGTTGGATTCCGCCAGCGCATCGCCTTGGCCCATCTCCAGCACCGGGATCTTGCCGTTGGGGTTCATGGCCAGAAACGCGGGGGTACGGGTATCCCCCGCCTGAATATTCACCGCGACCCACTCAAGGGGCAACACCAGCCAGCGGGCCAGCAGCCACACCTTGTAGCAGTTGCCAGAACACAGATCACCATACAGACGCATACACACTCCTTGTGAAAACGGATTTGAACAGCGCGATCAGGGGGCCAGACGCTCGATATGCCAGCCATCCCCTTCGCGGGTGTAGTAGAAACGGTCGTGCAGCCGGTGTTCGCCACCCTGCCAGAACTCTACCGTCTCGATCACCACCCGGAATCCGCCCCAGAAGCTCGGCAGCGGCACTTCGCCATTGGCAAACTTCTGTTTGAGCTCGAGGAACTTGGCCTCCAGCACGCCGCGGGCCGAGATGCGGGTCGACTGCTTGGAGACCCAGGCTGCGATCTGGCTATCCTTGGGACGGCTGTGGAAATACTTCATCACCTCGAAGGTACTCATCTTCTCCACCCGACCGGTCACATGCACCTGACGGTCGAGGGTATGCCAGGGGAAGAGCAGGCTGATGCGGGGATTCCCCTCCAGCTGATGAGCCTTGCGGCTGCCCATGTTGGTGTAAAAGACCATCCCCTGGGCGTCGTAGTGCTTGAGCAGCACGGTGCGCTGCCAAGGCTGACCATCGGCATCCACCGTCGCCACCACCATGGCGGTGGGATCGGTCAGTTTGGCCTCACAGGCCTGCGCCAACCACTTCTCGAACAGCGCCAGCGGCTCGGCCGGCAGTTCGTCTCGGTGCAGCCCGCCACGGGTATACTCACGGCGCAGATCAGCAACATCCATCATCTTGATTTTCCTTCAAATAAATAATGGTTCCACGACCATCAAGAGAATGATTGCAGGCATTGTGCTCCGCTCATCTGCCAGTGACAAGCCATAACACAGCGGGGAGGCCATTGCCTCCCCGCGGTATCTCACCACCATCGTTCACCTTGCGATTGCTTTCGGCATGCACTTTTCCAGCATCCGTTGGTTATATCGGGTGGCATAATCAATCTGCCGTTCGAAGTCGCCCTCCTTGCCTATCTCAATCACATCACCGAACCCTTCCAGATAACGCACTCCGCACCGGGTTCTCGCTTCTTCCTGCAATGACTCCACAACCCCCGGAGCCATACCGCCGCGTCCACTGCGCACAATGAGCCGATAATCCTGTGCGGCAAGACTCCCCTTTATTGCCTCGGCCAGTGATGCGGCGACGACCGGCTCTGAGTAAATTTGCAGAAGCAACAAACTGGCAACTAGCCGTGATACCTGCGCCATATAGCGGTTCCTCCCATCAGGATGATCACTATGATACCCAGCGCGCCACCACCGCCCCCGGCACGGTTGTCGGTAATGATGGCGGCACTTTCCGTTGTGACCGCTGAATTACCACTTACCCCATTGATAGAGAAAAAAATATTATTGCTGCATGCCAGCTTTAACCTGGCAGTGCCGGTAAGCGAAGCTGGTAGCACCACAGTGGCCGAACCGTTATTGGCCAGCCCGCTTGCCAGCGCCGTCCAGGTAGCACCGCCATTCTGGGTCAGCGCCAAATCTACGCTGGGGCAGTTGATGGGAGGCTGGTCGGTCCCCGCCACATTCCATGTCACCAACTGAGAGCTACCCGCCACCATGGCGCCAATCTGCGGCGCTGTGATGGCAAATGCGGCTCCCGTATTGATCACCTGAACCACCATCTCATCACTGCTCACCGCCCCCTGACCATCGCGCACGGTAAGACGGAACCGGAGATTGCGATTGGTCGCAGGCCACGCCTCCCCTTTAGCCAGCACGCCGGAGAGCAGAGAGCTCATGGCTGGCAAGGTTCTGCGGGGATCCGAGGCAGGCGAGACAAAACGAAACAGCGGGCGGGTTCCATCATCCACCATGGTGGCCAAGCTGCTGGAAGCATTGCCCAGATCCACCTGCTCCCAGGTGTAACTCAGGGGATTGGCATCCAGATCCAGCGCACTACCGACCAGAGTGAAAGGGGTATTGGCGGGGATCACCCTATCCCCCCCCGCATCCACAACCGGCGCGTTATTGGCAAGCGCCAGGTCGGTGCCGCAGGAGGGCAAAGAGGCCATCAGGGCCCGCATCTGCTCGATCGACTTGCTGTGAAAGAAAGGCGCGCTGTTACCCTGCAGATTCTCCTCACCACAGATCCCGGCATAGGCCATGATGGTCGAGCCACTGCCTGGCTCCCAGGCAGAACTGCCATTACGACCGATTGCGCAGCTCTCCGCGGTGCCATTGAAGGAGTGTTCGGCTCCCAACTGATGCCCCAACTCATGAGCCACATAGTCAATGTAAAACGCATCGCCGACAGGCTGTCCCCCTCCGGTCATGCCCCGTGAACGGCTAAACGGGTTGCAGAGGGATCTCAGGGTCGCCACTCCACCGCCTGAGGTCGCCAGCAGATGGCCCAGATCAAAAGATGGATTCAACAGCAAGTCCTGTTGGACCTGATTGATGGCGATATCCTGAGTCGAGTTGGTAAACGGATCTGTTGCAGGATCAGTGAAAATCACCTTGTCCGTATCGGCCGCAAGCTGAAACTCGACCCCCACATCACGGCGATAGACTTCGTTAATCCGATTGAGCAGTGTGGCAATAGCCGAGAGTGCCGCGGCCTTGGTACCACCGTGATACCGGGTATATTCCCCGGTTGCCGAGATGGCGATGGTGTAGCGCTTGCGCAGATTGCCATCGACCTGCACCGTTCGCGCCCGCTCTATACCAGGATACTTGACCACCTGCTCCACATCCTGTCTACGCCAGGCATGCTGCTGCTCATAAACGGCATAGGAGGAACCGTCCTCAAGCGGATCGATATAAAAGGTACGTCCCTGATGAGTAAACATGCCGTGAAAACCTTGCATGGTGAGCTCGAATCGCCCCGTATCCCGCGTTTGCTCGATGGCTTTGCCACTGTAGGTTTTGATAGCAGGATAACGCAGGGCCAATGCCTCCGGGAGCAGGGCATTGGGGTGGATCTCAAACTGCACCGTAGTGCCATCCGGCAATGGCAAGGTCAACACTCTGGCCAGATCCCCCGTTTCAAAAGGTTTGTCCGGCACGACCACTCTTACCTTGTCTGCTCGCACATCATAGGCCGCCCCCCTTGCCAAACTCTCATCCATGAAGGTCCACCGGGGTTCTGCTGCGACCTGAACAGACCAGCAGGTGATCATCACCGCGATTCCATGCCTCATAGAGCCTCCTTGCTCTGCCTTGATGACCACCAGTATGGTGCAGCCTCAATGGCGGCGTGACAAACACAAAAGAAAACCCGCACAAAACCGCTGTCACCCTGAAAGCTCCTGTTACTTCCGTCCTCCCCATCTTCGGCACGACAGAGTGCCCCCGGCAACAGAGGAAAAAACAAGAAATCCACTTGAGCCAACGCAGATAGCGATGGGCAGAATTGAGTTCTCCTCACAATCTCGCCTGCCCACTCGCCAAGTGGTGCTGGTATCAGCTCGAATGTAATCGCCCCTATTGTCTCCGTAAGTGAGCTGTTCATAGCCTGCGTCAAAAGAGGTGTGTTCCAATTGCGTTTTTGCTGGCGAAAGGGCCGTGACGGTTGCTCGGCCCCGGTGCGCTTGTTAGCCTGTGTTGCGCTGACAGAGGAGTGAACCATGAGCAAGGTACTTGATGAGCTGCTGGCGTTGCTGGCGCTGGAAAAAATCGAGGAGGGTCTGTTTCGGGGCCAGAGCCAGGATCTTGGTCTGCGGGTCGTATTTGGCGGGCAGGTAATGGGGCAGGCCTTGTCAGCCGCCAAGCAGACGGTCGAGAGCGGCCGCCAGGCTCACAGTTTTCACTCCTACTTTCTGCGTCCGGGTGATGTGACCCGTCCCATCGTCTATGACGTAGAGAATATCCGTGACGGCCAGACCGTCTCCACCCGCCGGGTCAAGGCGATTCAGGGCGGCAAGCCCATCTTCTATCTCAACGCCTCGTTTCAGGTGCCGGCCGATGGTTTCGAGCATCAGGCGCAGATGCCGACCGGTATCACCCCGCCGGAAGAGCTCAAGAGCGAGCTGGAGCTGGTGCGCCCCTACGAGAACCTGATCCCGGCCTCCCTGCGGGACAAGATCCTTTGCGAGCAGCCCATCGAGATGCGCCCGGTCACTCTGGTCGACCCTATTCGGCCGACGGTGCAGGATCCGGTGCGCCACGTCTGGTTCAAGGCCAACGGCCAGATGCCGGACGATCTGCGGGTGCACAAATACCTGCTGGCCTACGCCTCCGACTTCAACTTCCTGCTCACCTCGCTGCAGCCCCACGGTGTGTCGTACTGGGAGCCGGATATGCAGGTGGCCACTATCGATCACTCCATGTGGTTCCACCGGGATTTTCGCTTCGACGACTGGCTGCTCTACGTGGTAGACAGCCCGAGCGCCAGCAGCGGTCGCGGTCTGGTTCGCGGTCAGTTCTTCACCCGTGACGGGGTGCTGGTGGCGAGCACCATGCAGGAGGGGGTGATCCGCCGTCGCGGCAGTTAAGTCGGGCTGCGGTCAGCAAAACGGGGTGGCTTGGGCCACCCCGTTTTCGTTGCTGCGATGTGTGCGGGCGCTATGCACTCAGCCGCCGCGCTGGTACTTGAAGCGCTTCTTGCGCCGGTAGGGATAGACATCCTCGAACACCCCCACCTTGATGTTGCTCTGCAGCATCTTCCAGTAGTTGGCGTCGAACATCTCCTTGTGCAGTTGCAGCATGATCTCCCGCACCTGCGGCTTTTGCAGCAGGAAGGTGGCGAACTCCTCCGGGAAGATGTCGTTGGGGGCCACCGAATACCAGGGCTCGGCGCTCCACTCATCCTCGGGGTAGCGGGGCGGCGGGATCTGGCGGAAGTTGCACTCCGTCATGTAGCAGATCTCGTCGTAGTCGTAGAAGACCACCCGGCCGTGACGGGTAACGCCGAAGTTCTTGAACAGCATGTCCCCCGGGAAGATGTTGGCCGCCGCCAGCTGCTTGATGGCGTTGCCGTACTCCTCCAGCGCGAGGCGGGTCTGCTGCTCGTCCGCATGATCGAGATAGAGGTTGAGGGGGATCATCTTGCGCTCGGTATAGAGGTGCTTGATCACCAGCTTGTCACCTGTGAGGGTGAGCGCCGAAGGCGCCACCGTCTTGAGTTCAGCCAGCAGCTCCTGCGAGATACGATCCAGCGGAAACTCGAAGTTGGTGAACTCCTGGGTATCGGCCATGCGGCCAACCCGGTCGTGCTGTTTAACCAGCCGGTACTTTGCCTTCACCTGCTCGTGGCTCACATCCTTCGGGGGGGTGAACTCGTCTTTTATTACCTTGAACACCACATCGTAGGAGGGGAGGGTAAACACGCTCATCACCATCCCCTTGATGCCCGGCGCGATGATGAACTGATCCCTACTCTGGGCCAGATGGTGGCGGTAGTGGCGATAGAGCTCGGTCTTGCCATGCTTCTGGCAGCCGATGGCGTTGTAGATCTCGTAATCGGGCTTGTGGGGCATGATTTGGCGCAGGAAGGCGACAAACAGCGCCGGTTCGCGGGCATAGACCATGAAGTAGGCGCGGGCGAAGCCAAAGACGATGGAGGCGAGATCCGGCTCGAAGATCACCGTGTCCACATAGATACTCTGACCGGTGCTGAGCAGGGGCAGGATAAAGGGGAACACCTGATCCCGGGCCCGGATCAGTCCCACCAGATAGGCCCCCTTGTTGCGGTAGAACACTTCTTTCAATAGCTCGATGGCAAAGGGCTCATCATGGAGAATTTGCGGGCCGTTCTCCGCAAGATGGCGGTGGATGTCGACAATATCCCGCTGCTTGTCCTCGTAAGGAAGGGTGAAGCTGTAATCGCCAAGCAGCTGGCTCAGGGTCTGCGGCAAGTGGGTCAGTGTGGTGCGATAGATGCGCAGCAGTGCGCTTAAATCCGGTTTTTCGCCACGGCTGACAAAGGGGTGGATATAGAGGTTTTCGTCGCGGATATTGCGATGGCGAAAGATCCGGCGATAGACGGAGTTGAAGAAGGACTCCGCCACCTCGAAGTTCTCGCACTTGGGCAGCAGATCGCTGAAAGCGCTTTTGACCCGTTTGAGCAGCTCCTGGGTGGCGTGGTGCTCACCCATCATCTGGCGGATGGAGCTGGCGGTGGCCCCCACATGGTGGTCATAGAGGCGAATACGCTCGCGCCCGGCGAGCTGTACCCCCAGCCAGTCGCTGTTCTCGAAGCGGCTCTTGCTGCCGCGGGTGATCTCGAGAAAGCGGCTGTAAAACGACTCGAACCGCTGCAAGATGGTCTCTGCGACGGCCTGTTCCAATGGCTGCTGCATCTCTCTCTTCCTTGTGATCTGTCGGGCCGATAGCGCGAAGGATTGGGTGTGATTTATTCGCACGTCAGGCCACTATCGCAACATTCAAACGTCTGTTCAAGTGGCAATTTTCGGGGATAAACGGTAGATTGCGCCCCTGTTTTAGCGATGGTTTAGCGACTGTTTGCTGTCTGTTTGAGAGGCCGTCCGGCCTGTGAGGAAACCCGATGAAGCTCTATTTTGTCCTGGTGGCACCAGCCCGCCCCGCCAACGTCGGCGCCGCCGCCCGCGCCATGAAAACCATGGGATTCGATGCCATGCGACTGGTGGCGAGCCGGGTACACGAAGAGGATGAGGCGAGCTGGGTGGCCCACGGCGCGCAGGAGATCCTGACCGAGGCCGAGGCGTTCGATACCCTGCCCGAGGCACTGGCAGACATGGATCTGGTGATTGCCACCACCGCCCGCCAGCGCGGCCGCTACCAGCACTACCTCACCCCGGCTGAAATTCGCGACCAGATCCGCAGCAAGTCTTCCCTCAACAAGGTGGCCATCGTCTTTGGCTGCGAGGAGTCGGGGCTCTCCAACGAGCAATTGGCCGAGGTCGACCTCATCAGCTATCTGCCCCTCAAGGTGAGCTACCCCTCCCTCAATCTGGGGCAGGCGATCATGCTCTACGCCTACGAGATGAGTCAGCTGATGGATGAGCTGAATGCCGATGGCGGCGCTGCGGTAGCAGAAAATGTTGATAACACCGGGCAGGTTCGGGTGCTGAAAAGCAAAACAGCAGAATTGCTGGATGAACTCGGGGTTTCGCAGGATGAAAAACTGCACCAATGGGTGATGGACCGGGTGCCCATGCTGCCGCAGCGGGATTTGAACATGCTCCACCTGCTCTGCAAAGACCTTGCACGCCGCTTTGGACACAACTAGGAAAGAGGTTTAGGTTGACAGCCCATCGTCCGGCGCGGTATTGCTAAAAGCCAGCTTAGTCAACGAGTGTTCGTCATGCAGTTATTCACCAACAACATCACCACCACCATTATTACCGGTACCACCACAGGTGGCACTGGGGCCGGTTGATGCGCTGACGAACAAGCACAGAAATCAGAAAAGGCCCGTACCCACCCAGTACGGGCCTTTTTGTTGGATTGGTTTTTAGATTGAATTTCATAGATTTACAGGGAGAGAAAGCGATGAGAGTGTTGAAATTTGGCGGGTCTTCACTGGCCGATGCAGAGCGTTTTTTACGGGTGGCCGATATCGCGGTCAACACCCACGGCCAATCTCAGGTAGCCCTGGTGCTCTCTGCGCCTGCCAAGGTGACCAATCATCTGGTGGCGCTGGTGGAACAGACCAGTCGCGGCATGGATGCCAGTTCCACCCTGTTTGAAGTCAACGGTATCTTCTCCCGCCTGCTGGCCGGGTTGAAGGCGGCCTATCCGGCGCTCGATGACAAGGCGCTGCTGGCCCGCCTCACCGCAGAGCTGGATCAGGTGGAGCGGCTGATGCAGGGGATCCACCTGCTGGGCCTCTGCCCGGACAACGTGCAGGCGCGCATCCTGAGCCGTGGCGAAAACCTCTCCATTGCCTTTATGCATGAGCTGCTGCGAGTCCGCGGTCTCGATCTGGAGCTGATCGTACCGGAAGAGCTGCTGGCCACTGATGGCGGTTATCTGGAAGCCCATGTCGATATCGAAGCTTCCCGCCTGCGCTTTGCCGCCAAGGGCCTGCGTAGCGACTGCCTCTACCTGATGCCGGGCTTTACCGGTGGCAGCGACAAGGGCGAGACCGTGCTGCTGGGCCGCAACGGCTCCGACTACTCCGCAGCCGTCTTGGCCGCCTGCGTCGATGCCGAGTGCTGCGAGATCTGGACTGACGTCGAGGGCTGCTACAGCTGCGACCCGCGTCTGGTGCCGGATGCCTACCTGCTGAAAACCCTCTCCTACAAGGAGGCGATGGAGCTCTCCTACTTCGGTGCCAAGGTGCTGCACCCGAAAACCATCGCGCCGGTGGCCCAGTTCCATATTCCCTGTCTCATCAAGAACAGCTTCAACCCGCAAGGGCCGGGCACCCTGATCGGCCCCGAGAGCGGCGACGATGACCTGAAAGTGAAGGCCATCTCCGATTTGTCCGGCATGTGCATGTTCAACGTCTCCGGCCCTGGCATGAAGGGAATGGTCGGCATGGCCGGTCGCATCTTCTCTGCCGTCTCCCGCGCCGGGGTCAGTATCGTCCTTATCACCCAGTCATCGTCCGAGTACAGCGTCAGCTTCTGTATCCACAGCTACGACAGCGACAAGACCCGCAAGGTACTGGAGCGCGAGTTCGAGCTGGAGTTCAAAAACCAGCTGCTGGAGCCGCTGGATATCATCAGCGATCTGGCGATCATCTCCCTCATCGGTGACGGCATGCGCACCAGCAAAGGGATGGCGGCCCGCTTCTTCACCTCGCTGGCGCAAGCCTCCATCAACATCATCGCCATCGCGCAGGGGTCGAGCGAGCGCTCCATCTCCGCAGTGGTGAGAGATGGCAAGGTGGCGGAAGCCATCAAGGCGTGTCACCAGAACTTCTTTGGCAGCCAGCAGTTTATCGACCTCTTTGTGGTCGGTGTCGGCGGCGTCGGTGCCGCGCTGGTGGATCAGATTGCCCGCCAGCAACCGGTACTGGCCGAGCAGGGCACTGGCCTGCGGGTGGTCGGCATCGCCAACAGCCGCCAGATGGCGGTCAACAAGGATGGCCTGAACCTCGCCAACTGGCGTGAACAGCTGGCGGAAGCCCGTGACAGCTTCTCGCTGGAAGGGGTGAAAAAGCTGGTGGAAGATAGCCATATCATCAACCCGGTGATCGTCGACTGCACCTCCTCCGAGGCGGTGGCCGTCCAGTATGCGGACTTCCTCGCCGCCGGTTTCCATGTGGTTACCCCGAACAAGAAGGCCAACACCGGTTCGTTTGATTACTACAAGGCGCTGCGCCGCACCGCCCGCCAGACTCGCCGCAAGTTCCTCTATGAAACCAACGTGGGCGCGGGCTTGCCGGTTATCGAGAACCTGCAGAACCTCATCAAGGCCGGTGACAAGCTGCGCGCGTTTGACGGCATCCTGTCCGGTTCCCTCTCCTTTATCTTCGGCAAGCTGGACGAGGGGATGGCCTTCTCTGAAGCCACCAAAATTGCTCGCAGCAACGGCTTTACCGAGCCGGATCCCCGCGATGATCTCAACGGTATGGATGTGGCGCGCAAGCTGCTCATTCTGGCCCGCGAGGCCGGCATGGCGCTGGAGCTCTCCGATGTGGAGGTGGAGCAGGCGCTGCCGCCGGGCTTTGATGTGAGCGGTGATGTGGAAGCCTTTATGGCCCGCCTGCCGGAGGCTGACGGCTGGTTCCGCGACCAGTTCGCAGCCGCGCAAGCGCAGGGCAAGGTGCTGCGCTATGTAGGTTCCATCGAGGGTGGCAAGTGCAAGGTGGCCATCAAGGCGGTCGGTGGCGATGAGCCGCTGTTCAAGGTCAAAGACGGGGAGAACGCGCTCGCCTTCTTCTCCACCTACTACCAGCCGATCCCGCTGGTGCTGCGTGGCTACGGCGCCGGTACCGAAGTGACTGCGGCGGGCGTCTTTGCCGACGTGCTGCGCACCCAGAACTGGAAGCAGGAGCTATAAGCATGAGTTCAGACATGTACCAGAGCAGTAGCGTGGTTGCCTATGCACCCGCCTCCAGCGCCAACCTGAGCGTGGGATTCGATGTACTGGGGGCGGCGCTCGCCCCCGTGGATGGCTCTCTGCTCGGCGATCGGGTGCAGGTAAAAGCGGCTGACGTGCCGTTCGCCCTCTCCGCCGTGGGCCGCTACGCCCACAAGCTGCCGGACGATCCGAAAAAGAATATCCTGTTCGACTGCTGGGTCGCCTATGGCGAGGCGCTGGAGAAGCGCGGCCTTGGCCTCAAGCCGCTTGAAATGGTGCTGGAGAAGAACCTGCCGGTGGGCTCGGGGCTGGGTTCCAGCGCCTGCAGCGTGGTGGCGGCGCTGGAGGGGCTCAACGCCTTTCACGGCGAGCCCCTCAATGAGCACGACATGCTGCTGCTGATGGGGGAGATGGAAGGCAAGATCTCCGGCTCCGTTCACTACGACAACGTGGCCCCCTGTTATCTGGGCGGCATGCAGCTGGTGCTGGAAGAGCACGGCGTTATCAGCCAGGGCATTCCGGTGTTTGACGAGTGGTACTGGGTGGTCTGCTACCCGGGTACCGTGGTTTCGACCGCCGCCGCCCGCGCCATCTTGCCAGCCCAATATCGCCGTCAGGATTGCCTCACCTATGGCCGCCGCCTGGCTGCCTTTGTCCACGCCAGCTACACAGGGCAGGAGGGGCTGGCGGCGAGCGTCTTGAAAGACGTGATTGCCGAGCCCTACCGCGCGGCGCTGATCGAAGGCTTTGCCGAGGTGCGGGCGCAGGCGGCCCAGAACGGGGCGCTCGCCACCGGCATCTCCGGCTCCGGCCCCACCGTGTTTGTGGTGATGAAGGAGCTGGCGCAGGCCGAGCGGATGAAGGATTGGATGGAAGCACATTTCGTGCAGAACGAAGATGGATTTGCCCGGGTCTGTAAACTGGACATGGCCGGGGCACGGGTAACAGGAAGCGAGCTATGAATCTTTACAACATCAAGGACAACAGCGAACAGGTGAGCTTCGCGCAGGCGGTGCGTCAGGGCTTGGGTCGCGAACAGGGGCTCTTCTTCCCCGAACAACTCGAACCGCTCGCCGATGTGGATGCCCTGCTCGATCTGCCGCTGGCCGAACGCTCCGCCCGCATCCTGAGCCACCTGCTGGGGGACGAAGTGCCCGCCGCCAAAGTGAGCGAGCTTGTCAACGCCGCCTTCACCTTCCCGGCACCGCTGGTGAAACTCAAGGATGGCACCTATGCCCTTGAGCTGTTCCACGGCCCGACCCTGGCGTTCAAGGATTTCGGCGGCCGCTTTATGGCCCAGTGTCTCGCGGCCTTTAGAACC
>NZ_JBODRQ010000099.1:0-12972 GCF_050633025.1 Aeromonas sp.
GTGAGGGCAAGCCAGAGACCGGACGGCAGCTGAGCGCCATATTGGCCGCTGTTCTGATAGAGGCCGATCTCGACCGGATCGCTCTGGCCGGCAATCCACACCTTGATGGTCACCGGGGTACCGCGCACCGCCTCGCCGGGGGGTAGCAACCAGCCTTGCCAGCGCGCCAGCCGGGCATCCAGCTGCGCCGTGTCGAGTCCCAGATCCGGCACACTGCGCCAGCCCTGACCGATCCGCTCAATCTGCCAGCTCGGCCCCTGCCAGGTAAGCACCACGGCCGCATCCGGCAGCAAGGGGCGAGCCCGCTTGGCGCTGTTCTCCTGCTGGGCCAACTCCATACGATGCAACAGGGTGATCACGATCAGCACCACCACTATGATCACGTTATTCCAGCCTTTGCGGCTCAATTTGAACATGGCAAGCCCCCCTTTGAACCGCCAGTGTACTGAATTCGACGTATAAAAAAACCCGGCACGAAGCCGGGTTTTTGAGACAGAATCAAGAGATTACTTGATTTTGCCTTCCTTGTAGATCACATGCTGACGAACAACGGGATCAAACTTTTTGATCTCCATTTTTTCGGGCATGGTGCGCTTGTTTTTGGTAGTGGTATAGAAGTGACCAGTACCGGCGCTGGAGTTCAGGCGAATTTTTTCGCGAATACCTTTAGCCATGATCTAATTCCTTATACCTTAACACCGCTGGCGCGCAGTTCAGCCAGAACCACTTCAACGCCACGCTTGTCGATGATACGCATGCCTTTTGCGGATACGCGCAGGCTTACGAAGCGTTTTTCACTCTCAACCCAGAAACGGTGAGTGTGCAGGTTCGGCAGGAAACGACGCTTGGTAGCGTTGTTAGCGTGCGAACGGTTGTTACCAACTGCCGGGCGCTTGCCGGTTACTTGGCATACTCTAGACATGTCAGTCTCTCCAAATCTTACTTCATTGCTCGAGCAAATATCTGCCCCGCTGGCCTTCGATTGCGGGGCAAACAGAAGGCGGCATTTTATACAGCATCCGTGATCAAAGATCAACTAATACGGTGCCAGAGCACAGTTATAGCCAACCGCGCTCAGCAAAAGAAACCGTGATGCCATCACCGATCACCAAGTGATCCAGCACTCTGATATCGATCAGGGCCAAAGCGGCCGTGATCCTATCCGTGATCTGGCGGTCGGCCCTACTGGGCTCGGCAACGCCGGACGGGTGATTATGCGCCAGAATCACAGCGGCTGCATTATGTTTGAGCGCGATCTGCACGATTTCTCTTGGCCAGACGCTCGCCGAATCGATAGTGCCGTAAAAAAGCTCAACAAATTGAATGACTCTGTGCTGATTATCGAGCAACAGCAGGGCAAACACCTCCCGCGGTCTATCCCGCAGCTGGGCTTGCAGATAGTCGCGGGTCAGCTGAGGCGAAGTCAGGGCATCGCCCCGCTGCAGCTGCTGCGCCAGATGGCGTTTGGCCATCTCCAGCACCGCCTGCAATTGGGCATATTTGGCCGGACCAAGGCCGTGAGCCTCGCAGAACGCCTGCTGATCCGCACCCAGCAGATTGCGCAACGATCCGAACTGATTCAACAGGCTACGGGAGAGATCGACCGCACTCAGGCCACTGACGCCGGTGCGCAGAAAGATGGCGAGCAGTTCGGCATCACTGAGCACCGTTGGCCCCTGTCGCAGCAGCTTCTCTCTGGGGCGTTCATCTTCTGGCCACTCCTTGATGCTCATTTGTCTCTCCCTCATCCCTGTTGAGAAAAAACATAGCAAATATTTGCGTGTTCCCCGCCACAACCCCTTGATGCCAACCCCTGTCGTCATCCCCTGCCTGTGGTATCTTAGCCAACCAGTCAGAGTAAGCCGGATAGAGAAACTGCAGATGAGATTGGCCGATAAACGCATCCTGTTGGGTGTCAGTGGCGGGATCGCCGCCTACAAGAGTGCCGAGCTGGTACGCCGCCTGAAAGATCAGGGGGCCGAAGTGCGGGTGGTGATGACCCGCTCCGCCAAGGAGTTCATCACACCGCTGACCCTGCAGGCGGTCTCCGGTCATCCGGTGGCCTACAGCCTGCTGGATCCGGCTGCCGAAGCGGGCATGGGCCATATCGAGCTGGCCAAGTGGGCCGATTTGGTGCTGATCGCCCCCGCCAGCGCCAACCTGATGGCACGGATGGCGGCCGGCATGGCCGATGAACTGCTGACCACCCTCTGTCTGGCCACCCCGGCACCGGTCGCCCTGGCGCCCGCCATGAACCAGCAGATGTACCTCAACGCCGCCACCCAGGCCAACCTCAAGACCCTGGCCAGCCGCGGCGTCCTGCTGTGGGGGCCGGACTCCGGCAGCCAGGCCTGTGGCGATGTGGGCCCGGGCCGGATGCTGGATCCCCTCGAACTGGTGGATCGCTGCTGCCAGCAGCTGGCCGCCGAGCCCTTGCTGGCAGGCGTCAAGCTGCTGCTCACCGCAGGTCCAACCCGCGAGGCACTGGATCCGGTGCGCTACATCAGCAACCACAGCTCCGGCAAGATGGGCTATGCCATCGCCCGCGCTGCCCGCGAAGCGGGCGCCGAAGTGACGCTGGTGAGCGGCCCGGTGACGCTGGCTACGCCTGCTGGCGTGACCCGTGTCGATGTGGAGAGCGCGGAGCAAATGCATCAGGCGGTGATGAGCCAGCTGGGCGAGTGCGACCTCTTCATCGGTTGCGCCGCGGTAGCCGACTATCGCCCCGAACAGGTGGCCAGTCAGAAGATCAAGAAGACCGGCGATAACGACCAGATGGTGGTGAAGCTGGTGAAGAATCCCGACATTATCGCGGCCGTCGGTGCCCTTTCAGACAAACCCTTCACCGTCGGATTTGCCGCCGAAACCGTGGATGTGGAACAATACGCCCTCGATAAATTGCAGCGAAAGCGGTTGGACATGATCGCCGCCAACGATGTATCCCGCGAGGGGCAAGGTTTCAACGCCGATGACAACGCCCTGACCGTGTTCTGGCAAGGGGGTCAGGCGCCTCTGCCGCTGGCCGACAAGCTGACGCTGGCCCGTCACCTGATCGCCCTGATTGCGCGCCACTACCGGCACTGAGCGTCCCGAAAGAACAAGACTCACGGCGCCCCGCCTGCCAAGAGGGGCGCCAACACAAGATCCAACTGAAAAAGCGATTCATGACTACACAAATTGAACTGAAGATTCTGGATGCCCGTATCGGTACCGAGTACCCGCTGCCCGCCTACGCCACACCGGGCTCTGCCGGCATGGATCTGCGCGCTCTGCTGGATGCACCGCTGACTCTGGCTCCGGGCGATACCACTCTGGTACCGACCGGTCTGGCCATCCACATCCAGGATCCGGGTCTGTGTGCCACCATCCTGCCCCGCTCCGGTCTCGGCCATAAGCACGGCATCGTGCTGGGCAACCTGGTCGGTCTCATCGATTCCGACTATCAGGGTCAACTGATGGTCTCGGTATGGAACCGCGGCAAGGATGAGTTCACCATGCAACCCGGCGAGCGCATCGCCCAGCTGGTGATCATGCCGGTCGTTCAGGCCAGCTTCCAACTGGTCGATGAGTTCAATCAGAGCGAACGGGGTGAAGGCGGTTTTGGTTCTTCTGGTCGCCAATAACAGACCACACCAGCCCGATGGGCGGTGCTTAATAATAGAATCAAGCCATTGTTTTTTTAGGGGAATCCATGGCAAGCAGTAATCAGAAACAGAGTCGGCGCGATCAGATCCTGCAGGCGCTCGCCCATATGCTGGAAACCAGTCCCGGCCAGCGCATCACCACGGCCCGTCTGGCGGCTGAGGTCGGCGTCTCTGAAGCAGCCCTCTATCGACATTTTCCCAGCAAGGCGCGGATGTTCGAGGGGCTGATCGACTTTATCGAGGATTCCCTGCTGTCACGGGTCAATCTGATCATGGCGGAAGAGAAGGACACCATGGCACGCTGCCACCACATCCTGCAGCTGCTGCTGGTGTTCGCCGAGCGCAATCCCGGCATCACCCGCATCCTCAATGGCGACGCCCTGCTGGGTGAGCACGATCGGCTGCGGGATCGCATCAGCATCCTGTTCGACAAGCTGGAGACCCAGATCAAGCAGGTACTACGCGAGAAGCGGCTGCGCGAGGGGCAGGGCTTCCAGCTCGACGAGACCATGCTGGCCAATCTGCTGCTGGCCTACACCGAAGGCCGCATCAGCCAGTTTGTCCGTTCCGAGTTCAAGCTCAAGCCCACCGCTGGCTTCGAGGATCAGTGGCAATTTATCCGCAGCCAACTGCTGCAGAGCTGATGGTTTTTTAGCGTCATTCAGCAAAAAGAAAAGAAGGGGGCTTTGGCCCCCCTTCTTTTTTGTGTCAGGTTTTTATGGCAGAAAAGAAGTACCAGATGCGACCCGTACTGTCGCGCTGCGGTGTTAGATTTATCCACCATAAACCTTTTAGAACCTGACAGGACATCCTATGGAACCCGAAATCATTACCGAAGCGCAAACCTGGCTGGTCAACAACCAGGGACTGCTGATCGAGTATGCCGTCAACATCGCGGCCGCCCTGCTCACCCTGCTGGTCGGCTATATCGCCGCCAACCTCATCAGCAGTGGCGTGGTCAAGGTGATGCAGGCCCGCAAGCTGGACACCACCGTCACCCATTTCATCGGCAGCATCCTCAAATACGCCATTCTGGTGTTTGTGGTGATCGCCGCTCTGGGCCGAGTCGGGGTGCAGACCGCCTCCTTCGTCGCCATTATCGGTGCCGCCGGTCTGGCCATCGGTCTGGCGCTGCAAGGCTCGCTCTCCAACTTCGCTGCCGGCTTCCTGCTGATCATCTTCCGCCCCATCAAGGCGGGCGAGTTTATCGAAGTGGCAGGCACCGCGGGTGTGGTGCAGTCCGTTCAGCTCTTTACCACCACCCTCACCTCAGGTGACAACAAGATGGTGGTAGTCCCGAACTCCGCCATCCTCAACGGCACCATCGTCAACTACTCGCGCATGGATACCCGCCGCGTCGATATGACCTTTGGCATCGGCTACGGCTCTGACCTGCGCAAGGCCAAACAGATCCTCGAGCGTCTGGTGAGCGAAGAGCCGCGCATCCTGAAAGATCCGGCAGCCACCATTGCCGTTGCCGCGCTGGCCGACTCCTCGGTCAATATCGTGGTGCGCCCCTGGGTGAAAACCGCTGACTACTGGGGGGTCTGGTTCGACTTCCACGAGAAGGTGAAACTGACCTTTGATGCCGAAGGCATCGAGATCCCCTTCCCGCAGATGGTGATGCACATGCAAAAACCGCAGGCGTGATCGCGGTTCTGCTGCAACAGACAATGCCAGCCTTCGGGCCGGCATTGTCATTTCTGGCGCACCATTCGCTGCATAATCAGGCCGGCGGAATGAAAACAATTTCAGAGCTGCGGGCCAGCCCCAATCATGAGCGAGCGCAAGATCTCCCTTGCTTTCGTGACTCATAATCCCGATGTTCTGGTTGTATACTCCCGACGGTTGCCCCATTGCGGTAAAAGACAATCGGTAAAACTCTGTTACACGGACCGCCCGGCCAGCTCGCTATAATGCTCGGATAATAAGGTTTGGCGGGACCTTGCCTGCAAGGTTCAAACACAACTTGGCATTTCAGGAATCCTATGAAAAACATCAATCCAACCCAAACCCAGGCCTGGCAGGCACTGGAAGCCCACTTTGCAGCAAACAAAGAGACTCGACTCAAGGATCTGTTCGCGCAGGACCCGAAGCGCTTTGACAAGTTTTCCCTCACCTTCGGCGGCGACATCCTGGTTGATTACTCGAAGAACCTGATCACCGAAGAAACCCTCAAGCTGCTGGTTGATCTGGCCAAAGAGACCGATCTTCGCAGCGCGATCGATGCCATGTTCAATGGCGACAAGATCAACATGACCGAAGGCCGCTCCGTACTGCACGTGGCCCTGCGCAACCGCTCCGACCGCCCCATCGAGTGCGACGGCAAGGATGTGATGCCGGAAGTGAATGCCGTACTGGCCAAGATGAAGGGCTTCTGCGAGAAGGTAATCGGAGGCGAGTGGAAAGGCTACACCGGCAAGGCGATCCAGCACGTGGTCAACATCGGTATCGGTGGCTCCGATCTCGGCCCGGTGATGATCACCGAGGCACTGCGTCCCTACAAAAACCACCTGCAGATGCACTTCGTCTCCAACGTCGATGGTACCCACATCGCCGAGACCCTGAAGAAGATCGATCCGGAAACCACCCTGTTCCTGGTGGCCTCCAAGACCTTCACCACCCAGGAGACCATGACCAACGCCCTGACCGCCCGCGACTGGTTCATCAATATCGCCGGTGACAAGGCCCACGTTGCCAAACACTTCGCGGCCCTCTCCACCAACGGCAAGGCCGTGGCCGAGTTCGGTATCGACACCAACAACATGTTCGAGTTCTGGGACTGGGTTGGCGGCCGCTACTCCTCCTGGTCTGCCATCGGCATGCCCATCGCCCTCTCCGTCGGTTTCGAGAACTTCGAAGCCCTGCTGCAAGGCGCCTTCGAGATGGACATGCACTTCGCCACTGCCTCCTATGAGCAGAACGTGCCGGTGCTGCTGGCGCTGATTGGCCTGTGGTACAACAACTTCTACGGTGCCGAGTCCGAAGCCATTCTGCCGTACGACCAGTACATGCACCGCTTCCCTGCCTACTTCCAGCAGGGCAACATGGAGTCCAACGGCAAGTACGTGGATCGCAACGGCAAGCCGGTTGACTACCAGACTGGCCCCATCATCTGGGGTGAGCCGGGCACCAACGGCCAGCACGCCTTCTACCAGCTGATCCATCAGGGCACCAAGCTGATCCCCTGTGACTTCCTGGCGCCGGCCATCAGCCACAACCCGATCGGTGACCACCACCCGAAACTGCTGGCCAACTTCTTCGCCCAGACCGAGGCGCTGGCCTTCGGCAAGAGCAAGGAAGAGGTTGAAGCCGAGTTCCTGGCTGCTGGCAAAACCCTGGAGCAGGTCAAGGATCTGGTGCCGTTCAAGGTGTTCGAAGGCAACCGCCCGACCAACTCCATCCTGTTCAAGAGCCTGACCCCGAAAACCCTGGGTGCCCTGATCGCCATGTACGAGCACAAGATTTTCGTACAGGGCGCAATCTGGAACATCTTCTCCTTCGACCAGTGGGGCGTGGAGCTGGGCAAACAGCTGGCCAACAAGATCCTGCCTGAGCTGGGCAACAACGAGGCTGTCACCAGCCACGACTGCTCCACCAACGGCCTGATCAACACCTGGAAAGCGTGGAAAGCCTGATTTAACCGGCCTTTCTGAATGCAAAAGCCCCGCTCGATGAGCGGGGCTTTTTTATGACCATCTTTTATGACTGTCAGGCTGGTTTTTCTGGCTGGCCGGTCGGGTGTCCAGTCCGACCGGCGACGGGGATCGTCACCCCCGCCCCTTCATCCTCCAGCCCGATGCTGGCTTAACCGCCAACTGCGATGCGCTTCATGTCTTTCATATAACCACGCAGTACCTGGCCGATTTTTTCGATCGGATGGTTGCGGGTCGCTTCGTTGGCCGCCAGCAGCGCCAGGTTATCCACGCTCTGCCCTTCCGCCTTGCTGGCACCCAGATCGCCCGCTTTCAGGGTCGGCATGAAGTGCTCGCGCAGCAAGGGCACGGCGGCGTTGGCGAACAGGTAGTTACCGTATTCGGCGGTGTCGGAGATGACCACGTTCATCTCGTACAGACGCTTGCGAGCAACGGTGTTGGCGATCAGCGGCAACTCGTGCAGGGATTCGTAGTAGGCGGACTCCTCGTAGATACCGGAGGCCACCATGGTCTCGAACGCCAGCTCGACACCCGCCTTGACCATGGCCACCATCACCACGCCATTGTCGAAGTACTCCTGCTCGGCAATCTTGCCTGCAAACGCCGGGGCGTTTTCGAAGGCGGACTTGCCGGTCTCTTCGCGCCAGCCGAACAGCTTGGCATCGTCTTCGGCCCAGTCGGCCATCATGCCGCGGGAGAACTCACCGGCGATGATGTCGTCCATGTGCTTCTCGAACAGCGGGCGCATCAGGGTCTTGAGCTGCTCGGAGAGCTCGAAGGCGCGCAGCTTGGCCGGGTTGGACAAGCGGTCCATCATCAGACTGATGCCCCCCTGTTTCAGGGCTTCGGTGATGGTCTCCCAGCCGAACTGGATCAGCTTGCCGGCGTAGGCCTTGTCGGTCCCTTCGGCAACCAGCTTGTCGTAGCAGAGCAGGGAACCGGCCTGCAGCATGCCGCAGAGGATGGTCTGCTCGCCCATCAGGTCGGATTTCACTTCCGCCACGAAGGAGGACTCCAGCACCCCGGCACGGTCGCCGCCGGTGGCAGAGGCCCACGCCTTGGCGATGGCCATGCCTTCGCCCTTGGGATCGTTCTCCGGGTGAACGGCGATCAGGGTCGGTACGCCGAAACCGCGCTTGTACTCCTCACGCACTTCGGTACCCGGGCACTTGGGCGCAACCATCACGACTGTGATGTCGGAGCGGATCTGCTGACCCTCTTCCACCACGTTGAAGCCGTGGGAGTAGCCCAATGCGGCGCCCTGCTTCATCAGCGGCATCACGGTTTTCACGACGTCGGAGTGCTGTTTGTCCGGAGTCAGGTTCAGCACCAGATCGGCGGTCGGGATCAGCTCTTCATAGGTACCGACCGCGAAGCCGTTGTCGGTAGCCTTCTGCCAGGAGGCGCGCTTCTCGGTGATGGCGGCCTTGCGCAGGGCGTAGGAGATATCCAGCCCGGAGTCACGCATGTTCAGACCCTGGTTCAGACCCTGGGCACCACAGCCCACAATCACCACCTTCTTGCCCTTCAGCACGTTGCAGCCGTCCGCGAACTCTTCGCGCTGCATGAAACGACACTTGCCCAACTGGGCCAACTGCTGACGCAGGTTCAAGGTGTTGAAATAGTTAGCCATGGTGATTGCTCCGTTCGATTGATTCCATGCCGGATAGCGGCGTTGTCTGAACCACTATAGCGCGGGACACTTATTGCCTGAACTGATATATTCGAAACAGTACATTGCAATAACTGAAACGTTAACCCTTCATAATTGCCTGCTGAATGTACCGCGAGATGGCAGAAACAAGCCGCCAACCGCTGGATATCGGGCACACATGCCGCGCCAGGAGCTGAAAGATGGACCTTCGCAATCTCGAGCTGTTTCTCCACCTCGCCGACTCCCTTCATTTCGGCAAAAGCGCCGATGCCATGGCGGTCAGCCCCTCCACCCTGAGCCGCGCCATCCAGCGACTGGAACAGGAGACCGGCTGCATCCTGTTCGAGCGGGACAACCGCTCGGTACGGCTCACCCCCGCCGGCGAGAAGCTGCGCGAATTCGGCGGCGGCCTGTTGCAGGAGTGGCGCCAGCTCAAGCAGGAGCTCAAACGCAGCGATGAACCGCTGCAGGGGCGGCTGCGGGTCTTCTGCTCGGTCACTGCCAGCTACTTTCTGCTGCCCGAGGTACTGGAGCGCTTTCGCCGCCGCTACCCCCAGCTGGAGATCAAGCTGGAGACCGGCGACCCGGCGCTGGCGGTGGACAAGATCCTGGCCGACGAGGCCGATCTCGCCATCGCTGCCCGCCCCGATGCCCTGCCCGCCAAGCTGGAGTTCGCCAGCCTTCAGCTGGTGCCGCTGGTCTTTATCGCGCCGCGCAACGCCCCGCAACTGAACCTGTGGTTCCGTCAGGGAGAACCTGATTGGGAGCAGCTGCCAGTCATCCTCTCCGAACAGGGGCTGGCCCGCAAACGCAGCGATCAGTGGTTTCGCAACAAGGGGATCGCCCCCAACATCTATGCCGAAGTGGCGGGCAACGAGGGTATCGTCGCCATGGTGGCGCTCGGCTGTGGTGTGGGGCTGGTACCGGCGGCGGTGATCGACCACAGCCCGCTCGGCGACAAGGTGCGGATCATCGACCTCAAACCCGCCTTCAAGCCATTTGATGTGGGGATCGGGGTGCTCAAGAAGCGGCTGGAAGAACCGCTGATCCGCGCCTTCTGGTATACCGCGCAGAACCAGACTTCACTGCGCTAAAAGCGACGATTGTGGCTCTGCCTGTGCAGACAGGCGTGCGGGCACCCGACTGGCTATTTATCTGCGTGCCAACACCCTGAACAAACGGTGATCAGGATCCGGTCACAGAACCCGCAGCAAAGGCGTATTAGACTGGTATCTTCCCCCTTTCGACGGGAGTGCCCATGAACGCAAGCGGTCTGGATCGGCTGTTCAAACCCCAATCAATCGCCATCATCGGCGCCTCGACCGATCCGCACAAAGCGGGCCATGTGATCGTGCGCCACCTGCTGGCGGGCCAGTTCAAAGGGCCCATCCTCCCCGTCACCGCGCGTAACAAGGCCATCGCTGGCGTGCTGGCCTATCCCGATATTGCCAGCCTGCCGCTGACCCCGGATCTCGCCATCATCTGCACCAAGCGGGAGCGGGTCTTGCCGTTGCTGGAAGCGCTCGGCCAGAAGGGTGCGGGGGCTGCCATCATACTGGCCGCCGACTTTTCCCCCGAGGAACGGTTGGAGCTGAAACGGGTCTGCCAGCAATATGACATTCGCCTGCTCGGCCCCAACAGCATGGGGATGTTGCTGCCCGGCCAGGGGATTAACGCCAGCTTTTCCCCCATTGCCGCCAAGCCGGGGCAGGTCGCCTTTCTGTCGCAATCCGCCGCCGTCAGCACCACCATTCTGGATTGGGCCAAGCAGCATGAGCTGGGCTTTTCCGCCTTTATCTCCCTTGGCGATCACTGCGATATCGACTTCGGCCAGCTGCTGGATCAGCTCTCCCGCGACAGCGTCACCCGCGCCATCTTGATCTACATGGACAAGTTGCACGACGCCCGCCACTTTCTCTCGGCGGCGCGGGCAGCCTCGCGCAACAAGCCGATCCTGGTGCTAAAAAGCGGGCGCCACGAACCGGCCCACGGCCTCGACAATGTCTATGATGCCGCCATCCGCCGTGCTGGCATGCTGCGGGTACGGGATACCCACGAACTGTTTGCCGCGGTGGAAACCCTCAGCCACTCCATGACCCTCAAGGGAGAGCGGCTCGCCATCATCTCCAACGGCCGCGGTCTGGCCAATATGGCGGTGGATGTACTGCTGGAGCGGGGTGGCAAGCTGGCTCGCCCGCCGCTCGACATCGGCAGCGATGCCACCATCACCACCTATCAGGAGGCGCTGGACAGCATGTTGCAGGAAGACGGCATCGACGCCATCCTGATCATCCACGCCCCCTCGCTCACGGCACCGAGCGCGCCGCTGGCCAGCCATCTTATCGCCCATCTGAAACAGCATCCCAGAGCACGCCGTTTCAATATCCTCACCAACTGGGCGGGCGAATACTCGGCGCAGGAGGGGCGTAAACTCTTTACTGAAGCGGGCTTCCCGACCTACCGCACGCCGGAAAGCGCCATGGCGGCCTTCATGCACATGGTGGAATACCGCCGCAACCAGAAGCAACTGATGGAAACCCCGGCTTCACTGCATGGCAACCAGCTCAATGTCGAGCTGTGCCAGCAGCTGATCCGCCAGGCGCAAGACCGCAAACAGCTGAGGCTGGATACCCATCTGGTGCACCCGATTTTGCAGGCTGCCGGTCTCTCGACCCTGCCAACCTGGATCGTCACCGACGCCATCGAGGCGACCCTGACTGCCGAGCAGATCGGCTACCCGGTGGCAGTCAAACTCCGTTCTCCCGATATCCTGCACAAGTCTGCCGTACACGGGGTAGTGCTCAATCTGCGCACCTCGGCCGAAGTGGCACAAGCCGCAGATGCCATTCTGGACAGGGTCAAACAACATGATCCGGGCGCCCGCATCGAAGGCTTGTTGGTGCAGCGGATGGCCCGCCGCAACGGCGGCCTCGAGCTGCGGGTGCGTATCCAGCAAGACGCCATCTTTGGCCCCGTCATTCTGCTGGGTGAATCGGGTGCCGAACCGCAGGAGATGGTCGCGGCGCTACCGCCGCTCAATCACGCGCTGGCTCGTTACCAGATCATCGGCGCACTCAAAAGCCGTAAAATCCGCGAACAGGCGACGCCGGAACGACTGGATATCGATGCCTTGGGCCAAGTGCTTTGCCAGCTCTCCGAACTATTGCTCGCCTTTCCGGAGATTCAGGAGCTGGACCTGCACCCGCTGCAAGCGTGCGGTGCCGAAATGGTGGTGCTGGATGCCAGCCTCGTGCTGGCAGACCCCTCCATCCCGACCAGCAACCGGCTGGCAATCCGCCCCTATCCTACCGAACTGGAGGAAGGTGCCTGGCTTAAGGATCAGCGCCATATCCTGCTGCGCCCGATCCGGCCGGAAGATGAACCGGCTCACAAGCAGTTTGTGCTGCAGGTCTCCGATGAAGACAGGTACAAACGCTTCTTCGCCGATGTGGGTGAGCTGGGCCATGAAGAGCTGGCTCGCATGACCCAGATCGATTACGACCGGGAAATGGCCTTCGTAGCGGTGGGGCAAGATGGCGAGCTGCAGGATCAAATCCTCGGCGTGGTACGCGCTATCTCGACCCCGGACCAGAGCGATGCCGAGTTTGCCATTCTGGTGCGATCGGACTTGAAAGGGGTGGGTCTCGGCAAATTGATGATGGAGAAGATCATCCGTTACGCCAAAGAGCAGGGGATTGGCCAGCTATCCGGCATGACCATGCCCAGCAATCGTGGCATGGTCAACCTCGCCAAACGGCTTGGCTTCAAGATCGATGTGCAAATGGCAGAGGGGGTGGTCAATATGGAACTGCCCTGTAGTCAGCAGGCAGCAGAAGGCTGATTTGACCATCTGTAGAGTTGTTCAAATGGCAGTAAATGAAACTGATAAGACTCTGATATAGCCCGAAAATGGTGGGAATAACCGGCTATCTGGCCCTCTCTTGGCAGGTAAAAACCAAACGTTGGCTGTTTAACACGCTAAAAACATCAAGGCCCGATCGTGAGACTGGGCTTTGAT
>NZ_JBODRQ010000100.1:0-12953 GCF_050633025.1 Aeromonas sp.
CAAGGATGATCCGCCGGGGATCATCGGCCCGATCACCGGGGCGCAGCCCGCCCGCCCACATGATTTGATTAATACCCCCCTCGGCACAGATGGCGCTGGCCAGCTCGCCAGTGGCGGCGCTGGCCAGCAGGTGGATGGCATTGTAGAGGTTACTCTTGCCGCAGCCATTTGCCCCCTGTACCAGATTGATCCTGCCAAGAGGCATGGATAGCTTGCGCACCGACCGATAGCCGCGGATCCAGATCTCGCTCAACATGGGGATGACTCCTTGCCCCTGATTAACGCCCTGAAGGAAGGCTACTGTGATCCACTCTGGAAAACAGCCCCTTCAGCCACATGAGAAGAGGCACCCTGAGGTGCCTCAGACTATTGAAAAAACCTCTGATTTCAGAAAGCAAGGGCTTTTTCATCAAACCAAATCAATACGTTACGATGACGACTCTGGCTTTGTCAGCAATCTGAGAGCCCATTGAAAGGTGGGCTCTGATCATATACGTCTGACGAAAAGGGAATTACAGGAATGGCATCGCCATAAACAGCTTGATCACCATGGCGTTGATGATGTCGATAAAGAAGGCACCCACCATGGGCACCACCAGAAACGCCAGGTGGGAGGGACCGAAGCGCTGGGTAATGGCCTGCATGTTGGCAATCGCGGTCGGGGTGGCCCCGAGGCCAAAACCACAGTGACCTGCCGCCAGCACGGCTGCATCGTAATTTTTGCCCATGACCCGGAAGGTGACGAAGATGGCGTAGAGCGCCATAGCCATGGTCTGGGCTGCCAGCAGAATGAAGATGGGCAGCGCCAGACTGGCGAGATCCCACAATTTCAGGCTCATCAGCGCCATGGCGAGGAACAGCGACAGACTGACGTTGCCCAGCAGGGAGACTTCGCGATCGCTCACCTCATGCCAGTTCAGCAAGGTCAGTACGTTGCGCAGCAGCACGCCGACAAACAGCACGCAGACGAAGATTGGCAGCTCGAAAGCCCCCCCTTTGAGCGAGGCGGAGAGCAGCTCGCCACCCTTGAGGCTGATGGCGATCAGCGCCAGCGTCTCGATGACGCTGAAAGTGGTGAGGGGGCGCTCCATGTCAGGCATTTCGAAGCCCTGGGGGGCCTCATCCTGATTGTGTTCCTCACCGGGCACCTGCACTCTCTTCACCAGATAGCGGGCGACCGGGCCACCGATCAGGCCGCCCAGCACCAGACCGAAGGTGGCACAGGCAATGGCGAGCTCGGCGGCGGATTGCACCCCGTACTTCTCGGAGAAGGTTGCGCTCCAGGCCGCACCGGTGCCGTGGCCGCCAGAGAGAGTGATGGAGCCTGCCAGCAGCCCCATGTGGGGATCCAGACCGAGCAGGGTCGCCAGACCGACACCCAGACTGTTTTGCACCAGCAGCAGGCCGGTGACCACCATCAGGAAGGTAACCACCGCCTTGCCGCCGCGCTTGAGGCTGCCCAGATCGGCGGAGAGACCGATGGAGGCGAAGAAAGCCAGCATCAGCGGGGTTTGCAGGCTGGTATCAAATTGCAGCTCCATCTGCAGGGTGGAGCGCAGCAGCAGCAGCACCAGCGCGACCACCAGGCCGCCGGCTACCGGTTTGGGGATGTTGAAGGTACGCAGCAGCCCGACTCGGGTAACCAACACCCGGCCAAGCAGCAATACCAGAGTGGCAGCGACCAGCGTTGCGTAGGAATCAAGTTGTAACATTCAGTACTCCCATGTTGATTGGCTGTGTCTTTCATAGCAAAAGACTTACAGATTCAGCCGGGATGAAAACAGTGTGGCTTATGTGCCAGCAAAGAAGGGGAAACATCTCCCCGCCCCAGGAAAGATGGGGCTTGTGCGGGCCTGACATGCTCAGGCATTCAGATGCGATTTTAGTAAAACCCGGCGGATTGTAGCAAAAAGCATCGTTTAATTCCATCCTTGGCGTATTAATGCTCGATTTAGTGGTTTTTTGTAACATTTAACACTATTTAGGTAGGGGCAGACCAAGCCGAAAAGGGTGCATGGAACGGCTGTCATTTGGGGCGCCAGTCTCTATAATTCGCCGGTTTCCGCTGCACGCAGAGGCGCTGGCGGGCGTTGACATTGTGGTTCCCCCGACATGGTTCATGTTTTGGCGGTGTTCACTTCATCAAGAGGAGAGGGTGTGAAGAAGTCTATCTACATTGCCTACACAGGCGGCACCATTGGGATGCAGCGTTCCGATCACGGCTATGTGCCGATGGCGGGCTTTATGGAAGACTGTCTGGCGCGGATGCCCGAGTTCCACCGCCCCGAGATGCCGGATTACCATATCCACGAATATGCGCCCCTCATCGACTCCTCCGACATGACCCCGGCGGATTGGCAGCGTATCGCCGAGGATATTCGCGACAACTACGAGAAATACGATGGTTTCGTGATCCTGCACGGCACCGACACCATGTCGTTCACCGCCTCGGCGCTCTCCTTCATGCTGGAAGACCTGCACAAGCCGGTCATTATCACCGGCTCCCAGATCCCGCTGGCCGAGCTGCGCTCCGACGGTCAGCAGAACCTGCTCAACGCCCTCTATATCGCGGCCAACTACCCGATCCACGAGGTGACGCTGTTCTTCAACAACCAGCTCTATCGCGGCAACCGCAGCAAGAAGGTGCACGCCGATGGCTTCCACGCCTTCGACTCGCCCAACTATCCGCCGCTGCTCAACGCCGGGATCGCCATCTCGCTGGAAGCGGGTGAGCTGGGCATGCCCTCCGAGCGGCCGCTGGTGCTGCACGACATCACCCCCCAGCCCATCGGCGTGGTGACCCTCTATCCGGGGATCTCCAGCGAGGTGATCGCCAACATCCTGCAACAGCCGGTGAAGGCGCTGATCCTGCTCTCGTTCGGGGTGGGCAATGCGCCGCAGAACCCGGCCATGCTGGCGCTGCTCTCCGAGGCATCGGCCCGCGGCGTCATCATCGTCAACCTGAGCCAGTGCCTGCACGGCAAGGTCAATATGGGGGGCTATGCTACCGGCAACGCCCTGTCGCGGGCCGGGGTGATCTCGGGCTTTGACATGACCGCCGAAGCGGCGCTCACCAAGCTGCACTTCCTGCTGAGTCAGGACTTGCCATCCCACCGCATTCGCGAGCTGATGCAGCAGTCGCTGCGTGGGGAGCTGACTCCCTGAGCGTTGCGGCCCTCACCCTAACCCTCTCCCGGCGGGAGAGGGGATAGATCGAGGTGCGGTTGGCCGCGAGGCTTGCCATGAAGAGTGTTGGCAGGTGGCCCGTTCACTGTTCGCAGGTGCGAGCCTGCTCCCTTCTCCCCCTGGCGGGAGAAGGGTTGGGGATGAGGGGGATGAGTCACCCGGCATCGATAGGAAAAAAGAGGGGAGCCATCATGGCTCCCCTCTCTGTTGTGGCCGCCACGAGCGGCCTGCCGGATCAGCTTCAGTGGTTGAGATTGACCCGGACTATCTCTTCCTCGTCGCGATACTGACGCTTGAGCTCGCTCTTGCTCTTCATCACGATCTCGCCGTCACGACCAATATTCATGTGCTCGGGGTTGTCGAGGTGCATCGCCTGCCAGGCCATCACGGCTTGCAGCGATGTGGCCTTCTGCTCGTCGGTGAGGGGCTTGCCATCGGGCCACTTGCCCAGCTCGACTGCGGTCTTGAGCCGCTCGTACACCTCTTGTGGCATCTGCCTGATTGCTTGCAAAAAATCACCCTGTTGAAACGACATCCGGCCTTCTCCTTGAACTATTGAGCCATAAACTGCGGGATCTGATGGGTCATGCAGGTAGACCCTATCGGTCTATGCCGGCAGATCCTGGCGGACTATGCAGGTAGATCCTGTCGGACTACGCCAGCCATCTGCTCCATCACCCTCACTACCTGGCAACTGTACCCGAACTCGTTGTCATACCATATGTAGAGCACGCAGTGATCCCCCTCGGCGATGGTCGCGTGGGAGTCGACGATGCCCGCATAACGGGAACCCACCATGTCGGAAGAGACCAGCTCGGTACTGGCGCTGAAGTCGATCTGGCGATGGAGGGCGGAGCTTAGCGCCATCTGCTGCAGATAAGCGTTGAGGCTCTCCCGATCGGTGGCCTGCTCCAGCGACAGGTTGATGATGGCCAGCGACACATTGGGGGTCGGCACCCGGATGGCGTTGCCGGTCAGCTTGCCCTTGAGTTCGGGCAGCGCCTTGGCCACCGCCTTGGCGGCGCCGGTGCTGGTCATCACCATATTGAGGGCCGCGCTGCGACCTCGGCGCTCGCCTTTGTGGTAGTTGTCGATGAGGTTCTGATCGTTGGTGTAGGAGTGGACCGTCTCCACGTGGCCGTGGCGGATGCCGTATTTCTCCTGCATCACCTTGAGCACCGGAGTGATGGCGTTGGTGGTACAGGAGGCGGCGGAGATGAGCCTGTCATCCGGGCCTATCACCTCATGGTTGACCCCGAACACCACGTTCTTCATCTCCCCCTTGCCTGGAGCGGTCAGCAGCACCTTGCCGGCACCGCGCGCTTTCAGATGCTCGGAGAGACCCGCTTCATCGCGCCATACCCCGGTGTTGTCGACGATCAGCGCATCGTGAATGCCGTAGGCGGTGTAGTCGATGTCGGCCGGGCTGTTGGCGTAGATCACCTGAATGAAGGTACCGTTGGCGATGATGGCGCTGCGCTCCACATCCACCTCAATGGAGCCGTTGAAGGGGCCGTGCACCGAGTCGCGGCGCAGCAGGCTGGCACGTTTCTCCAGATCTCCGTCGCGACCGCCACGCACCACGATGGCGCGCAGGCGCAGCGGATTGGCAGCGCCGGTACGTTCGATCAGCAGGCGGGCCAGCAGGCGGCCGATACGGCCAAAGCCGTAGAGCACCACGTCGGTCGGCTGCGGCATCTGGCTGCGGCCAAGGGCCGGTGCCAGTTGCGCTTGCAGGTAGTCCTCGATCCCCGCCTCATCCTGATGATCCTGCCAGTAACCGACTGCCAGCTTGCCAATGTCTACCTCGGCGGCGGTGGGGTTGAGGGCAACGATGGCCTGAAGCAGGGGGAAGCTTTGCTGGATGGGGAGGGGAGCGCCCTGGTGGCGGCGGACGACCCGGTGGGCCTTGAGGATATCGATGGTGGAGGCGTTTTGCAGCGGGCGGCCATAGAGGGTGATCTCGACCCCTTGTTGTCGGTAGAGGCGACCAATCAAGGGCTGCATGGTTTCGGCGAGCTCCTGGCTCTCCTGCCACGCTTGCAAGTAGTGCTCGTGGGTCATTGACCAGATCCTTTATTTCACGTTGTTGGTGTAAATAGAAAATTCGTCGAATGCAGATCAGTGTAGGGGTGTATATTTCGTTATATTATTCTGCAATCGCGGCCTTATATGGCGCGCGCATTGTAATGGATATGTAACCGGTTTGCTAGCCGGAGGTGGCCCGTAAAGGCGCCAGTTGTTACCAACCCGCGTTACCAACAAGATGTGAACCATGGCCAATTTCCCCCTGCGACAGACCTTCATCATGCTTTCAGTCGGCCTTGCTGTTGCTGGCTGCAATGACGACCGGATCCACAATATCTGCAGCAACCATCCCGAGCTCTGTCAGGATCTGGTGGACGATGGCTGGTGTCGCTACGAGCGTACCGATGTGATCCGCAGTCGCTTCTATCTCAAGGAGGAGGGGACGGATCGGCGCAAGTACGAGCTGATGCGTAACCTTGAGCGTTATATCAAGTGTGCCGAACACTCTACCAACATCGAGTACAAGCGGGCTCGCGAGCGGAAAAGCCCGCGGGTGGAGGGGATGCTGGCGGCGGGGGAACAGCTGGCCCAGCTCGATGCGGCGACCAGCAACTCCCAGGAGCCCTACTTGCTGCTCTGGCACTGGACCAACAACACCAATGAGCTTGCTCGCCAGCAGTTTATGGCGCTGGCAGGCACCAAGGCACTGGATGAACCAGAGCTGCAATTGGCACTCGGCGGGATCTACGCCAAGATCGACCCGGAAAAGGCCATTGCCACCCTGCTGCGTGGTCTCTCCCTCTATCGGGAGGGAGATAAGGTCAACAGCCGCATGATCACCTCCCTCAGCACTCTTTACATGGGCCAAAAACAGTATGGGCGGGCCTATCTGTGGGGCAAGGTAAGCGAGTCGTTTCAGGAGGCGCCAGAGGTCTCGGCCAAACGCTTTGGCATCTACCACACCCTGAGCAAGACCGAGCAGGATAGCTATGATGTGCGGGCGGCCGAGATCGTCGAGCAGCTCAAGCGCGGCAACTACCGGCCGTGAGACCGTGATGACAAGGCTCTCCCCGGCCAGTGGTTGGCCCAACCCTTTTGATATCTCTTTCGTGCATGGCGAGGTGTTCACCCGGGGACATTCGCTGGAGCGGCTCACGGTGCGCGCTGTGGTGCCCCGCGGTGACGAGCTGCTGCTGGTTCACTCCCGGGTCAACGGCGATCTGATGTTCCCCGGTGGCGGCATCGAAGCGGGAGAGAGCCACCACGTGGCGCTGGCCCGCGAGCTGAAGGAGGAGTGTGGCGCCGAGCTGCAGGAAGTCGGGGTCCTGCTTGGCGAAACCCGTGAATATCGCGCCGCCCGCGAGCCGGGGTTCGATGCCTACTGTATCCGCTCGCTCTACTACTTGTGCCGGATTGGTGATCAGCTGGCAACGCCGCAGCCGCAACCCTACGAGATCCGCCTCGGCTTCGTGCCTGGCTGGTTTTCCCTCGACGATGCGCTGCAGACCAACAAGACTCTGCTGGCGGGGCCCTGCCCCCAGTGGACGGCGCGAGAGACCCGGGTGCTGGCCCAGTTGCAACTCTGGTACCAGCAGGGGATCTTTGGTAATGGCTGCTGACTGCAGCAAGCGGTAACGGTCAGAGACATCAACACAAAGAGCGCCAATAAGCGCTCTTTTTTGCTACCAGCGAGGCGGTGACCGGCCCCCCTCTGTCGCGGGCGGTTATTTGACCTCTTCGCCCCTGGCTTGCAGATCTGCATGGTAGGAGGAGCGGACGAAAGGACCGCAGGCGGCGTGGGTAAAGCCCAGCTCCATGGCGACATCTTTCAGCTCGTCGAACTCTGCAGGCGGCACGTAGCGTTTCACCGGCAGGTGGTGGCGGCTCGGCTGCAGATACTGACCCAGGGTCAGCATGTTGACGCCGTGTTCGCGCAGATCTTTAAGCACCTGAACGATCTCTTCATTGGTCTCGCCAAGGCCCATCATGACACCGGACTTGGTCGGTACATGGGGGTGCATCTCCTTGATGCGGCGCAGCAGCTCCAGCGACCACTTGTAGTCGGCACCCGGGCGGGCGACGCGATACATGCGCGGCGCGGTTTCCAGGTTGTGGTTGAACACGTCCGGCGGCGTCTCGCGGAACACTTCAAGCGCCTGCTCCATGCGACCACGGAAGTCCGGGGTCAGGATCTCGATGCGGGTCTGCGGGCTGTGCTCGCGGATCTGCTTGATGCAGTCGGCGAAGTGCTGGGCACCGCCGTCACGCAGGTCATCGCGGTCTACCGAGGTGATGACCACGTATTTCAGTCCCATCTCCTTGATGGTGAGTGCCAGTTTCTTCGGCTCTTCCGGATCGAGTGCCAGCGGGCGGCCGTGGGCCACATCGCAGAAGGGGCAGCGACGGGTGCAGATGGCGCCCATGATCATAAAGGTGGCGGTGCCGTGGTTGAAGCACTCCGCCAAGTTGGGGCAGGAGGCCTCTTCACAGACCGAGTGCAGCTTGTTTTTGCGCAAGGTGCTCTTGATGTGTTCGATCTTCTGGCTGGAGGGGGGCAGCTTGATCCGCATCCAGTCCGGCTTGCGAAGAAGTTCCTCGTTGGGATCCGGCATGAATTTCACCGGGATCAGGGCCATCTTGTCGCCATCGCGCAGCTTGACGCCCGGCTCCATACGAACGGGTTTGCTCATGATTCACTCTCGGTGTTTGTTATTGTTTGATAGCCAATCAGGCGGGCCAGCTCGGCCACCAGAATGGATTGCGCCTCGGCCACGCTCTGCGGGCCGCCCAGGGCGCTGGTCTGGGTCATGGCCATGCCCGCATAGCCGCACGGATTGATGTGCAGGAAGGGGGTCATGTCCATGTTGATGTTGAGGGCCAGCCCGTGGAACGAGCACCCCTTGCGGATGCGCAGACCCAGCGAGGCCAGTTTTGCCTCCATGCCAAGGTCATTTTTCACATAGACCCCGGGGGCATCGGCCTTGGCATAGGCCTGGATATCGCTTTTGGCGAGGGTATTGATGATGGCTGTCTCCAGCGCGGTCACCAGCTCGCGAACCGAGAATTTGCAGCGGCGGACATCCACCAGTACGTAGAGCACCAGCTGGCCCGGGCCGTGATAGGTCACCTGACCGCCGCGATCGCTCTGCACCACCGGGATATTGCCCGGATTGAGCAGGTGTTCGGCCTTGCCGGCCTGGCCCTGGGTGTAGACGGGATCGTGCTCGACCACCCAGAACTCGTCCGGGGTGTCGCTGGTGCGGTTGTCGGTGAAGGCTTTCATGGCGTCCCACACCGGCTGGTAGGGGCGGCGACCCAGCTGCCTGACAATCAGGCTGGACTGGGCGGGGATCAGGGATGACATGGCGTCCTCGCGGCGTGCTGTGGCCAAAAACAGTCGCCCCGCAGAACGGGGCGAGAGAGAAATTACAGTACGTATTTCACCAGCTCGATCTTGCCAAGGGCGGTGTACATCGCTTCGATGTGCTCTTTGCTCTGGGCAGTCACGGTCACGCGGACCGAGTGGTAGTTGCCCTTGGAGCTGGGCTGGACTGTCGGGCTGTAGGTGCCGGGGGCGTGCTGCTGTAGCACTTCAACCACCATTTCCGGCAGTGCCGGGTCGGCAATGCCGAGAACCTTGAACGGGAATTTGCAGGGAAACTCCAGCAGTTCATCAAACTTGGTATTCATTTACTCACCTTTTGCGTCATCACCGGGATGACTTCATCTTGGATGGCTAGTGGCCGATGGCCCGTGGAGGCCGCCATTTCAAGTCTATGTGGGCACGGCTCATAACTATATGGGCGCTGCCCGGACCGGGATCAAGGCCAGGATCAGTCAGACAAGGATGGAAGTGCTGCTTTTTACCACAAATCAGGGTAAGGCGGAACCTGCAGTTTACAGGGTTATTCACTGCCTTTGTCCGTCACAGACAGCAGCGGCGCCTGTTGGCGCCGCTGTTTGGTGAGGATTGTGCGTCGGATTACTTGAACCAGCTGGTGACCAGCAGTACCAGGTAGTCCCACAGACGGCTCATCAAGCCACCTTCCTGCACCTCTTCCAGCGCGACCAGCGGCACCTGCTTGATCTCTTTGTCGCCCTGCTTCAGGAACACGGTACCGACGCGCTGACCCTTGGCCAACGGCGCTTTCAGCTCGCTGTCGAGCTGGAAATCAGCCTTCAGGTTGTTGCCCTGACCGCGGGTGACCAGCACGGAGACATCTTTGTCGACGCCCAGTTTCACTTCCGGTTTGTCGCCCATCCAGATCTTCTGGGTGACCAGTACGGTGCCTGCCTTGTAGGGGGTCAGGCTCTGGAAGAAACGGAAGCCGTAGGTGAGCAGCTTCTTGCTCTCGGCGGCGCGGGAGGCTTCGCTGTTGGCACCCAGCACCACGGCGATAAGACGCATGCCTTCGTTGTTGGTGGCGGAGGAGACCAGGTTGTAGCCGACCTGGCTGACGTGGCCGGTCTTGATGCCGTCAACTTGCAGGGATTGATCCCACAGCAGGCGGTTGCGGTTGTGCTGGGTGATGCCGTTGAACACGAAGGATTTCTGGGAGTAAATCTTGTACTCCTCCGGTTGATCGTGGATCAGTGCCTGCCCCATGCGGGCCATATCGCGGGCAGTTGTATAGTGGCCCTCTTCATCCAGACCGTGCGGGTTCTTGAACTGGGTATCCTTCATACCGAGTTTGGTGGCCCAGGCGTTCATCAGGCTGGCGAAGGAGTCGGTGCTGCCGGCCAGATGTTCAGCCATGGCGACGCAGGCGTCGTTGCCGGACTGGATGATGATGCCCTTGTTGAGATCATCGACGGAGACCTGCTTGCCCACCTCGATAAACATCTTGGAGGAGTCGGAGTAGTTCTTGGACCAGGCGTTCTGGCTGATGGTCACCATGTCGGTGCCCTTGATGTTCCCCTTGTGCAACTCGTCGCCAACGATATAGGAGGTCATCATCTTGGTCAGACTGGCGGGTGGCAGACGCTCGTCGGCGTTCTGCTCGGCCAGCACCTGGCCGGAGTAGTAGTCGATCAGAATATGGGCCTTGGCGGAGATCTCCGGCGCGGCGGGAACCACCATGGGCATGGCATTCGGGGTCGGTGTCGGCACCGGCGTATTGGCCTGGGCGGTTACGCTGATCAGTGAGGCCAGAAGAACTGAACGGGCAAATTTGGACATCTTGAAATTCCTGCGAGCCAGATGGGGATAAAATGCGGGCCTAACTATACCAGATGCGCCCGCAGGTTATAGCCCGAGATGGCGATCAGAACTGGTTTTTTATCCATCACTCCCTGTCATCACGCCATAAAACGACGTGATGACAGTGAGTAAGCGGTTAGTTACATCCGCGGCAAAAAGGGGGCGATCAGGGCACGATAAAGGCCTGTTCCAGCCCGCCCTGACGTACTTTTTCCAGCACACTTGCCTGCTGGTCGGCGGCGACCGGGCCAATCAGCACCCGGAAAATGGCGCCATGGGCATCGATTCGGTAGGGTACGCCGTAACGCTGGGTCATCACCTTGCCCATCGCCTCTGCCCGATCCCGAGAGCCGCTGGCCAGTACCTGGATCATCTTGCCATCACCGCTGCTGGCGGGCGCTGCGGCCTTGGTAGGCGCAGGCTTGACAGGTGCCGCTTTGGCTGGCTTGGCCGCGGGCGCCTTGACGGGAGCAGGTTCGGCAGCGGGGGTGGCCATCGCCAGCGCGGTCGGTTCACCCAGGAAGCCATCTTGCGACAGCGTGTTGGAGGCCGCAGCCGGAGTGGTCGGGGTCATTTCGATGGGCTTCATCGGCTCCATGATCACCATCTGATCCGGGGTGTCGCTGATCAGCTCCAGCCGTACTCGGGCCTCACCGCTGTCGACCATCTCCAGCTGCTTGGCCGCAGCGTAGGAGAGGTCGATCAGGCGCGGGCTGTTGAACGGGCCGCGATCGTTGACCCGCACTATGGTCTCCAGCCCGTTGTCCAGATTGGTGACCCGCACATAGCTCGGGATGGGTAGGTTGCGGTGGGCGGCACTGAACAGCTTGCTGTCCAGCACATCGCCGTTGGCGGTCTTCTGGCCGTCCAGATCCGGCGACAGCCAGCTGGCGGTGCCCTCTTCGCTGTAGTGTTTGATGTCGCGCCACACCTCGTTTTTCTGCTTGCCGATCCAGTAGTCCCGGTTGCCGCTGGCGCTCAGGGGCTCGGGGCGTGGAATGGCGCCGGTGGCTTGCGGGATCTCGATAACGGGTGGCTTGCTGACCGGTGCTTGCAGCTCGACGGGGGCGGACTGTTCCGGCTGGCTGCTACAGGCTGCCAGCAACAAGCTCAGGCTGAGCGGGAGGAGTTTGTGACGAAGATGCATACGCTTCCTGAATGGCTTGGCTAAGTTGATACACCGCCATCGCATAGAGTGGGCTGCGATTGTAACGGGTGATCACATAAAAGTTATGCCGTGCGACCCAGTATTCCGGTCCATCGGCTTGATCAAATGCCAGTAACTTGACCGGCGTCTGTGGGGCCAGCGGCGTGGCGAGCTCAATCCCTGCCGCCGCCAGTTCTGACCACTGTTGTGTTAGCTCGGGCTCAGGCCTGAGTAGAGGTTCGACTGCCATCAACCCGATCTGGGCCGGTTCCACCACGGATTCGCCCCAGCGCCACTGGTGGCTGGCAAAATAGTTGGCCACGCTGCCGATGGCATCGACCGGGTTGGCGAAGAGATCCCGCTTGCCATCCCCGTCAAAATCGACGGCGTAGTGGCGGTAGCTGGAGGGCATGAACTGCCCCATCCCCATGGCGCCGGCATAGGAGCCCTTGAGGGTATCGAGTTGCCACCCCTCCTCTTTGGCCAGCACCACCAGCTGGGCAAACTCCTTGGCAAAGAAGTCCGCCCGTTCCGGGTAGTGAAACCCCAGGGTGTAGAGGCTATCGAGCACCGGATGACGTCCCATCTGGCGACCATAGAAGGTTTCTACCCCTATGATGGCCACGATGAGTGAGGCCGGCACCCGATAGGTCTGCTCCGCGCGGGCCAGCGTTTCGGCATGTTGCTGCCAGAACTGCTGGCCATCCCGGATGCGATCCGGGGTAACGAACAGCGGTCGGTAGCGATGCCAAGGTTTGGCCTCCCACGGCTTGCTGATGGTGTCGAGCACCTCCTGCCGTAACTGGGCGCGGGCGACGGCGGCCTGCAGCTCCGCCAGCGGTACCTGCTGCTGTTCGGCGAGCAGGGCCAACCGATCCGGCGCCACGGCGGCGGTTGCCATCGTGGTGACGAGAGAGAGCAGCAATCCAACCCGTCCCATCAGGCGAGCAGCCTTCTATGAGTCTGAATGGACATCAGTATGCCAAAGCCCGCCATCAGGGTCACCATGGAGGTGCCTCCATAGCTCACCAGCGGCAGGGGTACCCCCACCACCGGCAAGATGCCGCTCACCATGCCCATGTTGACGAACACATAGACGAAGAAGGTGAGGGTGATGGCGCCGCCCAGCAGTCGCTCGAAGCTGTTCTGGGCCTGCATCGAGATAAACAGGCAGCGGCTGATGACGTAGAGGTAGAGCACCAGCAGCAGGGCAACCCCCACCAGACCGAACTCCTCACTGAATACCGCGAAGATAAAGTCGGTATGCCGTTCTGGTAAAAACTCCAGCTGGGACTGGGTGCCCTGCAGCCACCCTTTGCCAAACACGCCGCCTGAGCCGATGGCAATCTTGGACTGGATGATGTGATAGCCGCGCCCGAGCGGATCTTTCTC
>NZ_JBODRQ010000101.1:0-12911 GCF_050633025.1 Aeromonas sp.
CCACTGATGGCACCTTTCCCCCTTACAGCACGGTCCAGCCAGATGGTAGCCTGGCCGGTTTCGATGTAGATATCGCCAACGCACTCTGTAGCGAGATGAAGGCGCAGTGCACGATCGTTCAATATGACTTCGATGGCATGATCCCGGCCCTCAAGGCACGCAAGTTCGATGCGATTGTCGCCTCCATGGCTATCACCGAGGAGCGCAAGAAGGCCGTGGCTTTCAGTGACAAGTATGAGGGGGGCTACTCCCGTTTCATCGGGGTCAAGGGGACAACGCTGAGCGGCGACCCCGAATCCATGAAGGGGCAGAAAATTGGCGTCCAGATGGGGTCGATTCAGGAAAACTATGTTCGTGACATCTATGGCAAGGCGGGGGCTACCGTGACGACCTATGGCTCGCCGGAGCAGGCTTGGCTTGATCTGCAGGCGGGACGACTCACTGCCATCGTGGTCGAGATAGGGGTCGGGATGGAGCTCAAGAAGCGTGAGGGATCTGCCGGTTTTGACTTCTTCGGGCCGAGTATGGATGACCCCAACTACTTCGGGGTGGGCTCGGGTATCGCGGTGCGCCATCAGGATAAGGTTCTGCTTGCCCGTATCAATGCTGCCCTCAAGAACATCCTGGCCAACGGTACCTACAAGCAGATTAACGACAAATATTTCGATTACGACCAATACGAATAAGGTTTTCAATGAAGCTGATAAAGATGGAATTACCTGCCCCCGTCGGGAGTGGTCGCTATGAACTTCAGGCTTGGGAGTTTGGTGACAAGGGCCCTTTGGCTTATCTGCAAGCAGGGCTTCATGCTGACGAATTGCCAGGTGTGCTGGTGTTGCACCGGTTGCGGGAGGCGCTGGTCAATCTGGAGCTGGCGGGGGCCCTGCGTGGGCGCATCCGCCTGCTGCCTCTGTCCAATCCGGTCGGGATAAATCAGCGTTTTCTCGCGCGTCATGAGGGGCGTTTCGAGTTGGGAAGTGGGCGCAACTTCAATCGCGGTTATCCCAGGTTGACTCGTGCCGGTGAACAGTGCGACAGCCTGACCAAGGCGCGATCCTTACTGCTGGAGCGGCTCGCCGGACTGTCGGTTGGCGGAGAGTTGGAGCGGCTGCAGCAGATCCTGTTCGGATGGGCGCTGGAGGCCGATCTGGTGCTGGATCTGCACTGTGATAGCGAGGCTGTGGTGCATTTTTATGGCAACACGCGCCAGCAGGCGGAGCTGGAAACCATAGGACGCCGGTTGGGGGCTGAAGCGATCCTTATCGCCGAGGAGGCGGGTGGCATGTCGTTTGACGATGCTCTGCTCCAGAACTGGTATCCTCTGCGGGGAGAGGCCGACTGGCCAGTGCCCCTGGCGGTGACGGTGGAGCTGCGGGGTCAGCGGGATCTGGCTCCCGATCTGATGGCGCAAGATTGTGAGCGACTGCTCGATCTGCTGACCGAACGAGGATGGCTGGTGCGCCCGCTCTCCACCGAGTTGTCTCCTCCTGTCAATGCCACGCCGCTGGCCGGTGTTGAAGGTGTGCAGGCCCCTATGGGCGGCATCGTTCACTATCTGGTCTCCCCTGGGCAATCGGTGGTGGTCGGTCAACCCTTGGCCGAACTGCTGGACCCGGCCAGTGGCGAACGTTGCCAGCTCAACGCCGGGGTTGCAGGTGTCTGTTATGCCCGTCTGCTGTCACCCTTGGTGGTTGCCGGGGAGGAGGTGCTTTTTATTGCCGGTACGACTCCCCTGCGTGAGGGTGAGCTGCTGGGTCTCTAGTCGCCGCGGACCAATTGCGGATCACTTGGCGCAGTCTGCGGTTCAGGGCTTGGAAGATGCGGCGGCGCTGGCCCTTTGTCAATGGGGCATAACGCCAGCGGCGATAGAGCCAGGCCGCCTGCAACAAGGGGTGGGCAAGGTCAGGACGCAGCAGCGCCAGCCGCTCGCACCATGCCCCCATGCTCTCGGCGGGCTGGGGTGGGTAGCCGCTGCGTTTGCCCCGCTTGAGCAGGGGCAGCCAGATACGCCGCTCTGGCGGCAGGCGGGTGGGCAACAGCAGGGGCAGGCTTACCAGCAGGGCGACCAGCATCAGGCTGGCGAGGATCAACCAGGGGGAATGTCCCGCCAGTGCAGGCCAGCGCGAGCCGATTTGCTGCCAGAGTTGGCCCGCATCGTGGCCAATCACCCAGCGGCTCCACTGGTAGTCGATATTGTTGCCCCACCAGCGCAGCTGATTGAGCAAGGCCCAGTTGCGATAACGCTGCAAAGCGAGGGGGTCGGCGGCGGTAAACTCGTCGCTCAGCGCTTCCCTCACGCCGCCTTCAATACGCTCCGGCGCCACTGCCGCCGTGGGGTCGATTCGCCGCCATGATCCACCTTCATCGAGATACTCCACCCAGGCGTGAGCATCGAACTGGTGTACCGCCAGATAGTTGCCTGTGGGATTCCACTCGCCACCGAGATAACCGGTGACCAGCCGTGCCGGAATGTCGGCAGCGCGCAGCACGAAGGCGGTCGCCATGGCGTAGTGGCCGCAAAAGCCGCGCCGAGTATCGAACAGGAACTCATCCACCCCGTCACGGCCAAGTTGTGGCGGGGTCAGGGTGTAGTAATAGGATTGGCTGCGAAACTGCGCGAGTAGGGCTGCAACCAGCTCTGCGCGATCCGGATGGCGTGCGGCCAGCCCTTGGCCATGGGCGCGCGCTCTCGGGTTGCCTCCGGCTGGCAGTTGCAGGTTGCGCTGGGCGGCTTGGCTGTCGTCCTCTGGCTGCGCTTCGCCGCGGCCAATGCGATAGCGGATCGCCACCTCGCCGCTCCCCTGACGATAGAGGGTGTCGAGAGGGGTAAGCAGCACCGGGCCCGCCAGCAGACGGGGGTCACTCAGGGCAAAGGCCCAGCGGTGGCGCTGGGGCTCGGCAATCACCTCGTAGCTCCCGGAGGGCAACGGGTTATCTGCCAGTTGAGTGTTGGCCTGTGAAGAGGATGCCAGAAGGGTCAGCCCGGTCTGCACCGGCACTCTCTGCTGCCATGCTTTGACCTCGGGGCTCAGCAACCAGCGCTGGCCATCGAAAACCTCTTGGCGCATCACCGGAAAGTAGCGTTCGCGGGCCGGGGGCGGGCCATCGGCAAAAGTGACCCGAAAGGCCAGTTCCGAGGAGTTGACCAGTTCGCTGATATCGCCGGGGGCTAGCTCTTCCGAGAGCCCCGACAGGGCGCGGCTGGTGGTGGGCATCTGCCAGAGGGGCGGGAGCCTTGGCAGCAGCAAAAACAGAGTGATAAGCAAGGGCAGCGCCAGCAGAAGTGTGCCACCGGCACTGCGCCAAGGCCGTTTTTGCTCGGGCGCTATAGCGGCCACCAGCGTTGTCACTGCCAGCCAGAGCGCCACCGCCATCCCGGCCGTCCAGCCGATGCTTTGTCGCTGCACCAGCGCCAGCGCGATCAGAAAGAAGGCGAGCAGCAGCACCTGCTCGATATCCCGCTCGCGCCGCACCTCGATCATCTTCAGGCTATAGCCGAGCCAGAGCAGATTGATCAGGGCGGGCAGAGTGCCCAGACCACGCCACTGCAACCCCAGCAACACCACAGTAGTGATGGCCAGCAACGCCAACCCGCGGGCAGGCAGGGGTGGCCAGCCACGCCACAGCATCATGGCCCGGACGCCGAGGGTGATGGCGCCCACTGCCACCACCCAGAGTTGCAACTGGGGCCAGAGCGCCGCGACCAGCAGCAGCTGTTGCAGGGCGATGAGTGGTAGCAGGCGGCGGTTATCGAGCAGCATCGGGCGTGCTCTTCGGTGGTGTGGCATCGAACTGGGCTAGTGCCAGCAGGCAGCGCTGCACAAAGGTGGCGCCACTATCGGGCCCCAGCGTCTGGTTTGCCAGCGTCAGGGTGAAGGGGATGCCCCGCTTGCCGTAATCGGCGCACCACCAGGCCAGCACCGCCAGCCGCTGCTCCAGATCCCCGCCCGCGACCCGCTGCAAGGTGAGGTGAGTGTCATCCTGCTGCGGTTCATGGAACTGTTTGGTCAGCAGGCCGCGCCCTTGGGCAAGTTGCTTCCAGGCGACTCGGCTCAGTGGTTCACCGGCCTGATGTGTCCGCAGGGTATCGAAGTCACCGAGAGTGGCCGGAGCGGGTTGGCCCTGATGCCCCTCGCTTTGGGTCGCATGCTCCCCTCTTAACGCGCCGAATACCGGTTTGGGAGAGAGCCAGCCCTCCAGTTGCAAGTCCAGCAGGGACCAGCAGCGAAACAGACCGAGAGGGTAGCGGCTCTCGACCCGCAATCGGCCAAGGGGCAGTGCCCCACGACGCGAGCCCGATACTGGCAGGATAACTGAGCTGGGCACAGCGTCTGCCTGTGCCAGCCAGAGGGTGCCTTCGTTGAGGCTAAAGCTGAGTGCCTGCAACGGGCGCGGGCTTTGAACCAAGATACGGATCGGCAGCTGGCTACCCGCTTCCCCCAGCACCAGCGGGCCCCCCAGCAGCTCCAACCCCAGCAGATTGCGGTGGGTCAGCCACATGGCGGCCATAAACAGGCTGCCGAGGCAGTAGGCCACCAGCAGCACCAGATTGTTCTGGTAGTTGGTGCCGAGCAGGTAGATGGCGAGCAGCACCAGCAGATAGAGCAGCCCCATGCGGGTGGGGAGGATAAAGAGGCTGCGGGTACCCAGCGTGATCTGGTGGGCCGGGGGAATACGGCGATCGAGCCAGCGCCGCTGCCAGCGGGCTCGCCACTGCTGCCAACGGCTAAGCAATGTGTTCATCAGGGATGGTCCGGGTCGACCCTGGCCAGCAACCGCTGGCTCAGGGGGCAGGCCTCGCCATGCTGCACGCCAAAGCTGCCCCGCAACCGATGCTCCGCCACATAGGGAAAGACCGCCTGCACATCCTCCACCGTGACGAAGCGTCGTCCCGCCACCAGTGCCCAGGCCCGGCTCACCGCCAGCAAGGTCTGGGCTGCACGGGGGGAGAGGGGCTGTGGCAGATCCCCATCAAAGCGGCTCTGGTGCACCAGCGCCAGCAGGTAGTCGAGGGTGGCATCGGAAACATGGATGGCATCCCCCTCCGCTTGCAGGGCGGCGAGCTCGGGGGCATTCAGCATGGCGGGCAACGGGCCCATCGGCTGGTGGCCCCGCAGCAACTGGCGCTCCGCTTCTCGCGGCGGAAAGCCCAGCGAGAGTCGCACGGCGAAGCGGTCGAGCTGGGATTCCGGCAGCGGATAGGTGCCCGCCTGATCCGCCGGATTCTGGGTGGCGATGACAAAAAACGGATCGGGGAGAGGATGCGTATTCCCCTCAATGCTCACCTTGCCCTCGGCCATCGCCTCCAGCAGGGCGCTCTGCACCTTTGGGCTGGCGCGGTTGATCTCGTCCGCCAGCAACACCTGGGTGAAGATGGGGCCGGGGTGAAAGCGAAATGTTTGCTGCTGGGGGTCAAAAATCTGCAACCCCAGCAGGTCGGCGGGGAGCAGATCGGCGGTGAATTGCATTCGCCGACACCCAAGCCCCAGCACTTGCGCCAGGGCGTGGGCCAGGGTGGTCTTGCCCATACCGGGCAGATCCTCGATCAGCAGGTGGCCACGGGCCAGCAGGGTGACCAGCGCGATTTTCAGCTGCAGTGGCTTGCCCAGAATGACTTGCTCCAATGCTGCCAGCAGCCCGGCAACCTGCTCTTCTCTCTTCATTCCCTTCATACACATTCCCTGTATTGCGTCGCACCTACAGCTTATACACCCGCGAAGGCGGATAACAGAAGGGAGGTAAAAGTGCTGCGCAGGGATGGCAATGGGTGGGAGGTGACCCGGTTTATTACAGTGTCTGGTTGATGCAATATGGCCACTATGGCACGTAGTTCAATAGAATATTTCCTGATTGGAATGTACCGATCGCCATCTCTTCACTAGCTGGGGGCGGTGGGCACCCATATAGTTGCCCCCATTGCGACGCGCTGTGTTGCTACCTTTGTCACCACCTTGGCCCCGCTACTGTTCGCCTGTCGCTGTGATCTGGCAGGCATCGGCACGCCAATCTGTTATGGAGTGTTCATGCCTGTATTCCTGTTGTGCACTTTTCTGATGATTATCCTCTATCCGGTCGGGATCGATCTCTATCTGGTCGCCGTGCCCCGGATTGCCGATACCCTGCAGGCGAGCGAGGCGCAGATCCACACCGCCTTCTCCATCTATCTGTTTGGCATGGCGGCCACCGTGCTGCTGGGGGGAATGATTGCCGATCGCTACGGGCGGCGCTGGGTGGTGCTGGGGGGGGCGCTGATTTTTGTCATCGCCTCGCTGGTGGCGGGTCATGCCGAGGGGATCAACCAGTTCTACCTCGGCCGTTTCTGGCAGGGAGTCGGGGCCGGTGCGCTCTATATCATGACCTTTACCGTGCTGCGGGATGTGCTGAGTCAGGAGCGGCTGGCGATGGCGCTCTCGATGATCAACGGGGTGATCTGCGTGATCCCGGTGCTGGCGCCGGTGCTCGGTTATCTCATCCTGTCCCATTTTGACTGGCGCGCGATCTTCGTGGCGATGGCGCTGGTGGCTGCCGTCAGCGGTCTGGTGAACTTGCTGCTGCTCAAGGAGACCCGCCCAGCCCGGCAACCGGACAGTGGAGCTGCGCTGCCCTTTGCCCTGCTGCGCTCGCCGCGCTTTATGCTGCTCTCCCTGCTGACCAGTGCCAGCGTGACCGCCATTCTGGTCTATGTCAGCGTCTCGCCGCTGATCCTGATGAAGGAGTTTGGCTTCACTACCGAGCAGTATTCCATCGTGATGATGGTGATGGCCGGGGTGAGTATGTCCACCTCCTTCCTGACTCCGCTGTTGTTGCGCTGGCTGGGCAAACAGAAAGTGCTGGCGGTGTCTCATCTCTCCTATCTGCTGGCGGCGTGCTCACTGTTCGGCAGCTGGCAGACGGGGGGTGATATCCATCTGTTGCTGCCGGCGTTTGCGCTGGTCTGTGTCGGGTTTTCCTGCGGCTTCGGGGTGGCGATGGGGGAGGCGCTCGATGGTTGCCAGCACAATGTGGCGTTTGCCAGCGCCGTGCTCTGCATCATGCAGATCAGTCTCTCCGGCCTCTATATCTGGCTGTTGGGCCAACTTGGCTTTGCCCCGTCCGAGATGCTGATCTGCGCCCTGCTGCTGGCACTGCTCAGTTACCTGGCTGTCAAAGGGCTGTTACCATGGCTCGCGCTTCGTGAAGCGCGGTCGCAGGGCTGATGGAAGATGAGAGGGGATATGCGCAATCTGGGTGAACTCGATTTGAACCTGCTGGTGGTCTTCAAGTTCCTGATGCAGGAGCGCAGTGTGGCAGGGGCGGCCAAAAAACTCTGTGTCACCCCGTCTGCGGTGAGCAAGTCGCTGGCCAAATTACGGGAGTGGTTTGACGATCCCCTGTTTGTGCGGGTGCGGCAGGGGTTGCAGCCCACTAACCTCTCCCTGACCCTGGAGGAGGAGCTGAAGGTCTGGTTCCAGCTCACCGACAGCATCACCTCGCTCAATAGCGAGGCGATCCCCGATGGTGCACGCTTCACGCTGGTGATGGAGTCCCCCTTCTACATCAGCTTTCTGAGCGATCTGCCCATGACCATCTACCAGAAGTACCCCAACTCGGTGGTCAGGATGCTGGGGTGGGATCACCACTCCCTCAACGACATCGTCAACGGCGATGCGGATCTCGGCTTCTGTGCCCGCGAGACCCATGGCCGCTCCCAAGCCAAGGTCAACCGGTTGCCCTACTACATCGATCACGAGGTGCTGTTCACCGATCGCCCGGTGGTTTTTCTGCGTAAGGATCACCCGCTGCTCGAGCAGAAGTGGTCGCTGGAGAACTTTCTGGCCTGCCCCCAGATCAGCATGGTGTGGGAAGCGAATGATACCTGGGCTCTCGACAGCCTGCTGGAGGACGAGGGGTTGAAGCGGGAGGTGCCCATCATGGTCTCCAGCTTCGAGCAAGCGCTGCATATCGCCTCCCAGTCGAGTCACGAGCTGATTGCGGTGGCCCCCTCCTACTGCGGGGGGTATGCCAGTCGGCATCATGGCAATCTGATCGCCATGCCGCTGCCGCTACCCGAGAAGCTCTACGCCCAGCTGGAGATCGCCTTCATCCTGTTGTGGCACAAACGGCACAATCAGGATGCCAAGGTGATGTGGCTGCGTAGCGAGATCAAGAGACTCTACAACGGCGAATTGGCGCAACCAACGCGATGAGGCAATGCGGGGGCAAGGCAAGGGCTGCGACCCTTGCCTTGCTGTTGATGGTTTAGTTGTACTGCTCTTCCATCCAGGCTTCGACGATCAGCTGCGCCGATACCCCGTCCACGCTGCCTTTTTCCAGCGCGCGATAGCCGCCTCGCTCAAACAGCCGGGCGCGGGCATCTGTGGTGGTGAGTCGCTCATCCTTGAATTCCACCGGTTTGCCGAAACGGCCATGCAGCCGGTTACCGAATTTGCGGGCCCGTACCGTGATCTCCTGATCGGTGCCATCCATGTTCAGCGGCAGGCCGACAATGAGCAGGTCCGGTTGCCACTCCTTGAGCAGCTTCTCAATCTCGTCCCAGTTGGGGATGCCGTCGTTGGCTTTGAGGGCGCGCAGAGGCTGGGCAGTGCCAGTCAGCTCCTGACCGATGGCGACGCCAATGCTCTTGGTGCCATAGTCAAAGCCCATGATGCCGCGTGATAACATTGGATAATTTCCTCAGAATGCGTTGCAAATTGCATAGCAGATTGCATCAGCCGTGACCGATGTCGCTGGAGAGGTGAACCGGGTTCACCCCTATGCTGGCGGCGGCTTGCTGCCAACGTTTGTGAATGGGGGTCTTGAACACCAGGGCCGGATTGGAGGGGATCACCAGCCAGGCGCCGTCCACCAACTCCTGCTCCAGCTGACCGGCACTCCAGCCTGCATAACCAAGAGCCACCAGCCAATGGGCAGGGGCCTCGCTCGTACCCAGGGTTTCCAGAATATCCTTGGAGGTGGTCACCATCATCTCATCCCCCACCTGCATGGTGGAGTTGAAGCCGGGGCGGAAGCTGTGCAGCACAAAGCCGCGATCGGCGTGAACCGGTCCCCCCTGCAGCACCGGCTGCTTGAGCTCCGGGTTATTGGGCGGGTTGAGCTTGAGCTGGGTCAGCATGGTTTCCAGCGACATCTCCACCGGAATGTTGACGACCAAGCCCATGGCGCCCTCTTCGTTGTGCTCGCACAGATAGACCAGCGAACGCTCAAAGTAGGGATCCGTCAGGCTTGGCATGGCAAGCAGGAAGTGGTTTTGCAGTGTTTGCATATGGGCCAAATATTGCAAAGGTATTTGCAGTCAATTATGGCAGCTCGCTTCGTCTGGCAAAACTGCTTTTTGGCGGCCGGTTCAGACCAGTCAATCTGTTTCATTGGAGAGAAAGTCATGGAAGGTATTTCAATCAGGCAGAAGTTGATCCTGGGTTGTGTGGTGCCGCTGTTGGCACTGCTGGCGCTGCTGGTGGGCGCGAGTCAGGCGATGTCCCAGCTGATGACGGGGATGAACGCCATGTATCAGGGGGAGGTGGTGCAGCTCAAGGAGCTCAAGCAGGTCGCCGATCTCTACGCGGTCAAGGTGATCGATGCGGCCAACAAGGTCAACGTCGGGGGCGTAGCACCGTTACAGGCCAAGGCCGACATGCTGCAGGCGCAACATGAGATAGCGCAGATCTGGCGCCAATATAGCGGTGGTGAGATGAGCCAGACCGAGCAACGGGAGGCGGCCAAAGTACAGGCGCTGTTTGGCGTGGCGGATCAGCAGATTGCCGCCGTGGTGGCGGTACTGGATCAGATGCAGGGGGCTGAGCGGGATCAGCTCTCTGCTCGCATCATGCCCCTCTACGGTGTGATCGATCCGGTCAGTGACGGGGTCAGTGCGCTGGTGGAGTTCCAGCTCAAAGAGGCGGAGCAGCACATCGGCGAGCTCAACGATCTCAGGCAGCAGTTGTTTCGGCTCTTTATCGTGCTGTTTCTGGTGGGAGTGGCCTGCGTACTCTTCTTCGGCGTCTGGGCCGGACGCAGCGTCAGTCAGCCGCTGGCGGCCATGGGACAGGTGCTGAGCGGGATGCAGCGGGATCTCGACCTGAGCCAGCAGGTTCCGGTCTTGCGCAAGGACGAGATGGGAGGGCTGGCCCAATCGCTTAATCAGGTGATCAGCCACTTCCGCGGTTTGATTAACCAGATCAACGAGATGGCGGAGCACCTTGCCAAGGAGTCTGCCCGCCTGGCCCATATCGGGGTCGAGAGTCGCCAGCGCTTTGCCAAGCAACAGGGGGAAACCGATCAGACCGCCACCGCCATGAACCAGATGAGCGCAACCGTGGCCGAGGTGGCCAACAGCTCGTCCGGAGCTGCCGATGCGGCCAGAGTGGCCGACCAGAGTGCCCGCCATGGTCATGAGGTGGTGGAAGATGCCATCCAGCACATGTCCTCCCTCTCTTCCCATATCCAGAGTACGGCGGCGATGATCACCCAGTTGGCCGATGACAGCCGCGATATCAGCAGCGTGATGGATGCCATTCGCGGCATTGCCGAGCAGACCAACCTGCTGGCGCTCAACGCCGCCATCGAAGCGGCGCGGGCAGGGGATCAGGGGCGCGGTTTTGCGGTGGTGGCGGATGAGGTTCGCACACTTTCCCAACGCACCCAGCGTTCCACCGAAGAGATCGGCAAGACCATCGTCAAGCTGCAGCAGGGGGCGAGCGAGGCCGCCAACAGCATGATGCAGGGGCTGGAGCAGGTCGAGGAGTCCAACCGCACCGTGCTTGCCTGTGGCAAGGCACTCGGCGAGATCGTCACCTCGGTGGAGATGATCAACGAACTCAATACCCATATCGCCACCGCCGCCGAGGAGCAGAGCAAGGTGGCTGAAGATATCACCCGCAACGTGGTCAATATCGCCCATATTGCGACCGAATCGACGGCGGCGGCCTCCGAGCTGAACCAGAGTTGCCACGAGCTGGAGCAGCTATCGAGCGATCTCAAGCAGAAGGTGGGGCAGTTCCGCTGTTAGGCCTTCATACCAACGCACGCAGCAGGAAACAGAAGAGGCGGCCCCGGGGCCGCCTCTTGTTATGAACCTCTAGCCGGTGCTGGCTCAGGCCTTGGCCAGCCGACGCTCGATGGCATCCATCAGCATGCCGGTGATGTGCACATCGAAGGCGGCTTCAATCTCGCGAATGCAGGTCGGGCTGGTGACGTTAATCTCGGTCAGCCGATCGCCGATGATATCGAGACCGACGAAGATGAGCCCTTTCTCTTTCAGGGTCGGGCCCACCGCGCGGGCGATGGCCCAGTCCGCTTCGCTCAGGGGACGCGCTTCACCACGGCCACCGGCCGCCAGATTGCCACGGGTTTCGCCTTGCGCCGGAATGCGGGCCAGACAGTAGGGAACCGGTTCACCGTCCACCACCAGCACCCGCTTGTCGCCATCCTTGATGGCGGGCAGATAGGTCTGCGCCATGCAGTACTGGCTGCCGTGGGCGGTCAGGGTCTCGATAATCACCCCGACGTTGGCGTCATCCTCCTTCATGCGGAAGATGGAGGCGCCGCCCATGCCGTCCAAGGGCTTCAAGATCACGTCTTTGTGCTTCGCGTGGAAGGCGCGCAGCTTGTCGGCGCGGCGGGTTACCAGGGTGGTCGGGGTGTGCTCAGCAAACCAGGCGGTGTAGAGCTTTTCGTTGGCGTCGCGCAGGCTCTGCGGCTTGTTGACGATAAGGCAGCCCTCATCCTCGGCCCGCTCCAGCATGTAGGTGGCGTAGATAAATTCGGTGTCGAACGGCGGATCCTTGCGCATCAGGATCACATCAAGGTTCGAAAGAGGTTGATCCACCACCTCGCCCAGCGTGTACCAGTCGGCATAGTCATATTTGACGGTTAGCGGGCGCATGGTGCCAAAGGCGCGACCGGCTTCCATGTAGAGATCCTTCATCTCCAGATAGAAGAGCTCATAGCCGCGCTTTTGCGCCTCTTCGAGCATGGCAAAGCTGGAATCTTTCTTGATGTTGATGGCCGAGATGGGGTCCATCACGATGCCGAGTTTAATGGTCATCCGCTGTTCCTTTTTAATGGCTCGATAGGGTTGTTGGGTCGATTAGCGCAGCGTAATCGGCCGCTTGCGGCGGCGTCGATGCAGCTTATTTTATCAAGCGAGATCGCCAAAGCGGCACTGCAGCGCAGTTATCGCAGTCAGGGCGGCGGTTTCGGTGCGCAGCACCCGCGGTCCCAGCAGCATCTCTTTGAAATCTTCCTGCACGGTACGGGCGATCTCGTCGCTCGACAATCCCCCTTCCGGGCCAATCAGCAGGCGCACGCCGTGCTCGGGAACGGGCAGGGTGTTGATGCTGTAAGGGGCGCGCGGGTGCAGGTTGAGCTTGAGCTCTTTGGTCTCTTCCGCCAGCCAGGCGTCCAGCTCCATCGGCATGCGCACTTCGGGCACCACGTTGCGGCCGCACTGTTCGCAGGCGCTGATCACCACCTTCTGCCACTGTTCGCGCTTCTTCTCCAGCCGATCGGCCGGCAGCTTGACGCCGCAGCGCTCGGAGAAGAGCGGGGTGATGCAGGTGACGCCCAGCTCCACCGATTTCTGGATGGTGAAGTCCATCTTGTCGCCACGGCTGATCACCTGACCGAGGTGGATGGCCAGCGGTGACTCCACCGATTGGACGTCGCAGCTGTCGATGGTCACCTCCACCGACTTCTTGCCGACTAGGGCTATGGTGGCGGGATATTGCTTGCCATCGCCATTGAACAGCTCGAGCTGCTGGCCCGGCTGCATGCGCAGTACCCGGCCGATATGGTTGGCGCCGTCTTCCGACAGGGCGATGGTCTGGCCAACTTGCAAGGTGGCCGGTTCATAGATACGTGGAATGCGCATGGCTGCTTGTCAGTCTCTTGCTTGGAAACCCTTCATATCCTGC
>NZ_JBODRQ010000102.1:0-12850 GCF_050633025.1 Aeromonas sp.
GTGTTCCGCCGTGCTGGTAGGGGCGCATTATAGGGAGCCGCGCCGGGATGACAAGGGCTTTTTCATCAAAAAAGTTCGTTCGCTCAGATATCAAGCAACCACCTCTTTTTTGCTCGAAATGGCATCAATTCTGACTATTGCCTGATTTAAATTGAACATTTGAAAAGCCAATTTATAATTGCCATCTCAAATGTTCAATTGGAATGCCCTCATGCATCAAATCCTCGATAGCCATAAGGAAGAGCAAATCGTCCCGCTGTTCCGCTTGGGGTTCCGACCCTTCTTCTTGTTCGGGGCTCTGTTTGCTGCCGTCGCCATGTTGCTCTGGCTGGGGCAGCTCAACGGTTGGCTTACCTTGCCCGGGATTGCCAACCCGATCTGGTGGCATGGTCATGAGATGCTGTTTGGTTTCGGGACCGCTATCGTCGCGGGTTTTTTGCTCACCGCGGTGCAGAACTGGACGGCCCATCCCGGTGTTCGGAGCTGGCCATTGGCAATGGTGGTGGGGTTGTGGATATTGCCAAGGACCTTGTTACCCTGGCTGGGTGAAGAAAACATGATCCTGATGGTATCAGACCTGCTCTGGCTGCCGCTTTGCGCCTGGTTCCTTGCCAAGCCTATCTTGATAACCCGGCAATGGCGCAACCTCTTCTTCGTGCCCCTGTTGCTGATACTGACCCTGCTCAATGGCGCCAGCTGGTTATGGCAGGTCGATTGGACCACCGTTGAGCACCTATTGATTACAACTGTGCTGTTGTTTACCACCCTGATCGCGGTGATGGGTGGAAGGGTGATTCCGTTCTTCACCGCCCGAGCAACCGGTCAGAAGAAAGCTGCACCTCTGCTCTGGCTGGAACGGACTGCGCTCGCGACACTGTGGCTTATCTTGCTCTGCTGGCTGCTGCTCCCCACCCAATGGGTCACCAGCATATACATAGTGCCTCTCTATATAGTGGCGGCGAGTTTGCATCTGTGGCGGCAACTACGTTGGCATCTGCCATCGACCCTTGCGCATCCCCTGCTGTGGTCACTCCATATCGCCTATCTGTTTATCCCTCTTGGCCTGTTCGCCCTTGCGGCACATAGCGCGGGTCTGCCCATCACGTTGTCGATGGCCAGCCACCTGCTCAGCGCAGGCTGTATGGGCACCATGATCTTGGGCATGATTGCACGAGTCTCCCTCGGCCATAGCGGTCGGGCCTTGCAGGTAGGACGCAGGATCACTGGCGCATTCGCCCTGGTTATCGCAGCCGCTACAATGCGGGTGGCGATTCCGCTGTTCTGGCCAGCTTATACCCTACATGGCTGGAACCTCAGCGCGCTTGCCTGGATCGCTGCCTATGGTCTGTTTGTCTGGGTCTATACCCCGATACTGATCCGCCCCAGAGCAGATGGTCGGCCGGGTTGATGACTGCGGAACATGCTCAGGGTGTTGCCACCGGATAGTGGATCAGGTTGTGAAAGATCGCCGGGGCTATGCCCAGATTGCGATAACCGTGGGGACGGTCGGCAGCAAAACGCACCGCCTCCCCTTGCACCAGTGAGCGCCACTCCCCTTCCACCAGCACCTCCATCATGCCGCTGATGACGATGACATGCTCGGTCACTCCCGGCTCATGGGGCTCGGATTCACGCTGGTAACCCGGCAACAGGGTCAGCTCAAGCAATTCGAAGCCAAACCGGTTTTCATAAGGGAAGAGCGGCGCCACTTGCATGCCCTCTCCCGCTGGCTGCTGGCGAATGGCATCGGCGGTGCGATAGAGCACCTCTGCCTGCGCGGCGGGTGTGGGCTCAATAAAACTGGAAAATGAGACTCGAAAACCGGTGGCTATCTTCCACAGCGTCGCCACCGTTGGGCTGGACTCTCCCCGCTCAATCTGCCCCAGCATCGCCTTGCTGACACCCGTTTCGCGCGCGGCGGCATCCAAGCTCCAGCCGCGCTCGCTGCGCAGCCCCTTCAGTCGAGCAGCCAGATGCTGACCCATCTCTTGCATAACTGCCTCTTTATTACTCTTGCACGATGCGCCTTGTGCGCTATAGCGCACGACGATATAGTCAAAGTTGTATTGTACGTAATAACGCACAGCGCGTCACAACGCCAAGAGGAAGAGTCATGCCCTTCGCCCTCCCCCATCTGGTCGCAGGCTTTATCGCCGTGATGGTCGGCTACACCAGCTCCGTCATCCTGATCATCCAGGCCGCCACGGCAGCGGGTGCTGATACTGCCCAAGTGGTCTCCTGGCTCTGGACGCTGGGGATCGGCATGGGGGTGAGCTGCATCGGCCTCTCTCTCTATTACCGCATGCCCGTACTGACTGCCTGGTCCACCCCGGGTGCGGCCCTACTGATCACCACGCTGGGCAACTTCACTCTGGCGGAAGCCATCGGCGCCTTTGTGATCTCGTCCCTGCTGATCACTCAGTGTGGCATCAGCGGCTGGTTCAGCCGTTTGATGAAACATATCCCGGCTCCACTTGCCGCCGCCATGCTCGCTGGCGTGCTGCTCAGATTCGGACTTGATCTGTTCAAGGTCGCCCCGCAAGATCCCTTGCTGCTTGGCACCCTGCTGCTGACCTTCCTGTTGGGGCGTCATCTCTGGCCCCGCTATACCATGGTATTGGTACTTGGAGTGGGGATGCTGATCTGCAGCGGGCGGGGGGATTTGCAACTGGGCACCCTTCACTGGCAACTCGCCAGCCCGGTCTGGACATGGCCAGCCTTCTCCCTTGATGCTCTGTTTGGTATCGCGCTGCCGTTGTTCATTGTCACCATGACATCGCAAAACATGCCGGGGATTGCCATCTTGCGGGCCCACGGCTATCAGCCTGCCACCACCTCGCTGATCAGCTGGACCGGCCTGCTGCTCTCCCCTTTTGGCGGCTATGCCTTCAATCTGGCCGCCATCACTGCCGCCATCTGCATGGGCAAAGAGGTCGACCCGGATATCAAGCGCCGCTGGCCTGCTGCGGTATGGGCGGGTTGCTTTTATCTTGTGACAGGCTGTTTTGGCGCGACCGTCGCCGCTCTGTTTAGCGCCTTTCCGGCAGCCCTTGTCACCTCCGTCGCCGGATTGGCTCTGCTAGGCACCATCGGCAGCAGTCTGCACTCCGCCTTGCAACAAGATGAAGCGCGAGAAGCTGCGCTGCTCACCTTTATCATTACCGCGTCCGGGATCAGCCTGCTCGGCATCGCGGCAGCCTGCTGGGGTCTGCTGATTGGTCTGGCTATCTATCAGCTCCAATCATATCGACAGAGGAATCAATTGAACCTCAAACCGTGAACCTCTGCACACTATCCAGATAAAATGATTCACAAATGAAACTAATTTCCTTCTAGTGGTGCCAGGGCACCAATCTTCCCGGACGTGTTGCCCTGTCAGGTTCCATGCAACGGAGTATAAAAATGAAAAATCAGGCTGTCTTGTTACTACTGGCCATACTGGGTACTACGAGCGTCCAGGCTGCCGATACGGATCGAGAGCTGGCTCGCCAGCTCGCACTTCAGCAGAAAAACCTGCTGCCCCTGCTGAACAATCAGCAATACCAGAGCCCGCTTCCCAACCTGCTGCAGAAGGCCAGCCCACGCCTTAAACGGCAGGCGAGCGATGCCAACCAGGCAGCCATCAGCCGGCAAGGACTGGATGGCGAGGTCAAGCAACTGATGCAGTTGCGGCTGGCCAACACCGATCAGGCCGCAGCACTGCAACAGGGCGTCGAACCGCTGGTTGCCTATGTTCCGAGTGGGGATGAGAAGAGCTGGAGCGCCATTGAAGCGTTCGACAGCGCTGGCAATCCCGTCTATCTGGATGTGGACAAGGCACCGGCCCGGCCGGTTCTGGTAGTCGAAGCCGATCCCGTCAAAGCCAAAAATGCAGGCTTGAAGGTAATGCGCAAAGCGCTGGCCGATGCGGATCTGCAAAGCGCTCCGCGAGTGGCGGCCAGCACGGCGCCGCTCAAGACCAGTATCCTGAAAAAGATCAGACTGAAGGATGATCAGGAGCCCTGGCTGCTCGGCGCAGCCGAAGTGTATGCAGTGGTCGCAGGGGTCAATCCCAGTCGCGATGAGCCAGTAGTCGATATTGTCGACATGCCCTACCTCGACTATGACAACACAGACTACACCCCCAACCAAATCCTGGTTTACTGGGATCGCTATCGCTGGGGTGCCGTCGACGTGGTGATGATGGAGCAGGATGATAACGTCAACTACAAGGAGCTGAGCGCCCTGCTGATTGAAGCTCTCAAACTCGGCTTTACTGCGGGTGGCGTGCCGGAAGCCCTGCCCTTCCTCGATCTCGGCGGTCGCATCGTCAAGGCACTGCCCGACTCCTGGATGACCAATAACGACGACTATCTGGATACCTTCTACACACTGGAGCAGGATCAGGTATATCACCAGTATCCGGGGGCTGCCGGTAATGCGGTTATCGATCTTGAGCCAAAAGAGATCGCCCCGACCAGACCTTGATAATCGGCCATAACGAAAAAGCCAATGAGCAACTCATTGGCTTTTTGCTTTTATCGCGGTGAGCACTGATCAGCCCTTGGGACGAACCCCCAGAGTATGGCAGATGGCATAGGTCAGCTCGGAGCGGTTCAGGGTATAGAAGTGGAAATCCTTCACCCCCTCCTGACTCAACACGCGCACCTGATCGATGGCGATGCTCGCTCCCACCAGATTGCGGGTCATCTGATCGTTATCCAACCCCTCGAAACGCTGATGCATCCAGCGCGGAATCTTCACGTTGGTGAAACCGGCAAACTTGGCCAGGGTCTGGTAGTTGGAGACCGGCAGGATCCCCGGCACGATTTCGGCATCGATGCCGATAGCGGCGCAGCGATCCCGAAAGCGCAAGTAAGTTTCCACATCGAAGAAAAACTGAGTGATGGCGCGGTTGGCACCGGCATCGATTTTGCGCTTGAGGTTGAGCAGGTCGGATTGCGCACTCTTGGCCTCCGGGTGCCCTTCCGGATAGGCGGCAACCGAGATATCGAAGTCGGCCTCTGACTTGAGCAGGGCAACCAGGTCGGTGGCATACATATCCGGCTTCTCCAGCCCCTGCGGCAAGTCACCGCGCAAAGCCACGATATGACGAATACCGCTGTTCCAGTAATCGCGGGCAATGGTGCGCAGCTCGTCACGGTCGGCATCGATACAGGTCAGGTGCGGCGCCGCAATCAAGCCGGTCCGCTCCTTGATGTCCTTGATCACTTTATGAGTACGATCCCGGGTACCGGAATTGGCGCCATAGGTGACGGAGACAAACTTGGGTTCCAGCACTTTCAGCCGTTCAATGGACTGCCAGAGGGTATTTTCCATCCCTTCACTGTTGGGCGGAAAAAACTCGAAACTGACCGATATATCGCCATTCAAATCTGCCAAGCTCTGGTTGAGCGCCTCAACCTGTCGTGCACTGTGAAATCCCATCTGCTCTTCTCCCTGTCCCGCAATCCATCTGCCCACGTCAAAACGGATGTTTGGACGTCTAAACGTCTCTATATTTATGAGTAAAACGCGACAAAGTCAACAGGGATTTACCTCATATCCGCCCTGACAAACTTCATATTTACATAATTAACGGTACGTAACCGAAAAGAGCCCATCCCAAAATCGCCCCAGTCGAGTTATGATGGCAACAGATCGTCTTAGACGTTCTGAATCTGCGTGTGATTGTTTGGCCGGAGAGTAAATTCTCCGGCCCCTTTTCATGTTCTTCCTGCTCCAGCCGATAAAAAAGTGAATCTTTGCAGGAGCACCATCATGGATAGCCATCCCGGTTTTGCCACCGATTTGCTGTTCGATCGCTATCAGGGCGAAGTCGTTCAGCACAATCTGTTCTGGGCGGTTCGCACGCCGGGTGCTCCCGATGACTACTTCAGCAACTACCTGCTGCTCCCTACCCCACCCAACGACCGTGACAAGGGCTGGCTCGAGGCCGCATTTGATCAGATGATCGGCCAGGATCCCAGAATTCGGCACCGCACCTTCCAATGGCCACTGGCAGCAGGACAAAACAGCCGGATCGCCGGTTTTGTCGCAACGGGTTACCAATATATGGAGTGCGTGGTGCTGGCGCTGGATAAGCAGAGCTGCCCACCTCCTGACGATGGCATAAACAAGGTTCAGGCACGCACCTTCACTATTGCTGATTGGCCAGAGTGGCTCGACTTCGAACTCAATGATCGGGATGAGGGACACTCAGAACAGAGCTATCTTCCCTATCTGCTATTCCGTCAGACACTCTATCAAGCCATGATTGCCGATGGGCTCGGGGACTGGTGGGGGATCTGGCGAGAGGGGCAACTGGTCGCCAGCTGTGGCCTCTTCTTCTGCGGCACACTTGGGCGCTTCCAGTTGGTACGCACGCACCATGCGTGGCGCAACCAGGGGTTATGCCGCCAGTTGCTGAGTCAGGTGGCTCGCGCAGGATTGTCCCGCGCCAAACAACTGATCATAGTGGCCGACGAGCACTACCATGCCCAACGCATCTACCGCTCTCTGGGGTTTGCCCCGGTTGCCCGCATCGGCAGCCTCTGCCGCAGGCCCCACGACAAACCATAAAATGATGAACACAACCGTGGACCATAAAAAAAGAACCCCCTCGTTGAAAAAGAGGGGGTTCTTCAGCAATCTGAGCTTCGCTGGTGCTGTTGCCAATCCCCATCACAATCTCCAGCCGAAATAGACCCAACTGCTCAAAGCCAAAGTCACGCGACAGGGCGACCGCCTGCCACGCGCTCCTGATCACAACTAGCAAACTACTCCAGCGCGATCTCCCGAGTAAATGAACGGAAGCACCTGCTCATCCATTTGCCCACCCTCTCAATCGATTCGTGGACTGCTCGGACAAATTCTTCAGTATCACCCGCTTCGAACGGGCGAATCGCGATATTGACGTTGGCAAGGCGGGCGTGCCATCACTTGTCCTGTTTTTTCAGGAAGTAACTGGCTGCGTCAACGGGTTAAAGCAACACCCGTTTGGACCCACTTTGGTCAAGTTTTCTGGTCGACCTCCGTTAGCGTGCATTGCATGTCGGCCAGTCAATCTCCCTTGCGATTCCCATCCCCCTTGCATCACCCGATAGGTGAGGCGCAGACTGTTTGGCCTTGTTTGTATGCAATTCGATTCAAGGCAACCATCATGACTCCTGCCATCAACCTGCTAAAGAAGCTCAAAATTTCCCACAAGCTCTACCCCTACGAGTGTGAAGCTCACGACGATTTTGGTAAGCATGCCGCGACACGGCTCGGGCTGCCGGAGGCGCAGGTATTCAAAACCCTGATCGCCCATCACGACAAGCAGGCGGTGGTGGCCATCGTGCCCTCATCCGGCATGTGCAGCCTGAAGCAGCTGGCCAAAGCGACCGGCCTCAAGAAGGTGGAGATGATGAAACCGACGGAAGCGGAGAAGCTGACCGGTTACAAAGTGGGTGGCATTAGCCCGCTGGCCCAGAAGAAGCTGCTGCCTACCGTGCTTGACGAGTCGGCGCTGCAGTTTGACGAGATCCTGGTGAGCGGCGGCAAGCGCGGCCTCTCGGTCGGGGTGGCGCCGCAGGATATGCTGACGCTGATGAAGTGGATCGCTGCGCCTATCGGCGAAGAGTAGTGCCGGACAATAGGGGAAATCTCGCTCTGCGGGCCTGCTTCAGCCCGGATCGAATCTTGTTGGCTCACTGCTGTTGGTTGAGATAGTGACGATGGGACCCTTGTTGCCCAAAAGAGGACCCCAACTTGTATCTGCCCGCTTTTTGCCCATTATCGCGTTGCAACAGGGTTCGGGTTAAACTGTGAGTACCCATTCAGCCAAGGCCCGGTTTATGTCATCCCTGCATCTGTTGTTCGCCGCTCTGCTCTGCATATTGTCGCTGACCGTGCAGGCGGTCACCCGGTTTACCTATATCAGTCCGGAGAGCGAGCGGGATCCGCGTACCACCTATGATCGGGAGCTGCTGCGCCTCGCTCTTGACAAGACCCGCGACGGGTTCGGTGATTATGAACTGGTTCCCGCTCCGTACATGACCAAGGCGCGTGCTCGTCTCAGTATAGAGCTCAACAGTTTTCCCAATCTCTTTGTGATGGACAGTTACAGCAGTACCCGCGAGGATTTGGGGCTCGCCTATGTCCGTTTTCCTATCCATTTGGGCATCGTCAGCTACCGCATCTGTTTTGTCAGCCCACAGAGCCAGGCGGCGGTTAGCAAAGTAACCGACATCAAGGGGCTGCGTCAGTTTTCCTTCGGCCTTGGCAAGGGGTGGCTGGATGTGGATATCCTGCGCTACGCCGGGATGGACGTGGTGGAGGTGGAGGGTTACGAGAAACTGTTCAAGATGGTCGCCCGGAACCGCTTCGATCTCTTCTGCCGCGGAGCCAACGAGCTGCGAAGCGAGCTGCTCACCCACAAGGATATAACGGATCTGCTGGTTGATGACGCGCTGTTGCTCTACTACCCGCTACCGCGGCTTTTCTACACCCACCCCAATAATCGCGAGGCTCTGCAGCGAATCGAACTGGGCTTGCAGCTGGCGTGGCAGGATGGCTCGCTACAGGCGCTTTGGCGCAAGAGCTTCGGCCCCTCCATTGCCTTTGCCAAACTCTCCCAGCGTCGGCTGCTGCGGCTGGAGAACCCCTTCCTTGAGGGGATCAACTTCGATTACCGCCCCTACTTCTACAATCCGCAGACCGATCGCTTCGGCGATCAGTGAAGGTCTTGCTATTTGCGGCAGAGTAGCCTGCTACGTCTCGGTAGGGCATGACAGACAGTGCTCGTGGGACGAGTTTACCCCCGAGTCCCCAGCTTGCCCGATCGCCTGTTGCCGCAGCGCGGGCTAAGGCTCTCCAACTAAGTAATGCAGTCCAGGAGCGAGTTTCACCGCATGTGGGGTTATGCAATAGGCAGCAAATCAGGAGACGATCTCACATTTTTAATATCCACTCTCGCTGAACCCTTACCCTTAAAAGTCCGCAAACTGGAACTGTCTCTTGAGCACCATGTGTTGTGAGCAAGAGACAGCTCGCAAGATCACTCGCTATAACCGGAGATTAGATGGCCCAGCCGCCGGCATAGAAGACCACCAGCGCCACGGCGATGATGACGGTACCGATATTGAGCTTCTTCCACTCGGCAGCGAAGATGCGGCCAACGACCAGCGCCACGAACCCCAGCATGATGCCGGTAACGATGTTGCAGGTGAGCACGATAAAGACGGCGCACAGCATGCCGGAGAGGGCATCGACCGAGTCGCTGAAGTCCAGCTTGGTGACGTTGCCCAGCATCAGCAGACCGACGTACATCAGCGCCGGTGCGGTGGCATAAGCCGGTACCAGATAGCTGAGCGGTGAGAGGAAAATCATCAGCAGGAACAGCACGCCGACCAGCGCTGCAGTCAGACCGGTCTTGCCACCGGCTGCGGTACCTGCGGCGGATTCGATGTAGACGGCAGCCGGAGCGCCACCAACGGCGCCTGCCACCATGCTGCTGACGGAGTCGGCAGTCAGGGCCTTGCCGCCGCTGATGATGTGGCCACGTTCGTTGATGAGGCCTGCCTGACCGGCCACGGCACGGATGGTGCCGGTGGCGTCAAACACGGCGGTCATCACCAGCGCCAGTACGGTCGGAATGACCACCGGATTGAGGGCGCCCAGCAGATCCATGCTGCCCACCAGCGAGCCCTTCTCGCCAGTCAGGCTCGGCATGGCGAAGAAGCCCTGCCAGGTCACTTTCGGGTCGAAGATAAGGCCGAGGATGGAGATGGCGATGATCACCATCAGGATGCCGCCCGGCACCTTGCGACGCTCCAGACCGAAGATGGCGGCCAGACCCAGCACCGTCATGATGACCGGGAAAGCGGTCACTTCACCGAGCTGTACCGGCAGACCGGCCCCTTCGTTCTTGATCACCATGCCAACGCCGTTGGTGGCGATCAGCAGCAGGAACAGACCGATACCGATGCCGGTACCGTGGGCGATGCCGGAGGGGAGGTTGTCCAGGATCCACTGGCGCACGCCGGTGACGCTGATCAGGGTAAACAGCACACCCATCAGGAAGATGGCGCCCAGGGCAACCGGAATGCTCAGCCCCTGACCCAGTACCAGGCTGAATGCGGTAAAGGCGGTGAGGGAGATGGCGCAACCGATGGCCATCGGCAGCTTGGCCCACAAACCCATCAGCAGGGAGCCGAAGGCGGCGATCAAACAGGTGGCAATAAACACCGGGCCCTGCTCAAAGCCGGCGGCACCCAACATGTTTGGCACCACTATGATGCTGTAGACCATCGCCAGGAAGGTGGTCAGCCCCGCGACCAGCTCCTGACGCACGCTGCTGCCGCGCGCAGAAATGGAAAAATAAGAGTCCAAAAAGCCGCCCTTTGCTCCGTTGGCGGCCATATCTTGCTTTGCCATAACTTATCCTGAAAGTGTGAAGGAAATCGTTTGCTTTTGTGGCGCGCAAAATAGCAAGAATTCGCGGCAAATACAGCGGATAACCTGACTTTTTCGTCACTATTTTACACTTTGAACTCACTTGGGGCTCTCTGTCAGACTCAAGCGGTGAGAGTGTGTAAGGAAGGGATCAAATGGCTGGGCGGCGGGAGAACTGTGAAGAAAAAAGCGGGGAACAACAAAAAACCCGCCGTAGCGGGTTTTTCTAATTCTTGCAGGGCTTTCTGCCGTTGGCATTATCCACCAGCAGCATGCTCCAGCTGGAATTACAGAGCGACTACGTTGGCAGCAGCCGGGCCTTTCTGGCCTTGCTCGATGGTGAACTCAACGCGCTGACCTTCGTCCAGGGTTTTGAAACCCGGGGTCTGGATGGCGGAGAAGTGAACGAACACATCTTTGCTGCCGTCAATCGGGGAGATGAAACCAAAACCTTTTTCGGAGTTGAAGAACTTAACGGTACCGGTCACTTTGTTGGACATGATAATTTCCTTGAATAGTGTTTAATGCGCCATATGGCAATCTATGATTTTTCGTCAGCAATACGTATGGGAAGCACTAATAGAAGGAGAATTATCTGACGGAAAACCCGCCATAATCACTGCTTTACTACAATGACTGCCTAACATAATCAGGTCTGAACTACCGAACCATCGCCGCGGATTAGAGCATGCGCGTATTTTTAAAGCAAACGCTATCCGCCATATTTATCCTGCTATATGTCACTCCGACAAGAAATTCATCTCAAACCTCTTGCATATCAATAAGATACGATTTTTACGCATAGTGACGATACTCTAGAGATTGTAAATTTTTGATTCATCACGGCTTTCCGGGGAAGGCCGCCTTGATTTTCAGGAAGAAGTAGTCCGAGTCCCTGAAGCCATAGGCCATCCGCTTGATCACCTTGATGCGGTTGTTCACCACCTCCACAGGCTGGTATGCATACGTCCATGTTCGCCTGCATGTCCGCGTCAATACAGGCTTTGCTGCATCCTCACTGGGTAACGCTGACGCCCGCTGGTGAGGTGTGCCAGTAAGTGAGGATTGATTGAGGGGGATGAGGTGAAACCAAAGCAAAATGGTACCGAATGCCGCAGCCGACCATGAGGCATTTCAGCATTGTGATTGGGCGAGCCATCTGAGTGACGAGGAAGAATGTTCTTGTCCTGCACGCCACAACTTGGAGGAAAGGCGAGTGTTCGCGGAGATTAACAAGATGTTCGCCAAAGAGATGGCGGAAGAGGAAAAGCAGCGGCTAAAGGAGCAAAAACGAGCAGAGCGCCAGCGCAAGCAGCTAGAACGATTGTGCAAGCCAGCACCGGGAGTCGAAGACATTTTTCGGTATCGTAATGCCAGGGCTCGGAATGTCGGGCAGTCTAACCGTCGATTGATGGAACGGGCAGAACGAGACCATGCCATAGCCAAGCTGGGGCCGATTAATCACTTGGCTGCTCTTGTCGTTGCAATGGAGTGGCATTCGCACCATGCCTATATTCTGGTCGTCGCAACAGCCCCCGGCGTGACCTGTGAGGAGCTGACTGATTTCTACAACCTGAGTCATTCAAATCACAGGATGGTGTTCCGTCGCTTGAACACAGTGTTGAAGCAGTTGGGTTGGCGTTTCGCCTCATACCCTAGGGGCGCACCAAATGAGCCATGGGGTTGGGAGTTGGAAATCATCCCAGAGTGATCATCCCTAAAATGATCACTTTTTGCGTTACAGGCGATCATTATTGCCCTGTGTTGCCATAGGGTTGGCATAACCCAATAAGAATGCGGGCTACAGCCCTACTTATGTTCCAAAATGCGGTAAAACGATTGCTTTTGACTGTACGGCTCTAGTGCAAAAACAGGATCGCTTACTCTCGGCAAATATCGTAGTAACTAACAGTAACATAAAGGTTTTTATTAAAAGGATCGTTTTGTAACACGATCCTTTTTCTTTACTATCGGCGATCCCTTTTCTGGCTAGCCAGGATCGTTTTTTATGGTTAATTACCCCCCTTCAGAGCCTCCAGGCCAGTTCTGGCAAGGGATTGCTGGTAGGGGGGATCGCACACGCCTCTTCGACCGCCCCCGAAAAATGAAAAACCCTTTGTCCTGTTACGAGTGATCATTTGCAGAGTGCCCTTGAACTTCGCTGTATCGAAAAGTGGTAGTGGATGGCCTCCGGGTTGTTATCGGGCCGCGTTTAGGTAAACGAGCTAACTGAGGAGGTGGTGATGATCTGAGCCCCGCAATCGCCTGCGAATTACTCGCGGTCTGTGAAGTGGTTGCAAAAGGGGGCCATTAAAGTCACATTTTGCCTTGACCTACTCTGGAAGGTGCGCGGCCGCCACAGGGCTGCAAGAAGAGTGAGGTGATGCGGTCTACCCGCGATGAAAAAGCGGGGGTGAAGGTTCGCGCTAAGCAA
>NZ_JBODRQ010000103.1:0-12714 GCF_050633025.1 Aeromonas sp.
CATCACGCCACCGGATAGCACGGATCCAGGGGCAATATGGTTATCGGCCCCGATCTGGCAGTCATGATCCACAATAGCTCCAGTGTTGATGATAGTATTCGGGCCGATCTGGACCCCTGTCTGGATAATCGCTCCTGCCATCACCTGAACACCTTCGGCCAGCTTGGCGTAATCCGATACTATGGCATGTGGCGAAACGACTCGAGTGAAGTGATAACCTAATGCTTGGTAGCGGGCGAACAACTCGGCTCGCAGCCGATGTCCAGGTAAAGAGCCGATACCATTGACCAGTTCTACGTCATCTGGTGAGAGCGCCAGAATCTTGCCTTCGTCATGCCAACACGGGATATTTGCCAGTGCTGCACATCCAGCCTCCCAATGTGGAGCGACCATTGCCAACGGCGTGCGCCCTTGGCGGCGTAATATTTCTATCAGTACTGAGGCATGTCCCCCTGCACCGAGGACTAGCAGTGGCTTACTCATGGAGCGACTCGCCTTCCGAATAGCGGTGTTTGGCAGGTTGGCCAAGTAGCTGCCAGTAGGCATAGGGGCTCATGCCGTCACCCGGACGCTTGATGGCGAGGTTGTCGGCGCAGAGGATGACGCCCTTTTCAATGTCGCAGGCAGCCACCAGGCTCTTGCGTGCGATCTCCTTGTTCTTGATCTCGCTCGGGCGCGGCCCCTTGATGCCATCCCCCAGTGCCAGCTCAACATCGCGGATCCCTTTCACCATGGCGGCCAGTTCATTGGGTTCAAGAGAAGCTTTGTGATCAGGCCCCTCCATGTTGCGATCCAGAGTGAAGTGCTTCTCGATGAGGCAGGCTCCCCGGGCGACTGCAGCCACCGGGATGGTGATACCTTGGCTGTGATCCGAATAACCGACCGGCAACCGGAAGGCGTGCGACAGGGTATCCATGGCTTTGAGGTTGATATCCACCATGGGTGCCGGATACTCGGTCGTGCAATGCAGCAGGGTCACCTTGTTGGCAAGAGCGGCCTGACCTGCCTCGCTGGCATAGGCAGCCATGAAGGCAGCCTCACAGGGCTGCGCATCCTGCGGCGCGGTCAATCCGAAGGCTATCACCCCCAGGGCCGCCTCCACTTCTGCCAATGTGGCCATACCGGTCGAGACGATCAACTCGCAACCGGTGCGAGCATGGGCCAGTACGAAAGGCGCATTGGTCAGTTCCCCGGACGGGATCTTGAGGGTCTGCAACTTCAACCGGTTCACCAGAAAGTCCAGGCTCTCGGTATCAAAGGCGGTAGACAAAAACTCGATGCCGAGGGACTCGCAATGGGCGATCAGGCGAAAATGGGCATCGAACGAAAGCTCAAGGCGGGAGAGCATCGCAAGCTGGCTCTCTTCCTTGCCGGTGTTGGCGGTTTGATAAGCAGCCTGCTTGGCCTGGCGGGTCACCAGATTGGCCGCCTTGAAGGTCTGAAACTTGACGATATCGACGCCTGCCCGGTGGGCAGCATCGATCAGTGCCACTGCGAGTGCTTCGTCGCCATTATGGTTGACGCCGGCTTCGGCGATGATGCGGATCATGGCGACGGACTCCTGTCGAGATCATGGAACTGTTTGATGGTGGGGATGGCAAAATGCTTCAGGCGTGCCACGATTTGGCCGCTGGCGTCCCCTGCACCATAAGGATTGACATAAGCATCTGGGCCCATAGGCTGCAAGGCCTTGGCAATGCATTGCGTAATGGCCTCAGCCTTCGCGTCGCAATGAAGCACACTCTTGGCTGCCAAGCGCCCTTGTTGGCGTTGGCCGATATTGATGGTCGGGACACCCAGAGAAGGCACTTCAATGATGCCGCTCGACGAGTTGCCGATCACGGCGGCACAGTGTTTCACCGCGCTCAGATAACGTCTGTAACCCAAAGACGGGATGGCCAGCACGCGTGCAGGGTTGGCTGCCGCATACTGCTCAAGCAGTGGAATGATGGCTCGACCACCGTCATCTGCATTCGGGTACGTCAGGATGACCTGATGGTCGGGATAGTTATCCAACGCCGCCAGCAACGCACTGAAACTCTCTCTGGCCGGTTCATCGGCCAGAGTCACGGGGTGATAGGTCACCACGAAGAACGGTGAGTCCAACGTAAACCCAAGAGAGGATTGCAGCTCGTCCATGGACAGCCGCGGTGTCTTGATGATGTGGTCCAGACCGACGGCACCTACGTTGAACACCCGCTCAGGCGCCTCCCCCAACTGAATGACACGCTGTCGATAAGGCTCGGCAGCCGTGAAGTGCAGGTAGCTCAACTTGGTAATGGCATGGCGAATGGCGTCGTCATAAGCCCCCTCGGTGATCTCGCCACCATGGAGGTGTGCTACCGGTATGCGCTGCAACATGGCCGCCTGGGCTGCCGCCAGCGCTTCAAAGCGATCCCCCAGGATCACCAGCACATCTGGTTGCAACCGGGCCAATGCATCTGCCAGCCCGAGCAAGGCCACGCCCATGCTTTTGACCACACCCACAGAGGTATCGGAGGAGAGCAGCATCTCGATGCACTCATCGATCTTGAAGCCATCCTGCTCTATCTGCTGATAGGTCAGGCCGAACTCGGGGGACAAGTGCGTACCCGAGACGATCAGCTTGAGCTCCAGGTCGGGATCCGCGGCAATGTCTTTCATCAACCAATAGAGCAGCCCGTATTCGGAGCGAGTACCGGTAAAGACGGCAATGGTGTTGGCCATGTTCAGACCTCGACAGGCGAGCTGGGCAGGTTGATCAGATGGGCTTCCAACCATTCGGCATTGTTAAGCTCCCCACGCAAGGCATGAGAGAACATGGGCAGGCGATGCATCAGTTTCCATACAGGCCGGGTCATGACACCAGCCTTGTTCAGCTCGGTCAGCAACGTATCCCGCTGGGTTTGATCTTCACAGACAATCGCATTGAGCCAGTAGTTGGAGCGTCCATAAGAAGGCTCGGTCACAAACTGGTATGCCTGACCCTTGAAGAACTCGGCATAGTGCATGGCAAGCGCCCGCTTTTGCGCCAGGAATTGCGGCAGGGCTTCCATCTGGGCACATCCGAGGGCCGCATTCAGATTGGGCATCCGGTAGTTAAAACCGGGTTCATCATGATAGAACTCGAACGGATGGGGTACCTTGGCGGTGGTGGTAATGTGCTTGGTGCGCGCCCCCTGTTCGGCATTCTGGCAGAGCACCATGCCACCACCACCCGTGGTGATGATCTTGTTGCCATTGAAACTCAGGGCAGAAAACGCACTCAGAGTCCCCGTGTGTTTGTCTTTGTAGTATGAACCCAGGCTCTCGGCAGCATCTTCTACCAGGGCGATGCCCCAAGCCTGGCACACGGCCTGAAGTTCATCGAGTTCAACCGGATGACCAAAGGTGTGCATGGGCACGACGGCTTTGAGGCGGCGTCCGCTTGCCTTGTGGATGGCACCTGTCTCGGTGCGAGACGCATGCTCTTCCAACCAGTTGGCCAGGGCAACGGGGCACAGACCCAGGCTCTGGCGTGATACATCGACGAACACGGGTTCTGCGCCCATGTGATACAAGGCATTGCAGGTCGCCACAAAGGTCAGGGGCTGGGTGATCACCAGATCGCCTGCCTGCACACCTGCCATGTAGAGCGCGATATGCAGCGCCGCCGTGCCATTCATGGTGGCAACGGCACGGGCTGAACCGGTAAAGGTGGCTATTTGCTGCTCGAACTGCTCAACATAGGCACCGACACTGGAAACGAAGGTACTTTCGAGGGTATCGAGCACATATTGACGTTCATTGCCGGCGAAGGTCGGAGCGTGAAGCGGGATGAAGTCATCGGTTTTGTAGGTATCACGAATAAAACGTATCAATTGAGTATGCATACCGATCCCTTACATCTTGCCGTCGAGATATTTGCCCGTTTCTTTGTGACCAAAATCCGGGATCATGGCGAAGAATAATTCGACGATCTCTTTCTTGTCCCAGGCACGCTTCGTTTTCATGGCTGCAATGGCCTGCTCGAAATGGTTGAGCAGATCATTCTGATAAGAGGGTTCATTTTTTATGATGCCCAGGTTCTCGAACCGGGCCATATCCAGCACTTCTTTGTCCGTGAAGAACTCTTCGAAGTCTTTTTCACCCGTGGTGTCACTCTCGGTAAAGAGGCAGGGCCACATCCCCTGCTCAGGCAGGCTCGCCATCAAGGTTCTGGCTTCATCCTCGTCCTTGCACAGATAAGGCTGGTAACCATGCTGCTCCAGATACTTCACGGCGATTTCGGCGAAGGTAATCAGGTGCAGGGATTCGCTGAGCTTGGGAAAGAAGATATCCCTGTTCTCACCGAAGATGCAGGACATCAGGCACAGCTCACCGGACTCCTGGGGGGTCACGAAGTAGCGTTTGATATCGTTGGGGGCGACGATGGGCTGACGCTTTTGCAAACGCTGGTTGAAGCCATGCAGCAAGGATCCATCGGAGAAGGCTACGTTGGCAAAGCGCGCAGTTGAAATGGCAATCTGTTCGCTGCGGCGCATCAAGAACATCTCCATGATGCGCTTGGACGCCCCCATCATGTTGACCGGATTGGCCGCTTTGTCAGTCGAAACACAGAAATATTTTTTCACTCCCATGTCGATGGAGTGCTGGATGGTTTTATCCGTATTGAATACATTGACGTCGATCATGCGCATCAGCGTGAAAGGGTCTTTCTCGCTGCGTACATGTTTGAGCGCAGAAAGATTGAGCACGTAATCATAGGCGCCGTCGGCTTTGATAAAGGCGTCATACTCAATGGAACCAATATCCAGCGCAAACGTTTGGAAATCACCATCGATATACCCGAACGAGCTGCGGATATCGCGCACCAGCTCGACCATGTTGTTCTCGCTGATGTCGACAACATGCAGTTTACGTGGATTTCTCTTGAAGATTTCTTTGGTCACCGCCTGACCAATAGATCCTGCCCCGCCCAATACCAAGAATCGGGAGTTCGTCACGGTTTGCCAGAGCAGTGTATTTAGGTGTTGGACATCCCGAGTAAATAAGGAAATGTTACGACCAATAAGGGCAAGTATCTTGTCGTTCATTTTATGTCACCAGAGCAAGGCAAGAGAATGAAGGTCATTACTATGAGAGTTTCATCATTGCTCATATAAAAAGGGACTTATGGGCATAGCGTTATCCATGCTACCGCAATTTTTAGGCCATCTTTGCATTGTAATGAAAATATATTATCTCGGTTTAAGGATATTCCGGGTTGAGCGCTCTACATACCTGCTCCACTCCATTGAGGGCTCTTGGGGTGAAGCGGTGCAGCTCATCCGAGTTGATCAAATCGAGTCGCTGATGCTGCACCGCGTCGAGATTTGGCCACTTTCGCCAGTGACGCAGGGCGTCAGGATCTTGACTCCCTGCCAGGATCAGCGATGGGTTGGCTCTGATCACCTGTTCCATGTCCACTTGAGGGTAAGGGGTTTTGGCATTAGCCATGATGTTGATCCCGCCGCAGAGTTCGATGGCCTGAGCCGGCCAGGCATTGCCACTGACGCTGGTGAGCGGCGGGTACCAGAGTTGGTAGAACACCTTGACGCCGGTTGGTTGGCCATAGCGCTGTTGCAGGGAATGCAGACGCGCCAGATAGCGATCGGCGGCTTCGTTGGCACTCTTCTCCACCCCAAGCAATTTGCCCAGCGCCCGCATTTCGGTCGCCAGCGAGGCAAAATCGGTGGGCTCCGAGTAGAAAACCGGGATACCCAGCTGCTCCAGCGGGGCCAGCATGCGTGACTGGGCCGAGCGCCAGCCCAGGATCAGGTCCGGTTTTTGCGCCAGCAGCGCCTCGACATTGATGCTGCGATAATTGGCCACCTTGGGCTTGTTTTTCACTTCTGCAGGATAGTCGGAGGCATCGTCGATGGCGACCAGCTTGTCACCGGCACCGATGTCATAAAGCAGCTCGGTAAGATGGGGTACTACGCTCACCACCCTGCTCGGAGTGGCGGCCTGCAGCGCAGCGGGCAACCAGACAAGCAACACGCAGGGCAGCCAGATAGGCAATCGCAACCATCTAACCATGAAATAACCCCGCCACAGTGATAACCAGCGCTAGCATCAACCAGCCCCAGCCAATTCCTTGTAGATTATTGAGCAACTTGCGCGGTGACTCACCATCGGGGTCATCACCGCTGCCAAGTATCGGCCAGCGTTGCAAGGTTCCCTGATAGTAGCGGGGGCCGCCAAGGCGGATCCGGCACTTGTCTACCAGCAGAGTGAGCAGCATCCCCATGGCGGGATAGGGCCAGAGCGCCCCACTGCGTAGCAGCTGTGCGGTCTGTTTGAGCCGTGGGAGCAGGAGCGGCAGCCCCAGCAGCAGGATGGTGGGTGCATTGAGCCCCTGATAGAGGGCGCTGGCGGCGCGACCAAAATAGCCAAACGTGGGATCCTTCATGCTCCAGCTCTGATTCATCAGCTGCACCAGCCGCCAGAGTAAGGCGCCTTGTACGCCAGCTAGAGCAAATCCCAGCAGCGGACCAGCCCATTGGCCGACCAGACGCAGGGCGCAGCTCTCCGTCACTGCTTTGGCGAGCCCCATGGCCGAGAGCTTACCGGTCTCCCGCTTGAGCCAGAAAGCCACCTGCAATCTCGCCAGCGGCAGGGTCTCCTGCGTGGCGAGCGAGCGGGTGGCATGGGCGAGTTCGCGCAGCGCACGGGATTCGAGCATCAGCAGCAAGAACAGCAGGTCGAAGATCGGCTCGCTCAGGGCAAGATTGCGCAACGACCAGAGCCCTGCTGCGCAGGGTACCCAGACCACCAGCATCGCCAGCATACCCGCTTGCACCTGCTGGCGTTGCGTGCCATCGGCTCTGTGCACCTTGTGTCCCAGCCGGGTCAGCAAGGGCGTTACAGCCGAAAGACGCAGATGGGATGGCCACGGGATCACCGCCTCCAGCAGGGCAGCCCCCACCAGAATGGCCGCCGTCGTCGAGAGGAGGGCGTCTGCCATAACGTCGAGCGAACCGGTTTCGATCACAGCTTGCCGAGCATCTTGATGATCACTTCGGCGGAGTGCTTGCCGGCCACTTCGATGAAGGCATCGAAGGATTCAACCTGTTCCTTGCCGGCGATATCGGACATGGCGCGAACCACCAGATAGGGCACTTTGAACATGTGGCACACCTGACCGATGGCGGCACCTTCCATCTCGACCGCCAGCATCTGCGGGAAGTCGGCGCGAGCCTTGGCGATGGCGTCCGGTTTGCACATGAACTGATCGCCGGTGCAGATAAGGCCGACCTTGGTCTGGTGCTTGCCCTGCTCGGCGATGCAATCCTGAGCGACCGCGATGAGTTTCTCGTCGCAGGGGAAGGCGGCGGGTTGCTGCGCCATCTGGCCCATCTCGTAACCAAAGGCGGTCACGTCCACATCGTGGAAACGCATCTCGCTGGCAATCACCACGTCACCGATGTGCAGGTCCTGGGCAAAGCCGCCCGCAGAGCCGGTATTGATGACGCAGTCGGGGGCAAATTTTTCCAGCAGCAGGCTGGTGGCCACGCTAGCGGCGACCTTACCGATACCGGAGCGGGTCAGGATCACCTCTTTGCCTGCCAGCATCCCATGATAGAACTCGCAGCCGCCCAGTTGCAGGGTGGTGGGGTTGCTCATCTGGCTGCGCAGCAGGGCCACTTCTTGCTCCATGGCGCCGATAATACCTACTTTCATTGCTGACCTCGTCTTGATAGCCGTGTGGCTGAATTTAAGTTGCTGTAGATCATAACAAAAGATGGCGTCGGCGCCGAGAGGCACGAGCGAAAGGAGAGATGAAGTGCAGCGCTCCATATGGGAGCGCCGCAGGTGACAAAAAGCTTTGATGAGAGAGGGGCGAGGGCCTTTAGCCGAGCGCGGTATCGAGGGTCATCATCAGGGCAAAGCCCGCCATCAGGCCGAGGGTGGCATAGGTCTGGTGACCGTTGCGGTGGGTCTCCGGGATAACCTCGTGCGAGACCACAAACAGCATGGCGCCGGCGGCGAGCCCAAGTCCGATGGGGTAGGCGATGGCAAGGCCGCTGGAGAGCCCCACCCCGAGCAGGGCGCCAACCGGTTCGAGCAGGCCGCTGGCGATGGCAACCAGCACCGCCACAGAGGGGCGAAAACCGGCGGCACACATGGCCAGCGCCACCGCCAGTCCTTCGGGAATATCCTGCAGTGCGATGGCGGTGGTGAGCGGCAGCCCCACCGACATATCCCCCTGGGAGAAGCTGACCCCGATGGCCATCCCCTCCGGCAGATTGTGCAGGGCGATGGCAAAGACGAACAGCCAGACCCGGGAGCACTGCTCGTGACCGGGACCGCAGGGGCCGGTTTTGTCATGCTCGTGCGGGGTGAATTGATCCAGCCCCAGCATCAACAGCACCCCGAGGGTCATGCCGACCACCACCACGGCGGCGGCGCTAAAGCCGTTGCCGGTTATCCCCTCGGCGGCATCCAACCCCGGCAGCAGCAGGGAGAAGGCGCTGGCAGCCAGCATCATGCCGGCGGCAAAGCCCAGCATGATGTCTTCTACCTTTTGCGGTACCGAGCGCAGAAACAGAGCGGGCAGGGCACCAATGGCGGTGGCGGCAAACCCGGCGGCACCACCGATCAGGCCATAGCGCACGCCGCTGGTCACCTCGCCAGTAGCGAGCATGATGAGACTCTGCAACAGCAGCAACAAGACGGCAGCCAGCGCGATAAAGAGGCCCATCGCAGTGAGCGGACGGCTTTGCATCTGGCTACGCAGTTGCTGTGGCCAGGATAACGGAGGGAGAGCAGAGAGGTGGTCCATGGCATGACCTCAAGGTGTGCAAAGTGGATGGTGGCATTACATCCACTTGGCCGCCCCTTGTCCATGTCTGTATCGCGATTGCTGCTATCGGAAAAAGCGAGATAGAGGTTTATCCAGGCAAGATAGGCCGCCTTGGCAGTTGCTCAAGGCGGGTGGTGTGAGGGGGGAAAGAAGTGGTGTTGCATGGCAAGTTGGAATGCATCGCTCTGTTATTAAATCGGGTGCGGATACTGGCATGGAGGGCTATGACAAAAACCAAAAAACCGGCTCGCGCCGGTTTTTTATCTTTCTGCTCGAAGGCTGGCTTATTTGGCCAGAGACTCCGGCAGCTCTTCGCGGATCTTGCCGAGCATCTCTTTCAGGACGCGCGGGTTGGCAACCACGATGTTGCCGGAGTTTTCGTAGTTGTGACCACCAACGAAGTCGGTGACGATGGCGCCGGCTTCTTTGGCCAGCAGTTCACCGGCAGCGGTGTCCCACGGCTTCAGGCCGATTTCCCAGAAACCGTCGACGCGACCGGCAGCCACGTAGGCCAGATCCAGTGCGGCAGAGCCGGAGCGACGGATGTCGGCACATTCGATGAACATGCTCTGGAACATCTTCAGGTAGGACTCGATGTGGTGCTTTTGCTTGTAGGGGAAACCGGTCGCCAGCACGGTGCCAGCCAGCTCTTTGGCTTTGCCGACACGAATGCGGTAGCCGTTCAGCTGGGCGCCGCTACCACGGGTAGCAGTAAACAGTTCGTCACGGATGGGATCGTAAACAACGGCTTGTTCGGTTTTGCCTTTCACGCGCAAGGCGATGGAAACGGCAAAGTGCGGAATGCCTTTGACCAGGTTGGTCGTGCCATCCAGTGGGTCAATGATCCATTGGTAGTCCGGATTGGTACCGGCAATCTCACCAGACTCTTCAGCAACAATGCTGTGCTCCGGGTAAGATTTTTTGATGGTGTGAATGATGGCCGCTTCGGCTTCACGGTCAACGTTGGTCACGAAGTCATTGCTGCCTTTTTGGATAGCCTCAATGTTCTCAGGCTGGGAGAAGGCTTTTACTACAACTTGACCGGCGTTGCGCGCAGCGCGCACGGCGATATTCAGCATCGGATGCATAGGTTCACCACTGGATGTTAAAGAACGGGGAATAGAAGGACGCGACATATTACCAGTATTTCATCGGATGGCAACTGTTATCCCCCCGTAACCAATAGTTTGAGACTGTCAGCCTTGACAGCTCCAATATAGGCTAGATCTGCGCTAGTCTTATCCCGGCAGTTGGAGACCGGCTGTTATGAGCATAGGGATATGAGCCATGAATTTGTCATTAGTGAGTCAGAACGTGTCAGCGGCCAGCGAGGGACTGTTGGCCATCTTGCGGTCATCAGCCGAGTATGGTGACCATTTTGCCCACATCAGCGTGACCCCCCTTGATCAGTGGCAACCGGCCAAGACGGAGGCGGCGATCCTGCTGATCGACGGTGATGCGCCCTGGCAGGATGCCGGATTTGCCCGAGGAGAGGGTGAGACGATCGGTTTGCCGGTCTTGCCGCTGCTGATCCGCAAGGGGGACAAGGAGCTGACGGTCTGCGGGCCGGATGTGCGTGACCCCCGTTTCTATTTTGTCTCAAACGGCATCGTGCTGGATGAGTCGGAGCTGGCCGAGCCTGCCTGCAGTCGGGTGCTGTTGCGCAAGCTGGAGTCCTACTTCCCGCTGCTTTCCCGCCTGATCATGCTGCGCCAGCGCAAGCCGGTCGCCATGATCAACTAATATCTACCATTGCCAGAGCGCACCCGCGGCGCACCGTGGCCTTGTTTGGCCTACGGTGCGCCGCTTTTTAATGGTCTGAAGCCGGTCACTTGTTGCAAGATGAGGCGGCTATGGTGTTGCACAATGTTCAAACCGTGCAATCTTGCTATGACCAACAACAAGGAGTGAATCATGATCGATTTTTACACCGCCGCGACCCCCAATGGTTTCAAAGTGGCGATCGCCCTCGAAGAGCTGGAATTGCCTTATCGGGTCATTCCCCTCGATCTGTCGGCACTGGATCAGAAGAAGCCGGAATTTTTGGCCATCAACCCCAACGGCCGCATTCCGGCCATCGTCGATCGGGATAACGACGATTTCGCCGTATTCGAGTCGGGCGCCATCCTCATCTATCTGGCGGAGAAAGCAGGCAAGTTGCTGCCCGCTGATCCCAAACGCCGCTCTCAGGCCATCCAGTGGTTAATGTTCCAGATGGGCGGGGTAGGACCCATGATGGGGCAGGCCAACGTCTTCTATCGCTACTTCCCCGAGAAGATCCCCGCCGCCATCGAACGCTATCAGAAAGAGGGGCGCCGCCTGTTCGAGGTGCTCGACAGCCATCTGGCTCATCATGAATATTTGGCGGACGAGTACAGCATCGCCGACATTGCCACCTGGCCCTGGGTGCGGATTTATGACTGGAGCGGCATCTCCATCGAGGGGTTACCCCATCTGCAAGCCTGGATGGATCGCATGGCACAGAAGCCTGCCTGCCAGAAGGGGATCACCATACCGCCGCGCAAAGAGCAGCCGGATGAGCTGATCAAGCAGGCGCAGCAGATGGTAACACGTTGATTTTTAACTGCTGACGGGGCGTATTGCCCCGTAATATTAGAAAAACTAAGGCAAGCCGATTATAAAGATTCGTTCGTTTTCTGTGAGCTGAATCACTATAATGCCCCCATACCACCAAGCGTCCTGTGCGGTGGTCTGGCGGGCTCCCCGCCTACTGTTTCCAACACTGTTTTTGATTGCATCACAGCCTTTGTGATCAGATTCCTCTGGGCCATTTTGTGCCAGAGGGCGGCAGCATTTTTTCGATTTTTTGGGACTGATATGGATCGGCACAGTTTTTATCCGTTGTTTTTATTGACCATTCTGATGGTCGCTGTGGGCCAGATGACCCAGACCCTTTATGTTCCCTCCATTCCCATGATGGCGGGGGACTTCAATGTGGCCTCGGGCCAGTTACAGGCGGTGATGGCCTGTTACCTGATCCCCTATGGCCTCTCTCAGTTTGTTTACGGGCCATTGTCGGATCGCATCGGTCGTCGTCCGGTGCTGATCGTCGGCATGATGGTGTTTCTGGTGGGCACCCTGATCATTCAGGTCATCCCCCATTTTACCGCCCTGCTGGTGGGCAGCTTTATTCAGGGGCTGGGTACCGGTGCCGGTGGCGCCATGAGCCGTACCGTGATGCGCGATCGTTACAACGGTGCCGAGCTCAACCGCGCCAACAGTCTGGTGAGCATGGGGGTGATCTTCTCCCCGCTGCTGGCTCCGGTGCTGGGTGGCTGGCTGACCGAGCTGTTCAACTGGCGTGCCGGTTACTGGTTCCTGTTCGGTTTTGGTGCCGTAGCAACCCTGGCGATCATGGCCTGGTTTGGTGAGACGCTGCCTGCTGCTGCCCGTCAGCCGCTGCGCGTCGGTGCTGCCTATCGCCATGTGCTGGGCAACCCCAAGTTTCAGGGCAACCTGCTCTGCCTGATGGCGACCTTTGCGGGACTCGCGGTATTTGAAGCGGCGGCCGGTGTGCTGCTGGGCGATGTGCTGAAACTGAGCGCCCGTACCGTGAGCGTGCTGTTCGTGCTGCCGCTGCCCGGCTATCTGTTCGGGGCCTGGCTCTCTGCCAAGCTGAGCTTCCGTTTGACTCAGGGCAAACTGATGCGCTTTGGCATCGCCTTTCTGGCGCTCGGCTCCCTCATCATTCTGGTGCCGGGGCTGTTCGGGGTGGTGAGTGCCGCCTCGCTGGTCGGTGGTGCGGCTGTCTACTTCATCGGTAGCGGTATTCTCTACCCGACCGCCACTTCCTGTGCCATCGAGCCCTTCCCGGGTCAGGCCGGCACCGCGGGTGCCATTCTCGGCGGGATGCAGAATCTGGGAGCCGGTGTGGTGACCCTGCTGGC
>NZ_JBODRQ010000104.1:0-12588 GCF_050633025.1 Aeromonas sp.
CTGATACGTGACAGTTCACCGCCTGAGGCCACCTTGCCAAGCGGCTGGATCGGTTGGCCCGGGTTGGTGGTGACCATAAATTCCACCCGATCTATACCCAGCGGAGAGAGGCTGCTCTGGGCATCGGGGCGCACCTCGATGGCAAAGCGGCCATCGGGCATCGCCAGTTCGTGCATGCTGCTGGTTACCTTGGCGCCCAGCTCCTGGGCGTAACGCTGACGGCTCTGACTCAGGGCTTCGGCGGCCTGGACAAAAGCCTGACGGGCCTCGGCCAGCTCATCTTCCATCCCCTCTAACCGCTCCTCATCGGAGTTGAGGCGAGCAAGATCAGAGGCCAGCTCCTGATGGTACTGAGCCAGGTCTGCCGGTTTGACATGGTGCTTGCGGGCCAGATTGATCGCCTTGGAGAGGCGGGCCTCCAGCTCGTTAAAACGTTCGGGATCCAGCTCCAGCCGATCGAGATAGCTACGCAGTTCGCTGTGGCTCTCCTGCACCCCGATCAGCGCTTCGTTCAGCATCTCCAGTACCGGAGTGAGGCGGCTGTCCATGCTGACCAGCCCCTCGGCCCGATCGACGGCCGATTGCAGCAGGCCAGCGATAGTGGTCTCTTCGTTGTCATAGAGCAGATCGAGGCAGGCGCCGCACTCCTGCATCAACTCGGTGCCGTTTGCGAGACGCTGGTGCTCCTCCTCTATCTCCTCAAACTCTCCGGGTTGCAGGGCAAATTCATCCAGCTCCTGCACCTGATACTCGATCAACTGGCGACGTGCCTCCCGCTGCTGCTGCTCGGCCTTGAGCCGGCTGAGCTCGTTTTGCAGCTGGCGCCACTGCTGATAGTGCTGGCGCACGTCGCCCAGCAGCAGATGATGACCGGCATAGCCGTCGAGCAGGGCGAGCTGGTAGTCGGGTTTGAGCAGCATCTGGTGGGCATGCTGACCGTGCACGTTGACCAGCAGCTGGCCCAGATTCTTGAGCTGGGTGAGCGGGACGGGCACGCCGTTGATATAGCTGCGTGAGCGACCCTCGGCGGAGATGACTCGCCGCACGATACACTCACCTTCGTTTTCCAGTTCGTTGGTAGCGAGCCAGGCGCGGGCGGCCGGGTTGTTGTCCAGCAGGAAGCGGGCGCTGACCTCGCTTTTGTCGCTATCGGGTCGCACCATGCCGGCTTCGGCCCGCTCTCCGAGGCAGAGACCGAGAGCGTCGATGGCGATGGATTTACCGGCACCGGTCTCACCGGTGATGCAGGTCATGCCCGGTTGCAGATCGAGTTCGAGAAACTTGACGATGGCGAAGTTGTTGACGGTCAGCTGGGTCAGCATGGTCTCATCCTGTATAGGTCAACATTACTGTGTATGCATCCAGTATATACTGGTCTTATATACAGTAAAGAGGGCGCCACCATTTTTAACGAATAGAGGCCACCAGAGTGGTGGCCTGTGGGAGTGCAACAAGGTGAGCGTCAGTGAAAGGCTGACATCAGATCCGGATGGGCGGTGATCACCTCGTCCAGCGCCTGTTCCAGTCGACTTCCGCTGGTGATCAGCGGGTTGAGCACCAGGGCGCGCCAGGCGGTATGGCGGTTGCCGGTGATGGCGGCCTCGATGGTGAGCTGCTCGAACTCCTTCATTAATTGCAGCAGACGCAAGGTGTCTTGCGGGAAGGGGGCCACGTTGAGTGGCAGCGGGCCCGATTTGGTGATGAGGGAGCTCACTTCCACCGCGCACTCATCTGGCAGGCCGTTGATGGTGCCATTGTTGCGGGTGTTGACGTGCATGATGATGCGCTTGTCGTTGTGGATGGCGCTCATCAGTTCGCACGCTGCTTCCGAGTAATACTGGCCGCCGCGTCCTTCCAGTGCCTTCGGTTTCTCGGCGAGATCCGGGTTGCGATAGAGATCGAACAGTTGATGTTCGATGGCCTTGACCACCTCACCCCGGGTTCCTTCGCCACTGGCCTCACCGAGCTCCTGCTTGAGGATATCGTCACTCATGTAGTAGTAGCGCAGATAGGCACAGGGGATCATGCCCAGATTGGCCAGCAGATCCTTGGGCCAGGCAAACGGAGGAATATTGCGTGGAACCAGCGGATCCTGCCCTTGCGCGAGCTGGGCAATCACCTCACCGAGTTTATCCTTGCCCTGATGCTGGATCTGGCGCACGAAGATAAAGTGGTTGAGTCCCGCCACCTGCATGATGAACTCCTGCTCATTGTGGCTCTCCAGCAGGGTGGCGACCCCTTTTTGCATGATCACCGGCACGTTGCACAAGCCCACCGCCTTGATCTTGCTGTGGCGCAAGACGGCTTCGGTCACCATGCCCGACGGATTGGTGAAATTGAGCAACCAGGCATCGGGGCAGAGGCGCTCCATGTCGGCGGCGATCTGCAGGGCGATGGGAATGGTCCGGCAGGCGTTGGCAAAGCCGCCGAGTCCGTTGGTCTCTTGCCCAATCAGGCCATATTTCAACGAAATCCGCTCATCGCTGATACGGGCTTCCAGGCACCCGGCACGAAACTGGGAGCAGACGTAGTCGGCATCGCGCAGCGCCTCTTCCCGATCCAGCCTTGTTTCAACCCGTACCCCCAGTCCGGCTTTGGCCAGCATGCGGCGGGTGAGGGCGGCGATGATTTCCATCTTTTCGCGGCCATCGTCTATGTCGACCAGCCAGAGTTCGCGCAGCGGTAACTCGTGCTGGCGCTGGATCAATCCCTCGATCAGCTCCGGTGTGTAGCTGGAGCCGGCGCCGATGACCACAATCTTGAGTCCGTTTTTCATTGTCCACCTCATTAACAGGGATAGGGTTTGACCCTATTAAAGAGGGGCCAGGGCGGGCCGACAAACGAAATATGGGGCAGTATGGATTAGTCTGTTTAATCCATAAGGGGAAATGGCATACTGATGGCCTGCACCGCAACGCGCGTCATCACGAGGTTATCCATGCTGGTTCAACAGAACACCCTTGCCCTGCTGCACACCTTCGAGAGCACGGCCCGCCACCTCAGCTTCACCCGCGCGGCAGAGGAGATGAATCTTACCCAGGGGGCCATCAGCCATCGTATTCGCCATCTGGAGGGGTTATTGGGGTTTCGCCTGTTTATTCGCCTGACCCGCAAGCTCGAATTGACGGAGGAGGGGGCACGACTGCTGGCGACCCTGAGCCACTCCCTGCGCCAGATCAACGAGGAGATTGAAGATATCCGTGCTCAGGATCTGCGCGGCACACTCCATGTAGGGGTTGCGCCGACGCTGGGGCTCAACTGGCTGATGCCCAGATTACCGCGCTTCCAGCAGCGCTGGCCCGGGTTGAATGTGATGATGCGGGTTCGTGCCGGGGCGGTGGATTTCAACGAGGAGCGGGTGGATCTGGCCATTTATTACGGTGCAACCCGTTGCAGTGATCTGCACCGGGAGCTGCTGATGGAGGAGCGTCTGATACCGGTCTGCTCCCCCGCCTATGCCGAGCGATTCGGATTGCTGGCGGATCCGTCCCAGCTGGCGGAGGCCTGTTTTATCCATGCCTCGGAGTCGACCGATGTGCAGCAACTTTTCTCGGAGTGGCGGCTCTGGTGCGATGGTACTGGCATGACACTGCCCTATGAACAGCGCCACTACGGTTTCAATCACTATCAGATGGCATTGCAAGCCGCGCAAGGAGGCATGGGGGTGGCGATGGGACGGGAAGTGTTGGTGCGTGGCTTGCTGGAACAGGGCGCGCTGGTGGCGGTAGGTGGCCCGGCGGTGGCGGCCGGGCGCAATTACGAGTTGATCTCGCCGCGGGAGAACCGCGAGCGGCCGCGTTTTCGCGCCTTCAGCGACTGGCTGCGCAGCGAGGTGGTGCTCAGCCAGAGCACTGCGGCGCAGTCCGATCCCACAGATTAAAAGAGCTTGCTGCCCCAGCCTAGCTTGTTGCGCAGCACGTGGAAGTAGCTGTAGTCGAGGGGATGCACCAGATGGAGTTGGTGGTGGCTCTTCTTGATGAGGATCTCGTCCCCCGGATGGACCGCCAGTGTCACCTGGCCATCACAGCTCACCTGCATGGCATCGTCCTGATTGTCCGGCGAGACCAGCAGGCGCACTTCGCTGTCGGCATCGAGCACGATGGGGCGACTGCTCAGGGTGTGCGGGAACATGGGCACCAGCGTGATGGCGTTGAGCTTGGGGGTGAGGATGGCGCCACCTGCCGACAGGGAGTAGGCGGTGGAGCCGGTCGGGGTGGCGACTATGATGCCGTCCGAGCGCTGGCTATACATAAAGCTGCCATCGATATAGACCTCGAACTCGATCATGTGGGCGATCTTGCCCGGGTGCAGCACTGCTTCATTCACCGCCAGATTGCTCGACTTGCGCTCGCCGTGGCGATAGACCGAGGCCTCCAGCAGGAAGCGGTGTTCGCTCTTGTAGTGACCGGAGAGCACCTGCTCCAGCGGCAGCAGATAATCCTGTGGCGAGAGGTCGGTCAGAAAACCGAGGTTGCCCCGGTTGACCCCGATCACCGCCACATCGAAGCGCGATAGCACCCGCGCGGCTCCCAGCATGTTGCCGTCACCGCCGACCACGATGGCGAGATCGGTCTGCTGGCCCAGCTGCACCAGATCCATCACGTTTTCATCGAGGATGCTCAGGGTCTGGGCGACCCGGCTCTCCACCAGTACCCGAAAACCGCGGGCGGTCAGGTATTGATGCAGGCCGGTCAGCGTCTGGTTGGCCCCTTCATGGTGAGGTTTGCCAATCAGGGCGATGGTTTTGAACGGAGAATCCATAGTCTGTCGGGTCTGGGATGGGTATTGCGGGCCAGTATACAGTGCTTTGCCCCGCTTGTGACGCTCTCCCGTGTGACGGGGGCGGCTATCCCATTGAGTCAGCTGGCTAAAGGGTGAGCTGCAACGCCAATAAACAGCCGCTTGCGGCAGATCATCCCCCCTGATTGGCCTTTTACCCCTTGAAAGCCGGGGATGCATCCCCATAATAGCGCCAACATAGTCGGTCTGTTGTCGTCCGGTCGCTCAACCAGACGTCAGGGCCCTCATAAGTAACCCCGGAATTGGAGATGTCATGAACCACGAAGAGCAAAAGGTTGAAGCGATGGAGCAAGTGGAAGCCCAGCCAGTCGAGCCGACCGATGTAGACAGTGAAGTGACAGCCGAGCAGGCCCGCATTGCCGAACTGGAAGCGCAGCTGGAAACCGCCATCCAAAAAGCGGCGGAAGAGCGTGAACGCGCCCTGCGTACCGCCGCCGAGATGGAGAACCTGCGCCGTCGTACCGAGCTGGATGTGGAGAAGGCGCACAAATTCGCTCTGGAGAAGTTCGCCAATGAACTGCTGCCGGTGCTGGACAACCTTGAGCGTGCCATCGAACTGGCCGACAAGGAGAACGATGCCCTCAAGCCGATGATCGAAGGTGTCGAGCTGACCCTGAAATCCATGCAGAGCGGCGTGGCCAAGTTCGGTCTGGTGGCGCTTGACCCGCTCAACCAGCCGTTTGACCCCAACGCCCATCAGGCGATGAGCATGGTACCGAGTGCCGATGTGGCCCCGAACACCGTCATTGCCGTGATGCAGAAGGGCTACGACCTCAACGGTCGGGTGATCCGTCCGGCCATGGTGATGATCGCCAAAGCGGTCGACTGATTGGCTGTGGGTGCCCGAGCCCGCCCTGTGGCGGGCTTTTTGTTTCGCAGTGCAGCACCTGCTCATCTTGCCAGGTTTAACGGCTCAACGTGACTGCGCAACCATGACAAAGGGTGTGGTTTTTTAGGGTTGGGGCTTGAAGCTGCGTCTGGCGACCCCATATAGGTTGCAAGGCCACGGCGGCACAAAAAATTTGATGCCGGGAGCTTGAAAGCCAGATTGGCAGCCCCCACCTAGCCGTTAACGCATTAAGGCGAGTTCCTCGCCAGTTTATTCAAAGTATTTGGAGATTCGTCAAATGGGTAAAATCATCGGTATTGACCTGGGTACTACCAACTCCTGCGTCGCTATTCTGGATGGCGACACTGCTCGCGTGATCGAGAACGCAGAAGGCGATCGTACTACTCCGTCCATCATTGCCTATGCCGATGATGGCGAGATCCTGGTTGGTCAGCCGGCCAAGCGTCAGGCCATCACCAACCCGAAAAATACCCTGTTCGCTATCAAGCGTCTGATCGGTCGTCGTTTTGAAGATGAAGAAGTGCAGCGTGACCTGAAAATCATGCCGTACGCCATCGCCAAAGCTGACAACGGCGACGCCTGGGTTGAAGTGAAGGGCAAGAAAATGGCGCCGCCGCAGATCTCTGCCGAAGTGCTGAAAAAGATGAAGAAGACCGCCGAAGACTACCTGGGCGAGCCGGTAACCGAAGCCGTTATCACTGTTCCGGCCTACTTCAACGACGCCCAGCGTCAGGCTACCAAGGATGCCGGTCGCATCGCCGGTCTGGATGTAAAACGCATCATCAACGAACCGACTGCAGCTGCTTTCGCCTATGGCGTGAACAAGGTCAAGGGCGAGCGCAAGGTTGCCGTATATGACCTGGGTGGCGGTACTTTCGATATCTCCATCATCGAGATCGACGAAGTTGAAGGCGAAACCACCTTCGAAGTACTGGCGACCAACGGTAACACCCACCTGGGTGGTGAAGACTTCGACAACCGCGTCATCAACTATCTGGTAGACGAGTTCAAGCGTGAGCAGGGCATCGACCTGCGCAACGACCAGCTGGCTCTGCAGCGTCTGAAAGATGCCGCCGAGAAAGCCAAGATCGAGCTCTCTTCTGCCCAGCAGACCGACGTCAACCTGCCGTACATCACTGCAGATGCCACCGGTCCTAAGCACATGAACATCAAGGTGACCCGCGCCAAGCTGGAATCCTTGGTAGAAGACATGGTGAAGGACTCTCTGGAGCCGGTTCGTGTCGCCCTGAAAGACTCCGGTCTGGCAGTTGGCGAGATCGACGACGTGATCCTGGTGGGTGGTCAGACCCGTATGCCGCTGGTTCAGAAGACCGTTGCCGAGTTCTTTGGCAAAGAGCCGCGTAAAGACGTCAACCCGGACGAAGCCGTGGCCATGGGTGCTGCCATCCAGGGTGCCGTACTGTCCGGTGACAAGACCGACGTACTGCTGCTGGACGTTACCCCGCTCTCCCTGGGTATCGAAACCATGGGCAGCGTGATGACTGCGCTGATCGAGAAGAACACCACCATCCCGACCAAGAAGTCCCAGGTGTTCTCCACTGCCGAAGACAACCAGTCTGCCGTGACCATTCACGTGCTGCAGGGTGAGCGCAAGCGCGCCAGCGACAACAAGTCTCTGGGCCAGTTCAACCTGGAAGGCATCCGTCCGGCACCGCGCGGTCTGCCGCAGATCGAAGTGACCTTCGACATCGATGCCAACGGTATCCTGCACGTCTCCGCGAAAGACAAAGAGACCAACAAAGAGCAGAAGATCACCATCCAGGCCTCCTCTGGTCTGTCTGATGACGAGATCGAGCGCATGGTACGCGAAGCCGAAGCCAATGCGGCCGAGGACAAGAAGTTCGAAGAGCTGGTGCAGGCTCGCAATCAGGCTGATGGTCTGGTCCACTCCGTACGCAAGCAGATCACCGAAGCCGGTGAAGCCCTGCCTGCCGACGAGAAGAGCAAGATCGAAGCCGCTCTGAGCGAGCTGGAAGCGGCCATCAAGGGTGACGACAAGGCTGCTATCGAAGCCAAACAGCAGGCTCTGCTGGAAGCGTCCCAGAAGCTGATGGAAATTGCCCAGCAGCAGGCTCAGGCCCAGGGTGCAGCCGGTGCTGATGCCGGTCAGTCCTCCTCTTCTGCCAAGGCTGACGACGACGTAGTCGACGCCGAGTTCGAAGAAGTGAAAGACGACAAGAAGTAAGCCCTACCCAGATGGGCGGAGTCCGCTTCGCCCATCGGCTTGGTCAATGAATTCACGGGCGTTGGGTAACCAACGCCCGTCTGCGTAACCACAGGATGAGTATGTCGAAGCGCGATTTCTACGAAGTACTGGGTGTGGCGAAAGATGCCGACGATCGCGAGATCAAGAAGGCGTACAAGCGCCTGGCCATGAAGTATCACCCGGATCGTAACCAGGGTGATGCCGCATCCGAAGAGAAGTTCAAAGAGGTCAAGGAAGCCTACGAGGTCCTGACCGATGCCAACCTGCGTGCCCGATACGACCAGTACGGCCATGCCGGTGTTGACCCGAGCCAGGGTGGTGGCGGTCACGGTGGCTTTGGCGGCAATGCCGACTTCGCCGACATGTTTGGTGACGTATTCGGTGACATCTTCGGCGGTGGCCGTGGTGGTGCCCGTCGTGGCCCGGCCCGTGGCTCCGACCTGCGCTATACCATGGAGCTGACGCTGGAAGAGGCGGTACGCGGGGTCTCCAAGGAGATCAAGGTGCCGACCCTGGTTCACTGTGAAGTCTGTAACGGCTCCGGTGCCCACACCGGCAGCAGTGCCCAGACCTGCCCGACCTGCCACGGCTCCGGCCAGGTGCAGATGCGTCAGGGCTTCTTCGCGGTGCAGCAGGCGTGTCCGCACTGTCATGGTCGCGGCAAGATCATCAAGGACCCGTGCCGCAAGTGCCACGGTGAAGGTCGCTACCAGCGCACCAAGACCCTGTCGGTGAAAATTCCGGCGGGCGTCGATACCGGCGATCGCATCCGTCTCTCCGGCGAAGGGGAAGCGGGGGAAGCGGGGGCGCCGGCAGGGGATCTCTACGTACAGGTGCACGTCAAAGAGCACGAGATCTTCGTGCGTGACGGCAACAACCTCTACTGCGAAGTGCCCATCAGCTTCACCGCAGCCGCCCTTGGTGGCGAGATTGAAGTACCGACCCTGGATGGCCGCGTCAAGCTCAAGGTCACTCCGGAGACCCAGACCGGCAAGATGTTCCGCATGCGCGGCAAGGGCGTGAAGTCAGTGCGCTCCGGTCAGGTAGGGGATCTGATGTGCAAGGTGGTGATCGAGACGCCGGTCAACCTCACCGAGCAGCAGAAAGAGCTGCTGCGCCAGCTGGACGAGTCGTTCAGCGGTGCCGCTGCCAAGACCCACAAGCCGAAATCGGAAGGCTTCTTCGAAGGGGTGAAACGCTTCTTCGACGATCTGACCAGCTGATTTCAGCCACCCGAATAAACAGAGCCGGCCTTGTGCCGGCTCTTTTTTTGGTCTTTTGCTGTCAATCCGTGGTGCTGGCGCGCCAGAACAGTTGCTTGATATGGGGGGTGGATGGCCAGCTTTTGCATCAGGGCATCCAGCTCATCCAGGAGGCGATCAGGTAATGCCAGGATAAATCCGCTTTGTAAGGATCTGCGAGAGCTGCAACATGCAACCCGCGACGATTCTGACTCCGTTATCTACTGTCATGGCCCTTCTCCCTATCTACTTTAGGTGTTGCTAATTTAGTGTTGTTTTATACAATAGAACAAATATCAGCAATTGCTAATTTACTCTTATGCGCCAATTCGACGAGATGAACAGACATGCGACAGCCGCCGCCTCCCTGCTCAAGGCGTTGGCTCATCCCGAACGCCTGATGGTGCTCTGCCAGCTGGTGGAGGGGGAGAAGGGGGTCGGGGAGCTGCTGGCCCATAGCCAACTCGGGCAGTCGGCCTTCTCCCAGCAACTTTCGGTATTGAAGCGCTACGGCCTGATCCGCTCGCGCAAGGTTTCCCAGCAGATCTACTACTCGCTGGTGAGCGAGGCGGCCGCCGATGTGCTGGGGGCGCTGCAAACCCATTTTTGTCACTCAGAAAATAAGGAATCTTGATGATGGAAAGCCAATGGCTGCTCTCTTTGGGCGGCGGCATGCTGGCGGGGCTGTCGGCCCTGATCCTGATGTTGTTCAACGGCAGGGTTGCCGGGATCAGCGGCATTCTGGCCGGTGCACTGCAACACCGTGCGCCCTGGCGGGTGCTGTTTCTGCTGGGGCTGGGGGCGGGCGCCTGGTTGGCGCTGACCCTGGGCTGGGCCAGCATGCCCGCATTCACCACCTTGCCCGGCTGGCCGGTGGTGCTACTGGCCGGTCTGCTGGTCGGGGTCGGTACCCGTCTTGGCAATGGTTGCACCAGTGGCCACGGCATCTGTGGCATGGGGCGGCTTTCCCTGCGCTCCATCGTCGCCACCCTGACCTTTATGGCGGCAGGCTTTATCACCGTCTTCGTCACTCATCATCTGCTGTAAGGGGCTGATCGCCATGAAGTTGCTGACAAGTTTGTTTGCGGGTGTGTTGTTCGGGCTGGGGATGGCCATCTCCGGCATGGTGGATCCCGCCCGGGTTACCGGTTTTCTCGATCTGGCCGGGGCCTGGGATCCCAGCCTCGCCTTCGTGATGGGGGGGGCCCTGCTGGTCTTTATGCCGGGTTATTTTCTGCTGGTGAAACCCCGCCACCAGAGTGTGCTGGGTGAGCCCATCGCCGCCGTCCCTGCCCCCAGGCTGGATCGCCGTCTGATCGGCGGGGCCGCGCTGTTTGGCATCGGTTGGGGGCTGGCGGGGGTCTGCCCTGGTCCTGCGCTCAGTCTTATCACAAGCGGTCAGCCGCTGATCCTGCTGTTCATTGCTGCCATGGTGGTCGGGATTGTGCTGTTCGATCGTATTCTTGCCAACGGGCTGAGTCGTTAGAAACGAGTGCTCTGGCCCTCCATGCCTTTTGCGTCTGGATTGTGTGTGGCGGGATTATCCCTCGACTCGTAGGCCATCTCTTTTCGGGATCCAGCTCTCCACTCATATCACCCAGATGGTGATACGCTGGCATAAAATGTGCCCCGCCATTTCGTCGTCAGTGACTGGGGCCAAAGCGAAAGGATGCGCGATGAAGAGAGGTTGGTTGTGGTGGGGAAGTGGCGCCGTGGTGGCGGTGGCTGCTCTGGCATGGTGGTGGCGACCGCAGCCGACGCCGATCAGGCTGGCTGAGGTCGGGCGGGGGGATGTGCTGGTCACTGTGGTCAATACCCGGGCTGGCACCATCAAGTCGTGTCAGCGGGCCGGGCTCAGTCTGCCCGGTGGCGGCGTGGTGGAGCAGATCGCCGTCAAGGCCGGGGAGCGGGTAGCCCGGGGAGATCTGCTGCTGACCCTCTGGAGTGACGATATTCACGCCGATCTCGCCCGAGCACGCGCCCAGCAGGCGCTCGGCAAGACCCAGCGCGAGGAGCGTTGCAGCGAAGCGGCCTATTACGAGCGGGAGGCCAATCGCTTGGCCACCTTGCTGGCCAAAAACCTCACCTCCCGCACCCTCGCCGAGCAGGCCCAGAATCTGGCCGATACCCGCCGCTATGTCTGTCAGGCATCCCGTCAGCAGGAGCGGGTTGACGAGGCGCAGGTCGCCCAGGTGGAGGCTCGCCTGAGCGAGCGCCGCCTGCTGGCGCCGTTTGCCGGAGTGGTGGCGGAGGTCAACAGCAAGCTGGGCGAATACATGACCCCCTCACCGCCCGGAGTGGCCATGCCCCCGGTTATCGATCTCATCGACGATCGCTGTCTGTATGTCTCAGCCCCCATCGATGAGGTGGATGCTGCCCGCCTCAAGGTGGGCCAGTCTGCCCGGGTACTGCTCGACGCCATGCCCGGGCGCGATTTTGCCGCCACCGTCACCCGCATCGCCCCCTATGTGAAGGAGCTGGAGAAGCAGGCCCGCACCGTGGAGGTGGAGGCGGCGCTCACTGCCCTGCCCACCGATGTGCCCCTGCTTATCGGCTACAGCGCCGACCTTGAAGTCGAGGTGACCCGCGCCACCGATGTGTTGCGGGTGGCGGCCAGCAGCCGGGCCGATGATGGCAGCGTGCTGCGGCTGGAAGGGGATAAGCTGGTGCGGGTAATGCCTCGCTGGGGCGTGGAGAACTGGAACTGGATTGAGGTGGCCGAGGGGCTCGCTGCCGGTGATCGGCTGGCAGCCCAGCCCGGACAGATTGTCGGGGAGGGCCCTTTCAGCGCCGCCACGGAGCAGACGGATGAGTGATCTCATTCGCCTTGATGCCGTCAGCCGACGTTTCACTCTGGGGGGGAGCGAGGTGGCAGCCCTCGATCGCGTTTCCCTGCGGGTTGCCGAGGGGGAGTATCTGGCGGTGATGGGCCCCTCGGGCTCCGGCAAATCGACTCTGCTCAATGTGCTGGGGCTGCTGGATCGGCCCGATGAGGGGTGTTACTGGCTGGGAGGGGAGGACACCGCCACCTTGTCAGAACCGGCGCTGGCCCAGCTGCGCGGCCATCGCATCGGCTTTGTGTTCCAGTCGTTTCACCTTATCTCCCGCCTCACCGCCCGTGAAAATGTCGAGCTGCCGCTGATGCTGTGCGGGATTGCCCCTGCCGAGCGCCATCGCCGCAGCCAGCAGTTGCTGGGGGAGTTGGGGTTGGCCAATCGGGCTGACCACCGCCCTGCCGAACTTTCTGGTGGTCAGCGTCAGCGGGTAGCCATCGCCCGGGCCATGGCAATGGCGCCGCGGCTGATCCTGGCCGACGAGCCCACCGGCAATCTCGACTCCCGCTCCGGGGAGGAGGTGATTACCCTGCTGGAGGAGCTCAACCGGGAGCAGGGGATCACGCTGGTGGTGGTGACCCACGATCCGCGCCTCGGTGAACGGGCGGGCAGGCGGATCCTGATGAACGATGGCCG
>NZ_JBODRQ010000105.1:0-12349 GCF_050633025.1 Aeromonas sp.
AAGGCCGTACAAAACGCACTCTAATAAAGAAGAACAGCTGCATGAAGACACTTTCGGACGACTTATACAAACAGTTCAGCAACTTTCTGGCAGTACAGAGCGGAATTGTGTTGGGGGACAACAAGCAGTATCTGGTGAAGAGCCGTCTTTCACCTTTGATGGTTCAGTTTGGCATCGAGAGTCTGTCTGATCTGGTTACCCGTGCAATGAGTGTGCGAGAGCGTGACCTGAAAATGGCCGTGGTGGATGCCATGACGACCAACGAGACTCTCTGGTTTCGTGATACCTATCCGTTTCAGCTGCTGACAGACAAGATTTTCCCTGAATTGGGAAAAAGTGGCCGCCCCATCAAAATCTGGTCAGCAGCTTCCTCGTCAGGCCAGGAGCCCTATTCCATTGCCATGACGGCACTGGAGCAGCAGATGAAAAAGCCGGGCACCTTGCCTGGTGGCGTGCAGATTGTCGGGACGGATATTTCGACGACCATGCTCAATCAGTGTAAGGAAGGCGTTTACGATAGTCTTGCTCTGGCGCGAGGTTTGTCCCCCGAGCGCAAGAAGATGTTTTTTGAGCCCTGCGGTGACAACAAGATGCGGGTGGTAGAGCGAGTCAGAAAATTGACCACCTTCCGGCCGATCAATTTGTTGGAGAGCTATAGCCTGCTCGGCAAATTTGACATTATTTTTTGCCGTAACGTGCTCATCTATTTCGCACCGGAAGTGAAGTCCAAGATCCTCAACCAGTTTGCCGCCAGCCTCAACCCAGGGGGATATCTGATGTTGGGGGCATCGGAGTCACTAGCTGGGTTGACTGACCGGTTCGAGATGATCCGCTGCAATCCGGGGATTGTTTACAAGGTAAAATAGGCCTGATTCCCTTGATATTTTGGGGTTTTCCAAGCCATTGTCAGTGTATGTGAAGAGGGAAGCGATGGCCTTCCCTCTTTCTTTGTCTACTGATCAGTCCTTCAATTTACTTGCCATCTCTCGCCACTATAGCGGTGGTTCAACCTCTATGGAGGTCAGATGCTGCACTCTGGTCATGGGGGCAAGATACTTCCGTTGTTTCCGCTCTGAAAGGCGCCCACGCCCAGCTTTTCGATCTGAATTTCTCTAATGGCACACCTCTTGCTTATAAAAATTATTAAGCAGGAGGTGTGCTATGGCTTTTTCATTTGACAAGGCATTCGGCGTGCATCAACACACGATAAGCGTTCGCGCCAAGCGTGCTGAAGTGCTTTCCAGCAATATTGCCAACGCCGATACCCCGGGCTTCAAGGCCAGGGATATCAATTTTGCTCAGGCATTGCAGGAGGCCCAGTCGGATCAAGGTTTTGGTCTGACAACGACCAGTGAAAAGCACTTTGCCTTGAATATGGAGGCTCCGGGGTCAGTGCAATATCGTCGCCCGCTGCAACCGGATACCGGTGACGGCAATACAGTCGATGTGCAGCAGGAGCGCAGCGAATTTCTGCGTAATAGCCTCGAGTATCAAACCTCCCTTGAATTTATGAATAGCAAGATCAGTGGCCTGCTCAAGGCTCTGAAAGGAGAGCAGTGATGAGTTTGTTCAAGGTCTTTGACATAGCAGGCTCGGCTATGAGTGCACAGTCAGTGCGCCTCAACACAGTTGCCAGCAACATGGCCAACGCGGACAGCGTCAGCTCCAGTGTGGAAAATACTTACCACGCCAGGCGGCCAGTCTTTGCCGCCCAGCTCGATCAGGCGATGTCTGACAAGCAGGGCTCAGTCGGGGTGGAGGTGAAGGGGATTGTCGAGAGCAAGGCGCCACTGCTCAAGGAGTACAACCCCAATCACCCGATGGCGGATAAAGACGGTTTTATCTTCAAGCCAAATGTCAACATGGTCGAAGAGATGGCTGACATGATCAACGCCTCACGCAGTTATCAGACCAATGTACAGGTTGCCGATTCGGCCAAGAAGATGCTGCAGCAGACACTCCAGCTTGGCAAAGGGTAAATAGAGGATTTTTATTATGTCTGACATAAATAATCTTTATTGGAATCCCTCTCGTAATGCAGGCGTATCAACCTCTAGTACCAATAATGCTACAGCGCCCATCGGGAGTAATGCAAAAACAACAGCGCCCAAGAAAGAGCTGGATCAGGCTTCATTTATGAAGCTGCTAACAATGCAATTATCGTATCAAGACCCTTTCAAGCCTGTCGACAATGCCCAGATGCTTTCCCAAATGGCGTCCATGTCAACTTCGGAGGGGATCAGTAGTTTGTCTACCCAGATGGGGAAACTCAATGACCAGATGATTTCCAGTCAAGCCCTGCAAGCATCCTCTTTAGTAGGTCAAAACGTGCTACTGCCAAGCAATATAAGCTATTTAGACAAAGAGGGGCCACTATCAGCAGTCGTAGCGGTTGGCACTACTAATAAATATGCGAATATCAAAATCACTATCGAAGACGAAAAGGGACAAGTTATCAAAGAGTTTCCTCTGGAAGGAGAGCAAAAAGGTAACGTCGAAGTCGCTTGGGATGGTACAGACAAGGCTGGTAACCGAGTTTCTGCAGGCAAGTATGTCGTCAAAGCCAGCGGTACTCTTGATGGCCAGTCGGAAAATATTGCTGCATACACTTATGCCAAAGTGGATAGCGTTGCCTTGGGCAATGCAACTAACCCGACTCGTCTCAACTTGAGAGGGCTGGGGAGCGAATATCTGAACAATATTCTGCAAATTTCAGGCACCAATTCAAATCCGACGGTTGCACCGTCAAAAACCACGTCGACAGCATCGATCTAAGGAGCTGGATATGTCATTTAACAATGCCTTGAGCGGTGTCAACGCGGCACAAAAAGACTTGAACGTCACCGCCAACAACATTGCCAACGTTAACACCATGGGCTTTAAAGAGTCCCGTGCCGAGTTTGCGGATGTCTACGCCAACTCCATCTTTGTCAATGCCAAGACTCAGGTCGGTAACGGTGTGGCGACCGGTGCGGTTGCCCAGCAGTTCCACCAGGGGGCGCTGCAATTTACCAATAACGCGCTGGACTTGGCGATTCAGGGGAATGGATTCTTTGTGACCTCCGATGGCCTGACCAACCTGGATCGCACCTATACCCGTGCCGGCGCCTTTAAGCTCAATGAAAACAGCTATATGGTCAACAATCAGGGCCATTACCTGCAAGGCTATGAAATTAATCCTGATGGTACGCCCAAGGCTGTCAGTATTAATGCGACTAAGCCTATTCAAATACCTGATAGGGCTGGTGAGCCTAAAATGACTTCACTGGTGGAGGCAAGTTTTAACTTGAGTATCGATAGTAAAACAAAGCCTACTTTGCCCGCTAATTTTGATCGCACTAACTCGTCAACATATGCTCATTCAACATCAGTAACTATTTATGATTCGCTTGGTGCTCCCCATACAATCACCAAATATTTTGTCCGCCATGAAGATCCGGCCAATGCGGGGCAGCCTCTGAACCCGGGAACTTGGAGTATGTTCATGTATGAAGGGGACAAGCCTATAAATATTAATGGTGGTACTGCGAGTCCAGGAGCAGGTATTCCCACTGGTCTGCAGATGACATTTACTCCTTCGGGTAAGCTGGATACAACCATACCGGTTGTGCCTATCAAGACTGTTGCATTGGGCAATGGCGCCGGTGGAGCAGGGATTATCGATAATGGTGCAGACCCGACTCAGACGTTGGAAATTCGTCTTGGGACTGTTACCCAATACAACTCACCTTTTGAAGTCAACAAATTGACTCAGGATGGTGCGACAGTGGGCCGTCTAACAAAGGTTGAAATTACGCCAGACGGTGTTGTTTCTGCCACGTACAGTAACGCCACCACACTCAAGGTCGCCATGGTTGCCATGGCCAAGTTTGCCAACTCGCAAGGATTGACTCAGGTTGGCGATACCTCCTGGCGCCAGTCCTTGCTCTCTGGCGATGCTTTGCCGGGGACGCCAAATTCCGGAACATTTGGTACCATCAAGTCATCGTCACTGGAGCAATCCAACGTGGATTTGACATCCGAGCTTGTGGACCTGATCACGGCCCAGCGTAACTTCCAGGCCAACTCCCGTTCTCTGGAGGTCAACAGTTCGCTGCAGCAGACCATCCTGCAGATCCGTTAATCGCGCAATGAATGATAATGGGAGGGGATTGCCCCCTCCCTGCTTCAGTCGCCCCCCCGACCTCCTCATCCTCCCATATTCTGCTGTTGGCACTCTAATTGCATTTCTCCTGTCAGAGTCATCTGTTTGACGGAGAATTCCATGGATCACCTGCTTTATATCGCCATGTCCGGGGCCAAAGAGACCATGAACAGCTTGGCTGTTAGGGGCAACAACCTCGCCAATGCCAATACCACTGGTTTCAAGTCCGATTTCGAGCAGGCCAGAAGCATGCAGGCATTCGGTGAGGGCTTGCCAAGCCGGGTGTTTGCCATGGCTGAACGTCCGGGCCAGAACCTGCAGCATGGCATGCTGATGACGACCGGGCGGGATCTGGATGTGGCGGTAGATGGTCCGGGCTGGATTACCGTGCAGGACCCCAAAGGGGGTGAGGCCTATACCCGCATGGGGAATTTGCAGGTCAATGCGACTGGCAACTTGCAAACCTCGACCGGTCTGAACGTAGTGGACGATGGCGGTAAGCCTATCGTGCTACCGATGCCGATGGAAAAACTCGAGATCAATCGGGATGGCACTATCAGTGGTCGACCGGAGGGGGCCGCCGCCAACTTGCCGGAAGATTTTCAGCGGATCAAGCTGGTTAACCCGGCCGCCGATGCGGTGGAGAAGGGGCAAGATGGTCTGTTTCGCCGCAAGGATGGCCAGAAGGAACCTGCCGCGGCCAATGTTGGCCTGATTGCCGGCTCCCTGGAGGGAAGCAACGTCAATGTGGTGGATGAGATGACCAACCTGATCCGGCTGCAACGCCAGTTCGAAACCCAGGTCAAAATCATGAAGACGGCCGAAGAGAATGATGAAGCTCAAACCCAACTGCTGCGAATCAGCTAATCAAGGAGTTACCTATGAATCCCGCACTTTGGATCAGTAAGACCGGGTTGGATGCACAGCAGACTAATATCTCGGTCACCTCGAACAACTTGGCGAACGCCAGCACCGTGGGCTTCAAAAAGTCACGGGCCATCTTTGAAGATCTGCTTTATCAGAACATCAATCAGCCCGGCGGTCGCTCCTCTGCCGATACCGAGCTCCCTTCCGGCTTGATGCTGGGAGCGGGTGCCAAGGTGGTGGCGACTCAGAAAAACCACAGTCAGGGCAACGTGCAAACCACCGACAACTCGCTGGATTTGATGATCAGTGGCCGTGGTTACTTTGAAGTCCAGCTGCCAGATGGCAGCCTGGCCTATACCCGCAATGGTCAGTTTACCCTCAATGATGAAGGGACCATTGTGACTCCTGGTAATGGTTACCCATTGCAACCGGAAATCCAGATCCCGGAAAACGCCCAGAGCGTCACGGTGGGCGAGGATGGCCAGGTCTCGGTGCAGCTCAAGGGGGATGGTGCCTCTCAGGTGGTGGGTCAGATCAACCTCTCCGATTTCGTCAACGCCAGCGGTTTGCAGCCGATGGGGGAGAACATGTTCGTCGAGACCCAGTCCAGCGGTGCTGCCGCGCAGGGGACTGCCGGTGCCGATGGCCTTGGGGTGATCAAGCAGGGGATGCTGGAGACCTCCAACGTTAACGTGACCGAAGAGTTGGTAAACCTTATTCAGGCGCAGCGGGTCTACGAGATGAACTCCAAGGTGCTCTCTGCCGTGGATGGCATGATGTCCTTCCTGATCCAGCGTACCTAATTGGGAGGTGCATGATGAAAGCCTTATGGATGCTGGGATTGCTGGTACTGGGCGGGTGTAGCAGTACACCCAATACACCCAAGCCTGATGATCCCGAGTTTTCTCCCGTCTACGGGGAGTCGGAGCCGGTTTCGGTGCGGCCGACAGGGGCTATTTTCCAGCCGGATCAGGTCAATGGCATCTATTCGGATATCAAGGCGCACAAGGTTGGTGACATCATTACCATCGAGCTGTCAGAGTCGACCTCCGCCTCGAAAAAGGCCAATACACAGAGTGGCAAGGACAACAAGTTTAATCTGGATCCGGTCAAGCTGGGCGGCGTGCCGGTCACTGCCAGCCCCTATGATCTCTCGGCATCCATTGGTCAAGACAGTGCGTTCAAGGGACAGGCCAAGGCAGATCAGAGCAACAGCCTGCAGGGCAATATTTCGGTCAGCGTGGCCAAGGTGCTGCCCAACGGCAATCTGCTGGTGCGCGGCGAGAAGTGGATCATGCTCAACAATGGCAACGAATATATCCGGATCACCGGCCTTATTCGCCCGGAGGATGTGACGTCTGATAACAGCGTTTCGTCCCAGAAAGTGGCCAATGCCCGCATTTACTACGGTGGTACCGGTGATCTGGCCAATACCCAGGAACAGGGATGGCTTACCAGCTTTTTCAATGGTCCCTGGTGGCCACTCTAGGAGATGTTATGAAGTCACTCCGTCTTGTCACTCTGCTCTGCTGTCTGCTGCCCCTGGGGGGGGCTAATGCGGCCAGGATCAAGGATATCAGCACGGTTGAAGGGGTACGCAACAACCAGCTGATTGGTTACGGTCTGGTGGTGGGGTTGCCCGGTACGGGCGAGAAGAACAACGCCTTCACCGAGCAGACCTTCCGCACCATGCTCAACAACTTTGGCATCAAGGTGCCGGATAATATCAAGCCCAAGATCAAGGATGTGGCGCCGGTAGCGATTCATGCCGATCTGCCCCCCTTTTCCAAACCGGGTCAGACCATTGATGTGACGGTGTCTGCCATCGGTGAGGCCAAGAGCCTGCGAGGCGGCACTCTGCTGCAGAGCTTCCTGAAAGGGCTCGATGGGCGGGTGTATGCGGTCGCCCAGGGCAGTCTGGTAGTGGGGGGGCTGGGAGCCGAGGGGGCTGATGGCTCCAAAGTGGTGATCAACACCCCGACAGTGGGACGTATCGCCAATGGTGCGACCGTGGAGCGGGAGGTACCTAACGCCTTCAGCCAGGGGGACACGATTACCTTCAACCTTAACCGCCCCGACTTTACCACTGCGCGCCGTCTGGCCGATGTGGTCAACGATCTGGTGGGGCCCAATACCGCTCAGGCACTCGATGCCACCTCGGTCAAGGTCTATGCCCCGCGGGATCCGGGTCAGCGGGTCTCCTATCTCGCCACCATCGAGAACCTGGAGGTGGATCCGGCCAACGAGGCGGCCAAGATCATCGTTAACTCCCGCACCGGCACCATAGTGATCGGCAGTCAGGTCAAGCTCAAACCGGCGGCTATCAGCCACGGCGGGCTGACGGTGACCATCGCCGAAAACCAGCAGGTCTCCCAGCCCAATCCGCTGGCAGGGGGAGAGACAACGGTGACCAACGACTCGACTATCAATGTCCAGCAGGAGCCTGGGCGGATGTTCAAGTTTGATACCGGTGCGACCCTGGATGAGCTGGTTCGTGCGGTCAATCAGGTTGGGGTCGCCCCCGGTGATTTGATGGCTATCCTCGAGGCGCTGCAGCAGGCAGGTGCTATCGAAGGGCAACTGGTCATATTGTAACAGCGGCAAGTGGTTGCCATGGGTGGCAATGAGGTAAGCAAAATGGCGGAGTTTGACACCAACAGCGGCATGAATCTCGGGATGGTACAGGACATCAAGAACCTGGATCGTCTGCGTCAGATGAGCCAAAGCAAAGAGGGACAGGCCGAAGCGCTCAAGAGTGCGTCACGCCAGTTCGAGTCAATCTTTACCCAGATGCTGTTTCAGAGCATGCGTCAGGCCAACGGGGTGTTGACTCAGGACAACCCGATGAACAGCAGCTATACCCAGTTCTATGAAGGGATGCTGGATGAGCAGCGGGTTGCCGACATCTCCAGCAAGGGGGGACTGGGATTGGCTGACATGGTGGTTAAGCAGCTCTCTCCCGAGACCTTTACCCATCAGGATGGACGGGTGCTCAAGATGCCGCAGCGCACCGAACGGACCTACAAACCCTATCAGCCACCCACGGCGGCGGCCGATGGTTTGATCGCGGCATCAAAAGTTGGCAAAGATTTTGCTGAAAAAGAGATGACCGAGGGGGTCAAGGAGAGCCACGCACTCACTATGCCCCGTCGACCGCACCGCAGCATTCCGCCTATGGGACGTATTGCCAGTGAAGATCGCGGAGCCAGCGGAAGTGGGAGCAAGGAGTTCGCTACGCCGGAAGAGTTTGTCAATCGCCTGATGCCGCTGGCCAAGAAAGCGGCCGACAAGTTGGGGTTAAGCCCGGCGGTACTGGTCGCTCAGGCGGCACTGGAGAGCGGTTGGGGCAAGCGGGTGATCAAGGATGGCGAGGGGCAGGTGACCCATAACCTGTTTGGCATCAAGGCCGATCCGCGCTGGGAAGGGCCCAAGGCCGTGGTCAGCACGCTCGAGTATGAGCAAGGCGTTGCCTCCCGCCAGAAAGCGGCATTTCGCTCCTATGAGTCGTTTGAAGAGAGCTTCAACGACTATGTGGACTTCCTCACTTCCGGCTCTCGCTACAAGGGCGCCCTGGCGAAGGTCGATAGTCCTGATCGCTACTTCGAGGCGCTGCAACAGGCGGGTTATGCCACCGACCCGCACTATGCCAGAAAACTGAAACAGGTATTGCGCAGTGATGCCATTGCCCAATACAACGAGATGGAGTTGTAACCTATGGCAAGCGACCTGCTTGGGATTGGTTCATCGGGCGTGCTGGCACAGCAACGTCTGTTGCAGACCACCAGTAACAACATAGTGAACGTCAATAGCCAGGGCTATGTGCGTGAGCGTACGCTGGTGTATACCAATGCCCTTGGTCTGGGTACCGGTGACATCAAGACCGAGCGGGTGATCAACGACTATATGCAGGGGGAGGTGCGTCGTGACACCTCCGCCTATCATGCCTCCCAGACCCATTACCAGCAGTTGGCTGACGTTGACAGCTTGTTGGCGGATACCGGCAACAGCGTGGGGGCGGCGATTACCTCCTACTTCAAGTCATTCCACTCAGCCAATGAATCGCCCGCCGAGCTTGGGGGACGCAAGATTGCGATGACGGAATTGAGCAGTGTGGTCAACCGCTTCCATACCCTTTCGGCGCAGCTTGACAAGCAGAGCGATACAATCAACACCCGTGTCGAAGATGAAACCAAGCAGGTCAACAGTCTGCTCATCAGCATCAATGATCTCAACCAAGCTATCATCCGCACCCAGGGCGGGCCCGAAGAGAACCTGATGCTGTTTGATCAGCGGGATGAGGCGATCCGCAAGTTGTCGGAGAAGATGGATATTCGCACCGTAGTCCAACCCAACGGCAGCATGCTGGTCAATATGAGCACCGGTCATTCGTTGATCCTAGATGGGGGAGTCGCCCAGTTCAAAGTGATTGCGGGGGATCCTGACTCTCGGGCCCAAGAGTTACAGCTGACTCTGGGGGATAATCAGGCAACCATAGATAACTCGACTTTTGGCGGTGCCATGGGAGGGCTGTTCAAGGCGCGTGCCGATCTTGAGCCCACCAAGCGAGAACTGGGGCAGCTGGCCGTGGCGATGGCCGATGCGATGAACCAGCAGAACCGCCTCGGAATGGATCTGGATAACGAGATTGGCGGTGATATCTTCACCCTGCCCACCAGCAAGGGTTTACCCTACGGCAATAACACGGGGACGGTCGGGGCGAATGTCAGTTTCGTGCCGGGCAAGGGGACATCAGTGACCCCGTTTGATTATGAAGTGCAATTTAGCAGTGCCACCGGTTATGAGATATTCTCGCTGGACAAGTCAGGCAATCGCACTTCTGTAGCAACGGGCACGACTCCTCCTGCAACGTTTGAACTTACTGGTCACGGCATTTCAATCGATCTCACCGGTACCCCTGCCGCGGGTGACAAATTGTTGCTGCAACCGACCAAGGGCGTGGCTGCCGGATTGGAGCCGTTGATCACCCGGTCGGAAGATTTGGCCCTGGCGTCCCCGCTCAAAGCAGAAAAGAGCACCAATAATGGCGGCGGGGCCGGGATCAAACTGGGCGGTGTATTCAATACCGGGACGGGGTCGGGCTTTGGCACCAACAGCCTGAGCATGACGGCACCTCAGGTGGTCAAAATCGATGCCAGTGGTAACTATCAGGTATTTCAAGCCGATGGTACTACCTTGGTCGGCACTGCACCTGCGAGCAGCAAGGGGCAGAACCTGATGTCGGCTATCGTTAACCCGTTTCCCGCCGGAGCCGCTGTCTATGCCAACCCGAAACTGGCGCCTGGCTACGAGTTCAGCATCACAGGGGCTGTGGATCCCAATGATAGCTTCAAGCTCAGTTATAACAGCAATGGCTTTGCCGATAACAGTAATGGCTTGGCGCTGGCCGAGCTGCAAAACAAGGAGCTGGTGCGCAAGAGCACCAATGGTGGGACCACCAACGACAAGATGACTTTTAATCAGGCTTATTCCGGGTTGGTGATGGAGGTGGGCAACAATACCAGTCAGGCAAAAACTCTGCTCAAGGCCAATGAATCGAAGCTTGTTCAAAGTACGGGCATCTTTGAAAGCGTATCAGGGGTCAACCTGGAGGAGGAGGCAGCCAATTTGATCCGTTTCCAGCAATCCTATGCGGCATCGGCGCAGATCGTCAGCACAGCCAAAACCATTTTCGATACACTGCTCTCTTCCGTGAGGTAACGTCATGCGCATCACCACCAACATGATCTACGACCGGAATATCTATTCCCTCAACAGTGCCAACGAGCGGTTGAATACCGCTTATCAACAACTGCAAACCGGCAATAAATTCCAGACTGCCGGAGAAGATCCCTCTGGGATGAGTCAGAAGATGGCCCTGACCAAGGAGATCGAGCTGTTCAAGCAGTACAGTGTCAATGGCAGCTTGTTGGAAAACAGCCTGGGGCATGAAGAGACGGTATTGGATTCTCTCAATACGGCGATGCTCAGTGCCCAGACCCTGATCCAGAAGTCAAATAATGGCGCTATCAGCACGGATGATCGCAAGGCTATTGCCAGCGAGCTGGAGGGATTGCAGCAGCAGATATTCGATCTGATGAACAGCAAAAATTCCTCTGGTGAATTTATATTTGGTGGCAATCAAAGCAAAACCCAGCCGTATATAAAAGATGTCAACGGAAAATATATTTATCAGGGTGATCCTGGTCAGCGAAAAATTCAGGTATCACCGACAGTGCAAATTGCTGCCAATGATTCAGGGCAGGATCTGTTCGAAATTGTGGCGACCAGAAGAACCGCCAGCGCAACCACTGCGAACATCAAGGTCGGGATCGGTGACCAAGGTAATTTTGATAATTTTTTCAAATCCACTTACAACTCGCTACTGCCAAGCAACTCCTATACGGTATCAACCACCATTGGCCCACCGGATACCTATGATATCAAGGATAGCGGTGGCACTACCTTGCAGACGGGGAATTATATTCCCGGCACCAAGATTCCCTTTAATGGCCTCGAGCTGACTTTGGATCAACCCGCTGGCGGTACTGCACAGCAGTTTGCTCTCAATCCACCCCAAAATGACAATGTGCTGAACGGCATGTCTGATTTAATTACGGCTCTGCGCGATCCCGCTATTTCTGCCGATACATTCGAGCAGGAAATAGCAGATGCCACCATTCATATGAGAAATGCCCGCCTGAATATCGATCATGGGTTGGGGGCGCTGGGTGGCCGGATGAACAGCCTGGAGCATGTTATGGGCTCCAATGAGGGATTGAGTAACCTCAACGCCGAGGCGAGAGCTCAAGTGTCGGAGGCGGATCTTTATGAGGTGATTTCTACCTTGTCAAAAGAGGATGCAGCATTGAGTGCCTCGCAACTCTCTTTCAGCAAAATAAGTCGTCTGACGTTGTTTGACTATATTCGTTAATAAAGAGGGCCGCCCTATTAGCAGCATGCCAGGATGAAGATGCTGACCACTGAATTTTACCCAATATGACTGCATCGGAGTGGCTTAGGGCGAATTCAATTCAGCAGTGCAACATCCGCTCAATATCTAGGCCACCTTGAACCCAGGGCGAGAGCACCCTAATCTAAAAAATGAATAATCAGGTCAAAACGCCAGCCATTCGTATGAATATTACTCACACCTTGAAGTGAAACGGAGTGCTATTTACTCACCGATTGGGTGTTTTGTGGCCGAACGTCATATTTGTTACTTTTAACAAAGTATGCTCCCGCCCTGGCCTTGAACCAGCCGATTTCTTGGCCAACTTGCATAGATGCCGATACTTTGGATGGAATTTTAATTGATATCTAATATTAAGTTCCTGTATA
>NZ_JBODRQ010000106.1:0-12256 GCF_050633025.1 Aeromonas sp.
ACAAATTAAGCGGTTACCATAACTGTAAACAGAGGTATCTTTTCCTGAGCTGCAATCACCTTGTGCCGTCTCTATAGCATCAGCTAGGCATATCATTGCTGTCGTAGCCCAAGTTTGGTCCCGTATCGTGAGATGGGCTAATGGCCTAATCGGTGGGGTATTATTACGCTCTTGTTTGTTGTGATCATCTGTAAATGCCGCTGGTATCCATCCTAGATTTCTATCTATAATCCATGCTTCGCTTTTTGCAGCGGGAACAAGTTCTAGCTTATGCAAATCTCTTCCTAATTTTAGCTGTTGCCCCCACTTATTTGCCTCATATTCAATAGCTATAGTGGATGCGTCAAGAGATAGTGTATCAGCATACCAATTAAAGCTTCTTATGTATGAGTGCGTTTTTTTCCAAGCCTGTGAAATAACTACTGGATCAGTTAAGTAATTTATTTCAGGTTTAATTGATTGATACTTTTCTGAGATGAATTTCATGATTTTAATTTTTCTGTTAAAAGGTTTTTAATATTGACAATGATTTTCATTGTTTTCGTAAATGAAGGGCTATAGGTCTGATTAGCGAAGCGTAATCGGACGTTCGAGAAATAAGGTGTTATTACGGTGAAATACTCACTATCGGGCCTTCAATATAAAGCCGTTTCCCAATTGGGATATCTGCCGCTTGCCGTTATACCCACCATGATTTTTTTCACCTATGCAACCATGTTGATGGTGCTTGTTGCATAGGCGCGACAATCTGATCTCGCCATGGGGTGGGCGAGGGGCTGACTCTGAGCTAACAACCCGCCCGATCTTTGCCACGAATAGGCTGGGGTGTGTTACCGCGGTGCAATGCGCTGCGCTTGGTGCACCCTACGCCTGTTAACCGGCCTCGGGGCGGCGGGTTGGGTGTGTTGCCCCCTGTTGTTCGCCGAGGTGAGCACGTTTGTCCAGGCCGCGAGGCAGGACGCCGAGCGAGCGCCGCTGGGCCATGGGCCAAACCGGTATTGGACGAGCAACGCTCGTCCCGGTTTGGCGCAAGGACATGGATGTCCGCAGCGGACTTTGGCCGACACCATGGATGGTGGAGGTCAAAGCCCAGCGGCGCGTGCCGTGGGACAAACGGGTGAACCGAGGGAACCCGACGAAGGAGGGCGAACAAGTGGGGGTGGCCGCTCGATTGGTGACTTTTCTTTGGCCACGCAAAGAAAAGTCACTCGCCAAGCCGCGCAGCGGCGGCGAAACCCCGTCGAGGACGGAGTCCTCGCGTCCTGCATGGCGAAGCCATGCCAATACCTTGTTACAGGGCAAAGACGTTACCGACCCCCTCACCCTAACCCTCTCCCGCAAGGGGAGAGGGGACGGTTACCGCGGACGATTACGCTTCGCTAATCGACCCTACTGGCGAAGCCGTGCCAATACCTTGTTGCAAGGCAAAGACGTTACCGACCCCTCACCCTAGCCCTCTCCCGCAGGGGGAGAGGGGACGGTTACCGTGGACGATTACGCTTCGCTAATCGACCCTACGCTAAAGTCGCTACCGCCCCTGACTGTCGCTACCAGATTGCGCCGTTGACCATTGATCTCGGAAAAGGGGTCAACAGACGCCCGTCGCCATATTACGGAGCCAGAGTGGTCTTATCTATGGTTTTGATGGGCTAACTATCAGAAAAGAGTGATTTTTTGCGCTGGCACAAATTTTTTATTAATGAGTGATTGGTTAATGGTTGTCGGGGCTTGGTCGTGGCAGGGCGGTGGGGTGACGCCGCGAGAGGAGTGCAAACGGTAAAAAGAGGGGAGCGCAAACGGAAAAAAGCGAAGGGGCCCGCAGTGGGCCCCTTGTTGTTGGTGTTTGGCGCGGAGCCGCTATTTGGCGGCGGGGGTTGGGAAGTATTTGCTGTGCAGCAACGGGTATTCGCTGCTCGCCAGCACCTGGGTCAAGCCGGTCTGGAACTCCTTGACCAGTTCGTCGCTCACCGGATGGCTGAAGGCGAAGCAGAACTGCTCCGAGCTCAGCACCCACTGCTCCTTGAAGCGGGCGGGGTCGAGTTTTTGTTCGACGATCAGCTGCTCCATGGTGGTCTTGTTGGTGGAGACCAGATCGACCCGGCCGGAGGTGAGCATCTTGAGCGCCTGTGCCAGCCGGTTGGCGGCCATCAGTTTGGTTTCGTCAAAGCCGTTGTTGAGCAGCAGTTGCTCCCCCACATCGGCCCGCACCGCGCCGATATTGAACGCCTTGGCATCGTCGAGCTTGGTGATGGTGATATTGCGATCGGCCAGCCCCACCAGCACGATCTCGGCATATCCGATGGGGCAGGCCCACTTGAACAGGGGGCCCCGCGCCTGGGTGCGGGCGGTGGAGAAGAGCACCGCATTGGGCTTTTGGGTCAGCAGGTAGTAGCCGCGCGCCCACGGCATGATGGTGATGGGCTGCGCTGGCGTATTGGTCTTTTTCCACACCAGTTGCAGCAGCTCGACCGCGAGGCCGGTGGGGGCGCCGCTGGCATCGGCGTAGTTGTAGGGTTTGTACTCTGCGGTGATGTAGTGCAGTTTGCCGAGCTCAGGACTCGCCTGTGCGAGGGTGGCCAGCAGCGCCCCGGCCAATCCAATCCATGGTTTCATTTTTGCCATCCTGATCAAGGGAATATCTGCTCAAGTGTGCTCAGACTTGCCGATTTCGCCAAGGCGATGGAGCATGTTTGGCAAAAAAGCGCGAGGGGCGGCCGCCATCTTGCGCCCTATGTCGGCGGTGAGCGGGGCGTTAGCGCAGCGGCAGCTATCTGGCTTGCAGGGCCGAGCACGCTGCAGAGCAAACGGCCTTGATGCTGAAAGAGGGCGGCCTCACCATAGGGCACCTGACGGCGCAAGGGGGGAGCAGAAAAGTGGCAACAGAGGATAGTATTGCCATATCCGTATTGGGACCTCTGGGTGATCACCACTCTCTTGAGTGTGACCATGAACAGAGTAAATAGCCGCTCACTGCCGTTACCAGCGGGCGCGGATCTGCCCGATGGGCTGGTAGGCCTCATCCCGCAGCCTCACCAGCAGGGTCTTGCCATCCCCTTGCAGCCGGAATTCGCCGTAGCGGGCCGCTTCGTACTGCTCCCCCGTGCCCTCTTCAAAGAAGTAGGCATCGGGGCCGATCTGCCACTGCCGCTCGCTCTGGTGCACCTGCAATAGCCGCTCATCGCTGGCGAGCCGATCCGGTTTGCCATCGGCCACCAGAGTGGCCACCTGATGGGCATCGAGGCGGATCACCAGGGTGTCGCTGCCCTTGTCTTGATTAGCACGGGTGTCGCGGCTGGTCAGCTCGCGGGCAATTTCATAGTTGAGCCGCATGTAATCCCCCTGCATCAGGGAGCGGGGATCGACCGGGGCGAGCCGCAGCAGCACCACTTCGCCGCGGCTCATGGCGTGCTCATAGCGCCAGACGGTGGCATTGATGCCTGCCAGGATGGCGAGGCCGCTCAGCAACAGGGCGAGCTGTCGGGTGACGGGGTTCATGAGTCGCTCCTTGCCGCAAAGGTAGTGAGTAGCTGGCGGGCACCCAGCAGCAGGATGCCGGAGCCCAGCAGCAGCCAGGATTTGGTCATCAGGGTGAGCCCCAGATCGTAGTAATAGAGGGAGCCATAGCCGAGCAGCAGCAGGGCCGAGAGGGTCATCAGCCCCAGACTGCCGGCATAGAAGCCGAGGATCAGCACCAGTGCGCCCGCCCCCATGCCGGGGATGATGGCGCTGATCAGCACCAGTGGCAGGCCAAACAGCAGGGGGAGCCTCAGCTTCACCATCACCGCCAGCAGCAGGGCGGCGCAGATCAGCGGATTGAGCCAGAGCGGCAGGCGCGATAGCCCCAGTTCGTCCAGCACGCTGCTGCCGCCATCCCACAGCGGGTGGTGCAGACGGCCCAGCACCAGCAGCGAGAGGGCCAGCCCCAGCGTGATGGAGTGGTAGAGATGGTGGCGCTCTGGATCCCTATCTGCCCGCAGCCAGCAGAAGGTGATGGCCGCCATCACCAGCGGCAGGGCCAGTAGTTGCAGCCCGAGGCAGGCGAGGCCAAGGGTGAGCAGCAAGGCCGCCGCCACGCTGTGAAACAGCCGCACCAGCCAGTGATCGAACAGCACGGCGATGGCGAGGGACAGCAGGCACAACCCAAACCAGAGCAGGGCGTGATGGAGATCAAGCTGATCGAGCAGGCCATAGAGCAGCCAGGCATCAGCTGCTAGGGTAAGGGCCAGCACGAACTGATCCCAGAGATCGCCGCGCTGGCTGCGATTAAGGGCGTAGGCCCCCGCCAGCAGCACGACCCCGAGCAGCAGGGCGCTGTTGGCCTCGCGGGTCAGCTGCTCGAAGGTCATAAAGAGAAAGAAGAGCAGGAACAGGGCGGCAATCCAGCCCACCAGTCCCAGCATAAAACGGCTCGACCAGTGGGGCTGGGTGTCACGGGGCATCTCCCCCTCCACCAGATTGGCCTGTTGCAGCGCTTGCCAAAGGGTCAGATCACTCATGAGACCTCCGTTGTTGTTGCAGCCAGCGGGCGGCGGTGACAGAAAGGCCGATGGCAATCAGGCTCAGCAGCAAGAAGCCGTTGATGTCGGGCTCCATCCACTTGCCCAGCGCCGCGAGGATGACGGCAATCAGGCTGAGGCACCCCATGGCGAGTCCGGCGATAAATCTGTGGTGCCACAGGGCATAGGCGGCGGCGAGCCAGCCAAGCCAGAGCGGCCACACCAGCGCAGAGGCGGCATCAAACAGCGCCAGCAGGGTGAGCAGGGTAGCCCCCAGACCTGCGGCCAGACCCGCCAGCCAGCTTGGCATCAGGCGCCAGCGGTTTGGCGCCAGCAGAAGCAGACCCCAGAGGGCGGCGTTGAGCAGGGTAAGGCACCAGCCCAATCCCTCTTCATCGAAGGTAAAGAAGAACGTAAACAAACCGAGCCGCCAGTAGAGTACCAGCGCCAGCTGGCCGAGCAGCCAGCTTAAGGTCCAGAGCAGGGGACTTTGGCCAAATGTCGCCAGTGGCACCAGCATCAGCGCCCAGGTGGCGAACAGCTGCCAGGGGTCGGCGCCGGTCTGGTAGGTCTGGCCCACCAGCGCCAGCAGGGCGCCGATATTGAGGGCGATAGCGAGCAGCAGCGCCTGACGGGGGGTCTCCCCCAACGGTTTGCGCCACAGCAGAAGCAGCATGGCGAGCAGCGGCGCCTCCAGCAGGGCGAGGCGGGAGACCCGGCCCAGTTCCTGCCAGTTGAAGGCGACGAAGAAGATAAGGCCAGCCCCGATACAGAGGGCGCCGAGCCAGAGCAGCAGCCGGTCAAACAGCCACTGCCAGCGCGCCGGATGGGGGGGAAGATCGGCGAGGGTCAGGGCGTCCGCCAGCTTCTCTGGCGCCAGCCGTCCCTGTTTGAGCCATTCGAGAAGCGTCTCTCTTGATACGTTGTGCATGGGGGGACTCCACGAGGTTTGGCCCATTATGACATGGCTGCCTCATTCCCGTGCAGTGGCAGCTTGCGGCTGCGACAACGGCTGTTACCGGAGTGATGGATACGGGAGCAAAAATGCAAAAAGCCCTCCGAAGAGGGCTTGCGTAGCAGAGGTGGCCAGAGTGCCGCTAGACGAAGATAAGGGTACTGACCCCGAGCCCGACAAAGAGCAGGGCGCAGGCGATGCGGATCCCCTTGAGCGGCAGCTTGTCCGCCCCCAGCTTGCCGATCAGCACCACTGGCACGTTAGCCAGCATCATACCGAGGGTGGTACCGGTTACCACCTGAATGAGGGAGTCATATTTGGCGGCCAGCAGCACGGTGGCAATCTGGGTCTTGTCGCCAATTTCGGCAATAAAGAAGAGCACGAAGGTGGCCATAAAGGGGCCGTATTTATCCAGCGAGCTCTCCTCGTCATCCATCTTGTCCGGCACCAAGATCCAGATAGCCATGGCGATAAAGGCGGCTGCGACCAGATAGGTCATCACCTTGGGATCGAGCCAGCGGCTGATAAACTCGCCAATCCAGGCAGCGCCCGCATGGTTGAGCAGGGTAGCCGCCAGCATGCCGGCGATGATGGGCCAGGGCTTGCGAAAACGGCAGATGAGCAGCAACGCCAACAGTTGGGTTTTATCGCCGATCTCGGCAATGGCAACGCTGAGGGTTGAGGTTAACAAGGCTTCCATAAAAATGACCGGGGGACGGAATTGTTATAACCAAAGACAAGCCTGCGCCATCCGTCCCCGGTATTGGCACTGGCCCGTCAAAGGTCTTGTCAAATCCATGGCTGGCATGGATCACCCTGACCATGGTGATTTGGCACCAAGTATGTTGATCAGGATCGCAAACCGGTATTCATGCAATGGATGGCACCGGCGTGCGAGACTACTCCCCCTCAATGGGAGCGGGCATTCTAGGGAAAAACCGCATAGGTGACAAGGGGATCAGCCACCCACCAGCTTGACGCTGAAACCGGCTTTCTCCAGTTCGGTCTTGATCAGCTCCCGTTTGTCCCCCTGGATCTCGATCACCCCCTCCTTGATGCCGCCACCGGTACCGCACTTTTTCTTGAGCAAAGTGGCGATTGTCTTTTGCTGTTCGGCGGGGACGCCGTGAATGGTGATCACCCCGGCGCCCTTGCGTCCCTTGGTCTCGCGGCGCATGCGCACCACTCCATCGGTGGGGAAGGGGGAGGCGGATTGGGGAGCGCTCTGCTCCTTGATTTGACCGCCATCTGTGCTGTAAACAAGGCGGCTGTTGCTGTCGTGATTCATGGGATGACTTTATGGGTTAGCTAAGCGAAGTTTGATTTTACTCAAATAAAAGTTGAAGACACAGCATATAATCGTCAAAGTAAAAGAGAATTATTATTGTTTAACTTCAGGAGTCAGTCATGGTACTCACGCAGTTGTCACCGGGGCAGAGTGCTCGCATCAAGAATATGAACCAGCTGACCCGGCCGCTGCGTCGCAAACTGATGGTGATGGGGCTGCTACCTCAAACAGAAGTTATCTATCTGCGTTCAGCCCCCTTGGGGGACCCGCTCCAGATCCAGTGTCAGGGGATCTGTCTCTCCATGCAAAAGAGTCTGGCCCAGCAAATAGAGGTTGAGCCAGTATAGGTCGCCAGTTTGGACAAGGTGTCCGGTTGCCAACACGACCGAGGTAGAACCACTCAAGGGGCTTTCAGGCTGCCGAAAAGGGTTCATAAGCGTAGACGTCGAACCTGCATAATCTGCATGTCAGCTGCAATAAGTGACGGGTTCCAAAAGAGAATCAAGGTAGAGCTGGTATGAATTATTCCCTCGTCACAGTGGGTAACCCCAATAGTGGCAAGACTTCCCTGTTCAATGCCCTGACCGGTGCTCGCCAGCAGGTGGGTAACTGGAGTGGTGTCACCGTCGACAAGAAGATGGGTGAGTTCAGTGCGGGTGAACATCACTTCAAACTGATGGATCTGCCCGGCATCTATGGCCTGGCGGGTCAGGATGGCAGTCTGGACGAGCAGATCGCCAGCCGTTTTGCTCAGGGCCAACAGCCCGACCTGCTGCTCAACGTCATCGACGCCGCCAATCTGGAGCGCTCCCTCTATCTCACGCTGCAACTGCGCGAACTGGGCCTGCCCATGGTGGTGGTGCTCAACAAGCTGGATATCTTGCAAAAGCGCCGCATCGTCATCGACGAGAGCAAGCTCGGCAAATCCCTCGGTTGCCCGGTGGTGGCCCTCTCTGCTCACAACAGCAAGCAGGTTGCCGCCTTCAAGCAGCAGATCCGGCAGTTTATCGGTGAGCCGCAAACGGCCTTGCAGCTCGATTACGGCCACGTACTTGAACAGGATCTGGCAGAGCTGGAGACCCTGTTCGCCCCGCATCACCTCACTACCCGTGGCCGCGCCCTGCGCCTGCTGGAAGAGGATGCGGTGATGCAGGAGACCCTGCTGCCCGGTCAGCAGGCGGCCGCCGCCAATGTAGTGGCTCGCGCCCATCAGGGGCAGGATATCGACCTGCAACTGGCGGATATTCGCTACGGCCATATCCACCAGTGGGTACAACAGGCTCGTCAGCAGAAGGGCAAGCTCACCGAGGCCCAGAGCGAGTGGCTGGATCGGGTGCTGCTCAATCGCTGGATTGGCATCCCCTTCTTTCTGTTTGTCATGTACCTGATGTTCCTGTTTGCCATCAACGTTGGCAGCGCCTTTATCGACTTCTTCGACATCATGGGCGGCGCCCTGTTTGTCGATGGGGTGAACCACCTGCTGGGGCTGGTCAATGCCCCCGAATGGCTAGGCGCCATTCTGGCTGATGGCTTTGGCGTCGGCTTGCAGACCGTGGCCACCTTTATTCCGGTGATTGGTTGCCTCTATCTGTTCCTCGCGGTGCTGGAGAGCTCCGGCTATCTGGCCCGCGCCGCCTTCGTGGTGGATGCCCTGATGCGCCGCCTCGGTCTGCCGGGCAAGGCGTTCGTGCCGATGCTGATGGGCTTTGGCTGTACCGTCCCCTCGGTGATGGCGACCCGTACCCTCAACTCCGAGCGGGAGCGGCTGATGACCTCCGCCATGGCCCCCTTCATGTCGTGCGGTGCCCGTCTGCCGGTTTACGCCCTGTTTGCGGTGGCCTTCTTCCCTGAATCAGGCCAGAACCTGGTGTTCGGTCTCTACCTCATCGGCATTCTGGTGGCGGTGCTCACCGGCCTGTTGCTGCGCAGCACCCTGCTGCCGGGCAAGAGCGACTCCATGCTGATGGAGATGCCGGATTACGAGTGGCCGCGTCCGGTCAACGTTGCCATCAAGACCTGGCAGAAGCTCAAATCCTTCGTCTTTGGCGCCGGTAAAACCATCGTGCTGGTGGTCGCCGTGCTGAGCGTACTCAACTCGCTGGGTACCGATGGCAGCTTCGGTCATCAGGATCAGGAGAGCTCGGTGCTGAGCAAGTTAAGCCAAGCGGTGACCCCGGTGCTGCACCCCATCGGTGTACGCGATGATAACTGGCAGGCCACGGTCGGTATCGTCACCGGTATCTTCGCCAAAGAGGCGGTGGTCGGAACCCTCAACAGCCTCTACGCCGGTGGTGGCGATGCAGAGGAGGCGAGCGAGTTCTCGCTGGTGGCCAGTTTCCACGAGGCGATCGATGCCGTGGCGGCCAATCTGGCGGAGATCAACCCGAGCGACCCCATGGGGCTTGATGTTGGCAACCTCGACGACCAGAAAGCTGCCGCCGAGGCGCAGGAGGTCGATGTCTCCACCTACGGCAACATGCAGACCCACTTCGACGGGGCGGCCGGTGCCTTTGCCTACCTCTTGTTCGTGCTGCTCTACATGCCTTGCGCCGCCGCCATGGGGGCCCTGGTGCGGGAAACCGGTCGCCAGTGGGCGCTGATGACGGCGGTATGGTGCAACTATATGGCCTTTATGTGCGCGACCCTCTTCTATCAGGTCGCCACCTTTGCCGCTCACCCGGAGCAGAGCCTGTTCTGGATCGTCAGCTATGGCCTCTCTCTGGTGCTGCTCTGGTGGGCCGGTCGCCGTCACGGTGACATCGTTGCCCGCAAGGTGGTGACCTTATGATCCTGCGCGAGCTGGGGGATTACCTCGCCGCGCAGCAGAAGGTGAGCCGGCGTGATCTGGCTCGCCACTTCCACACCTCGGAAGATGCGGTTGAGGCCATGCTCGGCGTCTGGATGCGCAAGGGGCGGGTCATCAAGCGTGAAAGCCGTGTCTGTGGTGGCAGTTGCTGCGGCAAGAGCGAAGAGGTGATGTTCGAGTGGTGTGACGCGGGCCAGATTGGCATCAAGATCCGCTAAACGACTACCCAACCTCATCACCAAACATCGAACAATAAAAAACGGCAGATCCTGCGCAAGGGTCTGCCGTTTTTATTGCTGAAAACAGGCGGGATCAGGCGCTCTGGCGAGCCTCGCTCAGCAGTGCCAGCGCCGGTTGGGCGTTGTCCGGCATCAGCCGGTAGGCCTTGTGGTGCTTGACCAGGGTGGTTTTCTTGTTGCCCTGACTCAGCAGCAGACCGTGCTTGAAGGCGGCCTCGGCCAGCACCTTCTCATCACCGCGCACATAGAGGGTGAGGGGTTTGACAAGCTCACCGCCCTCGATATGGCCTTCATATTCGCTGTGGCTTACCACCAGACTCGCCTGACCGCCAGATTGCAGGCGCAGCTTGGCGTTCACCTCGCTCTCGGTCAGCACCAGCCAGCCTGCCGTTGCCAGCTCCTCCAGCAGGGCCGCCAGCTTGGCACCCAGCTGCTGTGGATTGGTCATGGCGCACTGGTATTGGAAGGCGATGCGCTCCAGTAGCCCCTTGAGATCGGCACCCGCGCCCAGGGTGCGGCCAAGCTGCACCCAAGCTTTCAAATCTTCCATCACCAGACGGGAGAAGCGCTTCTCCTTGAGGGAGTCGGCCATCCAGGTGCAGAGAAAGTGGCTCTCTTGGGCCGGAGTGCGCTTGCCCGCTTTTTGCTCGGCGGTGCGGGCCAGTTCGGCCAGGCTCTGGGTGGCCATCTCGAGCAGGGCCTGATTGTAGGTCTGAGAGGTCATAAGCAATCCTTGAGTTGACCACCAGGGGCCAACACCGATGACAGAGATGGCAAAGGCGCCAGTGGCGCCTTTGCGGTTCAATAGAGCAACTGCCCGCCTTATTTCGGCTGACGGGGCTTCTTGGCTGCAGCCAGACGCTTGAGGCGCTGACCCTGCAGCTTGGCTTCGGCCATCACCTGGGCCACGGCGTTATCTTCACGCTGCGGGCGCTTGCCGAAGCGACGACGCTCCTGCAGCTGTTTGATCAGCTCGTCACGGCTGCTCACCTCATAGCCAGGCACCATGATGCGACGGATCTTCTGGCCGATCAGGGCCTCGATCTCCAGCAGGGTGCGCTCCTCTTCACGGCTGACGAAGGAGATGGCCATGCCGCGCTTGCCGGCACGACCGGTACGGCCGATGCGGTGCACGTAATCTTCCGCCAGGAACGGCAGATCATAGTTGACCACGTATTCCAGGCTCGGGATATCCAGACCACGGGCGGCCACTTCGGTGGCGACCAGTACCCGTACCTTGCCTTCCATGAATTCGCGCAGGGCACGGCGACGGTTGCCCTGGGCCTTCTCGCCATGGACCACGGCGGACTTGATGCCGTCGAGGTTCAGCTCCTCGACCAGCACATCACAGCTCTCGCGGGTACTGGCGAACACCAGCACCTGCTGCCAGTTCTGCTTGCCAATCAGCTCTGAGAGCAGCTCGCGCTTGCGCTTCTGCTCGACCGGATAGACGGTGTGGCTGACGGTGTCGGCGGTGGAGTTCTGCTTGTTGACGCTGACGATCTGCGGGCGATCCAGCATCAGGTTGGCCAGCTTCTTCACCGCATCGGAGAAGGTGGCGGAGAAGAGCAGGTTTTGACGGGTCTTGTTGACCGCTTGCAGGATCTTCTGCACATCGGCACTGAAGCCCATATCGAGAATGCGATCCGCTTCATCCATCACCAGACACTCGACGCCGGAGAGGCTGAGGTTGCAGGCGGTGAGGTGCTCCAGTAGACGGCCCGGGGTGGCCACAATGATGTGAGCGCCCGCTTTGAGCTTCTTGGCCTGCACGTCCTGCTTGCCACCGCCGACGATGGTGATGGTGGTGATATCGAGATACTTGGCGAAGTCATTGATGTTGCTCGCCACCTGAGCCGCCAGCTCGCGGGTCGGGGTCAGGATCAGCACCCGGGCGTTGGAAGGCTGGACCGGCGCTGGATTGTCTACCAGACGCTGCAAAATGGGCAGGGCGAAGGCGGCGGTCTTGCCGGTACCGGTCTGGGCGCTGGCCAGCACATCGCGGCCACGGCGAATGGCCGGGATCGCCTGTTGCTGCACAGGGGTCATCTCCTGATAACCGCAATCTGAGACAGCACGCAAAATCTCGGGGGCAAAATCGAACGATTCAAATCTCATAATGGGTTCCTGTGTTCCAGCTGGGCTGTGTTTGGCTTGGTTAGCTCGGCATGAGCGAGACGGAGGTTGTAACCACCGACGGCTGCGCCTGACATCAAGTCAGAGAGTGAGCCGGAAAATGGCGGGCGCGAAGTGTAACAGATAGACGTCACAAATTCTGCCTCAAATGGTTGTCCTTTTCTCATCCTTTGTGGTGTGAATGGCGGTTGAAAGTAATCATTTGACTCCCAAATGCCAAGCCAGGAGGTGTGGGCTAACGGTTTTGGGCAAGGACGAAAGGGATATCGATGGAACTGGAAGAGCTATTGTCAAATCTGGTGTATGGCGTAGGTCAGGCGGCATTCCTGTCTGACT
>NZ_JBODRQ010000107.1:0-11814 GCF_050633025.1 Aeromonas sp.
GGGAAGTGAAATGCCGCTTGCATGGTCATGACTTTACCTCCCCTTTGGGCACGCGGTACATCTTGGGTGAGGTGCCGAGTGCCTGCTTGTAGCGATAGGTGGTCTCCTTCACCAGCCGTTGGGCGATGGGGCTATCCGGATCATCCAGATTGCCGAACACCAGCGCCTTGGTGGGGCAGGATTCCACGCAGGCTGGCTCCTTGCCCGCCGCGAGGTTGGTCTTGCGGCAAAAGTCGCACTTATCGGCAACCTTGGTCACAGGGTTGATAAAGCGCACCTGATAGGGGCAGGCAGCCAGACAATACATGCAGCCGACGCAGAGATCTGCGTCGACATCCACAATGCCATCCTCCTTGCGGATATGGGAGGCACCAGTCGGGCAGACGTGTACACAGGGGGCGTTGTCGCAGTGCTGGCAGGACTTGCGAAAGAAGCGGTACTCGGCGTCGGGAAATTCACCGATGGGGCCTGAACGGATGATCTCGAGGCGCGAGACGCCTTCCGGCACTTTGTTCACTTCCCGGCAGGCATCCATGCAGGCGGTGCAGCCGATGCAGGCCGTCTCATCGTGGAGCATGCCAAAGCGTACCCCATCGATAGTCTGGCTGTGGGCGAGGGTAGCCGCCCCGGCGCGCACCGGCCCCGTCATCATGATAAGGGCCCCCGCGCCCATGCCCGCCATAAAGTCACGGCGAGAGCAGCTCATGATGCCTCCTTGCCGGTAGCCGATTTGGACTGCTCCTGCCGGGCCTTGCTGGCCTCATGCTGTTTGCTGTGGCAGTCGACGCAGAGCTTGATGCGGGACTTCTCCGGGATCGCCACCATGGGCTCCTTGGCCGGATGCAGCTGGTGGCAGCTGGTGCAGGTGAGCTTGGTGGCGTGCACGTCGTGGGCCCAGAGCGCCTCGCGAAGCACTTTGGGCTCGTGGCAGCTCATGCAGACCCCGTTCTGTTCGCTGATGGGGTAGCTCTCGGTGCTTTGCTTGTTATTGAAGCTGTCGCTAAAGCGCATCACATCCTTGACCCCTTCCCGATGCTGGGGGGAGGGCTGACCGTGGCAGTTGGTGCAGGTCACCGGTGCCAGGTTGTTGGGATTGGTCGCCTGGCCATGCTTGCCGTGCATCCCTTCGCTCTGCTCCTTGTGACAGTCGGTGCAGGCCTTGTCGGGATTGCGTAAAAATTCCACCTCATGTGTAGCTGGAACAGGGGCTGCTGCCGGCTCGGCCGCCTGACCCTGCAGGCTGGTGAGCAGCATGGCTGCCATCAGCATCAGTCGTAAGAAATCCATCGTTAAATCACCCATAGGAAGCCTCCATCAGCTGCGGGCCAGACTTGGGGCCGGACCCGCAGGCGCCGTTACTGTGCCAGCCGTCCGGCCGCTTTGGCCTCGGCATCCCAGGCGGGGACCGTGGTCTTGAGGAACTGGGCCTTGTCGCTGTTGAACTGCTTCATATCCATGCCAAGGGCCGCTTGTGCTTTCTCCTTGGTGGAGATGTCGGGGATGGCGATTTCGTGGCTGATCCCCTTGCTGGCCAACAGGCGCGTCAGCTTGGTGCGGGCGTCAGCGGCTTTATCCAGCGCGCTGCCAAGTACCTTGAGGGCCACTTCGGGAGCGTGCATCTGCACCCCGTGGGAGGCGATGGCGTAGTCCCAGCGCCACTGGGCGTGGCGGATGTCCTGCAGAATATCCTTCATCTCGGCCTCGGTGGCGCCGGCATCCCAGGCCGCCTTGGCTTCAAAGTGGGCGTGTACCAGCTGCTTCTCGACCTTCAGCTTGGTTTCGATCACCGCCTCTTTGCGCTGCTTGACGATCCCTTGCAGCATCTCCTTGCTCTGGGTGTGGCAGTTGCGGCAGGTCTGCTCGAAACGATCGAAGGGGTTGCCCACCTTGTGATCCGTGTAGACCTTGCCCTGCTCGTTCTGCACCTTGGGCATGTGGCAATCGACACAGGCGACGTTGTTCTGGCCGTGAATGCCGGCGCGCCAGGTTTCGTACTCGGGGTGCTGGGCTTTCAGCATGGGGGTTTTGGAGAGGGCATGGGTCCAGTCGGCAAAGCCGATTTCATCGTAATAGGCCTCCATCTGCTCCACGCTGGTGCCCTTGTCCCAGGGGAATTTGACCGCCTTGGTGGGGCCGCTGAAGTAATACTCCACGTGGCACTGGCCGCACACCTGGGACTGCTGATCAAAGCGCCCCTGCTCCTTGAACGGCTTGCCGATGGCGGTCATGGCCCGATCGGCATAGGGACGGGAGAGGTGCAGGGCAGGTTTGCCCTCCTTGAACTCCTTCGAGGCGGTATCGTGGCAGTCGGCGCAGCCGATGGTGTTGACGATCTCGGGGCCACCTTTTGCCCACATCCCCTTGAAGTAGCCATCCTCACCCTTCTCGTCGATGACGCGGGCCACATCCGGGCCTTTGCAGCTCCAGCAGGCCATGGGCAGGGGGCCATCTTCGGCTGTTTTCGGGGCGCCGGTACGCAGGGTTTCGCGCACATCGGTCAGCGCATAGAAGTGACCGCGCGGCTTGTTGTAATCCTTGGCGAAGGGGTAACCGCCCCACAGCACCACCATGTTGGGATCTTCCGCCAGCGCATCGGTGCGCTCCTTGCTTTCGCTGGTGGCTTGCCAGCTGGTGAACTGATCGGCGTGATCCTTGGCGAACAGCTCGCTGCGCGCCTCTACTTTCTCTTTGGTTTGTGCCTCATCAGCGGCGTATGCCGAGCCGCTGGCGCCAAGCCAGCTGGCCAGCAGCAGGGCGGTGAGCCCCAGTTTGGAATGCCTGTTTTGTGAACCCACGTTTATCACTCCCAGATAAATGTTTTTGTCTGGTCTGGCCCGATCCATCTTGTGGTGTGGACTTTATCCCGGTAGGGAGGGCAGACATGTTGTTGGTGGTGAAATTGAAATGTTGTACCTGACTACTCAATGCTGAATTTACCAAACAGGTAAACTCAATGTTGTTTTATCCGATGCAGAGTTGCGCCAGATCAATTGCTGCGATGGTAGAAAAGATGAAATGAGACCTGGGTTGAAATTTATGAGAGTTCAACGCATTACATAGGGTTGCCCGGCCAGTGGAGGCGTTATTGCCACAGAGACTCGAATTGGCCGGCATAAGAGTCGCGCGGGGGAGAGCGGGGAGGGTGCTGGTAGTGGTGAAGATGCGCGGGTAGTGAACGTAGATGGAAGAGGGACTCCGATCAGGATCTGCGCTCAACTACCATGCCGGCGAAGATATAGGCGAAGATGCAGGGGCCAAGGCAAAATCACAACTGATTACCCATGACCCTCACTCAGCCAGCGTTAACAGTCGAGATGGTAGTGGAGGCGTTGCTGCTGGCGCATGGTTCCATTCAAGCGACATACACCCTATGGCTTGAGCTCTGCCCATGTGTTTCTTCCTTTCGATAGCGGTGGAAAACGGTTTCATTTGAGGGTGGGGCTATGGGAATGAAAAAGAGGCTGGCCCGGTGATTGTCGCCCGGATAGCATTGGCGTAGACTCCACGCCGTTCACTTTATGGGTACGGAAAAAATGGATCTGATCCTCTTTGCAATCGACTTTATCCTGCACGTTGACGTGCATTTGAAAGAGCTGTTCGAGAACTATGGCGTCTGGGTTTACGCCATCCTGTTTCTGATCATCTTCTGTGAAACCGGGTTGGTAGTGACGCCGTTCCTGCCGGGTGACTCCCTGCTGTTTGCCGCCGGTGCGCTTACCGTGGGCAGCGTGCTGGACGTCCATACCCTGGCGGCCGTGCTGATCATCGCTGCCGTGCTGGGCAACGTGGTCAACTACACCATTGGTCACTTCTTCGGCGAGCAGCTGTTCCGCAACCCGGACTCCAAAATCTTCCGCCGGGATTATCTGGAGAAGACCCACGCCTTCTATGCCAAGCATGGCGGCAAGACCATCATCATCACCCGCTTCCTGCCTATCGTGCGTACCTTTGCGCCGTTCGTGGCAGGGATGGGGGCCATGACCTATCCGCGCTTCCTGGCGTTCAACCTGGTTGGCGGTCTGCTGTGGGTACTCTCCTTCGTCTATGCCGGCCACTTCTTTGGCAATCTGCCGGTGGTGCGTCACAACTTTACCCTGCTGATCTTCGGCATCATCGGTATCTCCCTGTTGCCCATGGTAATTGGCGCGGTCAAGGCCAAGATGAGCACAGCCAGGGCGTAACCAGAAGTACGGTCAACCAGAACGAGAAGGGGGAGCCATTATGGCTCCCCCTTTTTATCTTCACGCGGGCATGGCACTCAGTTGCAGCAGCGCCCTTTCACCAGATTGCCGATGGCCACCACGGTGAAGACCAGCAGATAGGCGGCGAAGATGACGACCAGCCACTGGGGCATGGAAAGACTCAAAAACTGCCAGGTGATCTCGCTGCAATCGCCGTCCGGGAAGAACATCCAGGGGATCCACTTGTCCAGCGGCGCCCAGTGCGGAAAGTCAACAAAGCCCTCGCATACATTGAACGGGGACGGATTGACCTGATAATCCACATGCTTGAGTGCCAGCTTCAAGCCCCAGAAGGCACTTGCTCCCCACATAAGCATGGCGCTCCAGCGTACATACCATTTCTGCGGTGCCATCATCCCAAGCAGTGCCGCCAGGAGGACCCCGAGCGTAGCGAGCCGCTCATAGATACACATGACGCAGGGATGAAGCCCGAGCACGTGCTGGAAGAAGAGAGCACACAGTTCAAGGAACAGGGCTGAGGCTGCAAGCAACCCCCAAGCCAGCCGATTGGATGCCAAACGGCGCAGAAACTCGATCATCTGATTGATCTCTTGGAAAAAATAGTTGCTGAATTAGAGCAGAGCGCGCAGCAAAAGAAAAGGGTCCGCAGAGACCCTTCTGATTAAGAGCAATGTTCTCAGTGGAGTGCGGGCACCACGGCTGCGGCACCCTCAGACAGCTCCAGCCATCCTTGCTGATAGAACCACCCGGTAGCAGGACCAAGCAGCAGCTCGACAGAGAAAAAGCCGACCAGCCCCAGCACCAGGGTGTAGGGCAGCGCCATCCAGACCATGCGACCATAGGAGAGGCGCAGCAGCGGCGCCAATGCTGAGGTGAGCATAAACAGGAAGGCAGCCTGACCATTGGGGGTGGCGACAGATGGCAGGTTGGTACCTGTGTTGATGGCTACCGCCAACAGATCGAACTGGGCGCGGTCGATGGCACCATTGAGCATGGCCGTCTTCACCTCATTGATGTAGACGGTGCCGACAAAGACGTTGTCACTGACCATGGAGAGTAGACCGTTGGCTACATAGAAAAGCGCCAATTGTTGCTCTTGTTCCGCCGAAAGAACCCACTGGATCACCGGCTTGAACAACTGCTGATCGATGATGACGGCGACCACGCTGAAAAACACAGCCAGCAGGGCGGTAAAGGGCAGCGCCTCTTCAAAGGCCTTGCCCAGAGCATGCTCTTCGGTAATACCGGTGAACGAGGTTGCCAGCACGATGACCGAGAGGCCAATCAATCCTACCGCTGCAAGATGCAGAGCCAGGCCGACGATCAACCAGATGGCGATCAGAGCCTGTACCATCAGCTTGGCCTTGTCCTGCTGGGTGCGTTTGGCGTTTTCATGCAGGTTGTATTCCTCCATGATGGCGCGCACCGACTCCGGCAATTTGGCACCATAACCGAACCATCCCATCTTCTCGACCAGTACACAGGTTAGCAAACCGCAGATAAAGACGGGGAGAGAGACGGGGGCCATGCGAATGGCAAACTCGCCAAAGTGCCAGCCAGCCTGCTCGCCGATGATGAGGTTTTGCGGCTCGCCCACCAGGGTACAGACACCACCCAGCGCGGTACCGATGGCGGCATGCATCATCAGGCTGCGCAAGAAGGCGCGGAACTGCTCGAGAGCCTGATAGTGGTCTTCCTTTACTTCTTGATCATCGGTGTGGTCATGTGTATGTCCGAATCCCTTGCCGGACGAGACCTTGTGATAAATGGCATAAAAACCGGTGGCGACGCTGATCACCACGGCAATCACGGTCAGTGCATCGAGAAAGGCTGACAGGAAGGCGGAGACCAGACAGAAGGAGAGGGAGAGCAGGATCTTGGAGCGTACGCCGATCAGCAGTTTGGTGAAGACATAGAGCAGCAGCTGTTTCATGAAATAGATGCCTGCCACCATAAATACCAGCAACAGCAGCACTTCGATATTGGCGACCAACTCGTGCTTGACCTGATCGGCGGAGGTCATGCCGATCAATACGGCTTCGATCGCGAGCAGACCGCCCGGTTGCAGGGGGTAGCACTTGAGAGCCATGGCCAGGGTGAAGATAAATTCCACCACCAGTAACCAGCCTGCAATGAAAGGATCAAGGTGAAAGGCGATCGGATTGATCACCAGAAATAGCAAGATGGCGTTTTTGTACCACTGTGGTGCATTGCCCAAGAAGTTCTTGGCAAATGCCTGCCCTAGGCTTATTGGCATGATTATGGGTCTCAACTTTGTTGTTAGGGTCTGCTTCTATACAGTCAAGGATGATTCGACCTGTGCCTGCGGATGTTGGCCTGTATCTGTCTGACTCCTTGTGATTTTAATCGAAAAGAGTGACGAATATAAATAAATAGCCATGGATTGTTGCCCATGTGCCTGTTTTATCGCCACCTCGTCTTGGTTGGCGAGCACCCAGCGGCGATTAAATTCGTATTACCAACACTATATGTGCCATATGTGAGCAGAGGACTGACCTTATGCTTGCCAGCCATCATCGCTTTGATATTATTCGTCAGCCTTTTTACGCATTACAACAGAGTCAATTCATGGTTATAAAAGCGCAGAGCCCAGCTGGGTTCGCCGAGGAATACATCATCGAGTCCATCTGGAACAATCGCTTTCCTCCCGGCTCTATTCTGCCCGCCGAGCGTGAATTGTCCGAGTTGATCGGGGTGACGCGGACCACCTTGCGCGAAGTACTGCAGCGGCTGGCCCGTGATGGCTGGTTGACCATCCAGCATGGCAAGCCGACCAGGGTGAACAATTTCTGGGAAACCTCCGGCCTCAATATTCTGGAGACCCTGGCTCGTCTGGATCAGGACAAGGTACCTGACCTGATAGCTCAACTGCTCTCTGCACGCACCCACATCTGCACCATCTTTATCCGTGGGGCGATCCGTCACAATCCGGAACAGGCCGCCGAGATCCTGCGTGGCGCCGATGGGGTCGAGAACAACGCACAGGCTTATGCCGAGTTTGATTATCGTCTGCACCACCAGCTGGCGTTTGCTTCCGGCAATCCGATCTACGCCCTGATCCTGAATGGTTTCAAAGGGTTGTACAGCAGGGTTGGCAGCTACTACTTCTCCGACAGGCAGGCTCGCGAGACCGCAGATGCTTACTACAAGACCCTGCTCAATCTGGCGGAGACCAAGAACCACGAAGCCGTGTTCATGACGGTGCGTCAGTACGGTATCGAGTCCGGCAAGCTCTGGACCCGCCTGCGTCAGGACATGCCAAGCGATCTGTGTGAAAACTGATCTCTTGCCTGTATTTCAAAAAACGCGCCATCCGGCGCGTTTTTTATCTTGCAGTGTTTGTGTCTATCCTTGATTGGCGGTGGTAATTGCTTGAACTGCATGGATATGTGCCAAAAAATTGATCCAGCGCAACTGCCCCCTGCATTTACCACTTTGGTGGCATAGGACCCAACCGCTGATTGATGTCAAATGGAGGCATCAAGAGCGGAGCCAATACCCGCCAGAAGGAACACACCTTTCACCGGATGAAGGACACAACAATGAGTCTTCTTGAACACACCATCTGGACAGTACTGGGATACGGGGCCATGCCCTTTATCTTTCTGAGCGGATTCGTGGCGGTGGCAGTGACCTGTTGCATGCTGCTGAACGCGTTCGGAGTACAGTCCGCCGAGAAGTGAGTCGCTTCTCCACTCCGCCAAATGCCAGTCTTCGGACTGGCATTTGTTTTTTGTGTCTTTTAAAGCACTTATCCCGGCAGGGAAGGGGAAATCTTTGGTCAGGATGGTCGAACCTGCAGCCGATTTTGATTACACTGGCGCCCGTATTTCTCACTCACCCTTCTCATATCCAGGTGTTCAAGGTTTTCTATGGCTCTCAAGGCAACCGTATTCAAGGCCCAGATCAGTTTGTCTGATATGGATCGCAATCTGTATCAGGACTTCTCCCTCACGCTGGCGCGCCACCCCTCCGAAACCGATGAGCGAATGATGATCCGGCTGGCGGCCTTTGCCTGGCACGCCGCCGAGCGACTGGAATTCACCAAGGGATTGAGCGCCGATGACGAGCCCGAGCTCTGGTGCAAGAACTACTCGGACGAAATAGAACTCTGGATCGAGCTGGGCCAGCCCGATGAAAAACGGCTGAAAAAAGCCTGCAACCGCGCCCGTCAGGTGGTGCTCTATCTTTACGGTGGGCGTGGCACCAGCGTCTGGTGGAAGCAAAACCAGGGCAAGCTGAGCCAGCATGACAACCTCAGCATCATCGAACTCTCCGACAGCCAGACTCTGCCGCTCACCGCCATGGTCGAGCGTACCATGCAGCTCACCTGCACTATCTCAGATGGTCAGCTCTGGGTCAGTAACGGCGCACTGGAAGTGACGCTGGATCCGGTGGTGCTAATGGGCAAACCGGCCCGCGAACTGTAACGGACGCTGCCCATGTTCAGCGCCTTGCTCAATATCGTCATTCCGGTGTTCGGTGTGGTCGGGCTCGGCGCACTCTACGGGCGATTGCGACCGGGGGCTGCGCTCGGTTACGTCAATCGGGCCAATATCGAGCTGTTTACTCCGGCGCTGCTCTTCTCCGCGCTGGTCAAGTATCCGCTGGCGCTGGCGGAGCATCTGCCGCTGATTGCGGCGGGGGCGCTGGTTATTCTGTTACCCGGTCTGCTGCTCGCGCTGCTCAAACTCAAAGGGATTGAGCGGGCAGCCCTGATCTTGCCCGCCATGTTCCGAAATACCGGCAATCTTGGTATCCCCTTGATGGTGCTGGCATTTGGCGAGCAGCAACTGGGGGCCATCGTGATCCTCTTTGTGCTCTCCAACCTGCTGCACTTTTCGGTCGGCATGTTTATCCTCTCGGCCAACACCTCTCGCTGGTTGTGGCTGCGCAGCCCTGTGTTGTGGGCCGCGCTGGCCGGTTTGCTGGTGGCCAACCTGCACATTACGCTGCCGGAATATGTGGTGACCACGGCCTCGCTGCTCGGCCAGATCTCGGTGCCCCTGATGCTCTTTGCGCTGGGTATTCGCCTGATGGAGGGAGAGCTCGATCACCTGGGCCTCGCGCTCAAGTGCAACTTGCTCTATCTGCTGGCGGGGGGACTGTCGCTGCTGCTGGCGATCTGGCTGTTGCCCCTCAAGACGGAGTGGATCCCGCTGTTGATGTTGTCGGTTTCCTTGCCCCCTGCGGTCTTGAATTACATGCTCTGCGAGCAGTATCACTGCCAGCCGGACAAGGTGGCCAGTATCGTGCTCGGCGGCAATGCCCTCTCTGTGGTGGTGATTCCGCTGGCGGTCTGGCTGGCGCTACACTTGCCGACCTGATCTTGCTCACATCTTGTATATTTTTGTTTTTGTTGGTTTTTATCTTCATCTTTGTGCTCATTTTCCCCGTCATTCATTTTCCCTTTTCGTGATCCCCCCCGAAGTTGTGCTGACGGATATCCCTTAGTATCTGGCCAGCATGACTCCCTTTAGGGGGAGAACAACAAGAAAAAAGGAATGATGAATGAGATCCGTTAGCAACCAATGTCTGTTGATGCAGATCCAGCCGACCATCTTGCGTTTTGCCAAGATGCTGGCGAGTGTGCTGCAACTTGAGGTCGAGATTGTGGATGCCGACATGGTGCGGGTGGCGGGCACTGGCCCCTATGGCAAGTTTTTTGGCCGCCAGCTGGAGGGGGATTCCCGCCTGCTGCGCTATGTCATCGATAATCAGCGGGAAAAGATCGTTACCCACACCAGCGATGATCCCGTGTGTGACGGTTGTACCTGCAAGGAGAGCTGTCGTGAGCGCGCCTTCCTCGGGGTGCCCATCATGGTGGATGAGGGGTGCATCGGGGTGATCAGCCTGGTCGCCTTCAGCGCCGAGCAGCAGGCGCGCCTCAACAACAATCTGCAGGATGTGTGTGACTATGTGCGCCACATCTCCACCATCTTTGTGGCCAAGTTGCTCGATTCGCGCGGGCTGTCGGATGGGGTCAACAAGGTGTTCCTCAATCTGATGACCAACATGGATCAGGGTTGCTTGCTGCTCGATGACAAGAGTCAACTGCTCTACGCCAACGAGGCGGCGCTCCATCATCTGGGTTGCCAGCAGGAACAGCTGCAGGGGCGCGAAGTGGGGATCCGCCCGCTCACCTTCTCCCAACAGGGGCTCAGTGGTCATCTTCAGCACATCATCACCTTTGAGGGGCGTCAGGAGCTGATAATCGGTCAGCTGCACCATGTGCAGGGGCAGCAGCTCTTTCTGATGGCTTTTCATCAATCTCATTCGGGTCTTATTCAGGAGACTGATCCGGAGGTACGAATCGATCAGCTGATCGGCGAGAGCAAACCGATGCGCACCCTCAAGCGGCTGTTGCACCGCATCGCCCAGAGTCCCTCCAGCGTGCTGATTTGTGGCGAGAGCGGCACCGGTAAAGAGGTGGTGGCCCGCGCTGTTCATCGCCTGAGCCCGCGCCATGACAAACCCTTTATCGCCATCAACTGTGCCGCTATCCCCGAGCAGCTGCTGGAGAGCGAGCTGTTTGGCTATGTGAAGGGCTCCTTTACCGGCGCTTCCAGCGGTGGCAAGCAGGGGCTTATTCAGGCAGCCCATGAGGGTACCCTGTTCCTCGATGAGATCGGCGACATGCCGCTCACCATGCAGGCCAAGCTGCTGCGGGTGCTGGAGCTGCGGGAGGTGACCCCCATCGGGGCCAGCCGACCGGTGCCGGTGGATATTCGCATCATCGCCGCCACTCACCAGCATCTCGATCAATACATTGCCGAAGGGAAGTTTCGTGAAGATCTCTTCTATCGCATCAACGTCATCCCCCTCAACCTGCCGCCGCTGCGGGAGCGGGAAGGGGACGTGGAGCTGCTGACCCACTACTTCCTCAACCTGCACACCAGCCGCATTGGCATCGTCTATCCCGGTTTGGCACCCGAGGTGATGGCGCTGCTCAAGGGGTATCGCTGGCCAGGCAACGTGCGTGAACTCAGCAACCTCATCGAATATCTGGTCAACGTCAGTCAGGCAGGCGAGGTGATTGACGCCAGCCTGCTGCCCCCCAACATCATCCGCAATCAGGAGCCCCATCGCGTCACCGCCCAGTCGATCCCGGTGACCAATCTGGATGCGGCGTTCAATGTCCCTGCCGCCGCACCGCTCGCGGCCATGCCGGAGAAGCAGCCTGAATCCGTTCCGGGTGAGAGCGGCCTTGAGAGCATGGAAAAACAGATGATTGAAGAGACCCTGCAGCGGCTTGGCAACAAGAAACTGGCCGCACAGGCGCTGGGGATAGGGATTGCCACCCTCTATCGCAAGATAAAGAAGTACGAGATTGCCGTGCAGAGCTGAGGATCTGGCGGCGTCTATCCGGCCCGTGTCGTTTATCGGATGACACGGGCTTTTTATGGGAACAAGGCTCTGCGCCATTGCCGGTCGGTGATGAATGGATTGGCGGGGCAGGGGAGTGGCTGGACAGAATGCAAAAAGCCCGCTCGATGAGCGGGCTTTTTTAATTTGGTGCGTCCTAGTGGATTCGAACCACCGACCCCCACCATGTCAAGGTGATGCTCTAACCAGCTGAGCTAAGGACGCA
>NZ_JBODRQ010000108.1:0-11457 GCF_050633025.1 Aeromonas sp.
AGATGATACTGAGGGGACGTTGTGAGCCATCTTCCTTCGGGATAAAAACCCGCCTTGCTGGCTTGGGTCTATATCGCCCCTCTTGCAACGCCTGCCCCAGGTTGCGAATGTTCACAGGCCGCGCCTGTTCATAGGTTTGCCATGTCATGCCATCGCACCCTGCTGCCGACTGCCGCTTGAGCTGGTAGAAGCTTTCTGCAAGCAGCTTTTCGTCCATCAGTGAGTACAGGTTATTGAATGTCTGTTTCTTGTCCCTCTGTGCGAGTTGACGTACAGCCAGCAGGCGTGACGTCCCGGTACTCCAGCGCTGAGTCTGGCCGAGGGCGCATTGTTGGCTGTTGCTCTTGGTTGAACCCCTTCCCTCCACGGGCTCCGCCACCTCTCTCGAGGCATTGTTCGCCAGCTTCCCCGGTACTACGAGTCCATCCGACTTCCTGCTCATCCCTGCCGCTCACCTTGCGGGCTCACAAGACAGGCTCCTTTCGTTGGAAAGGCCAGTGCAGGATCTCTCAGGTTCCGTACGTTGAATTTCTCTGCATGCATAGGGTCTCCGACCCCGGGAGGCATTGCGGTGAGCTTGCCATTCGCGCTCGTGCAATTGTTGGTTTCTGTTTCAGTTAACAACATCACCGCCTCCTATATGGTGATAACGTGGCTCAATACCTAGCCTGCAGATGCCTCTACTAACACTTCACATTGTCGGTTACCCGACACTGCGCATAGCTCGAGGACCGAGCGAGTGGCTAGCTCTTACTCAGGAGGGACTTGCACCCTCTATTCAACGCCAGCTTGGCCTGACGTACTAACCGTTCACCGAGAGCGGATTGACGTACACAACTCGACAGGTATGGGGTAATCCGTTTTCTCGATGCAGGCTCGGACGACTGCGCACTGCCACTCCGCTGGGCAACGCCCCAGTCGTTTGGCTGTCTCTACCAACGACAGTATTCGCTGACGAAACAACTCCCCGCGATGTGAACACACCCCGTAGCTCTCTTTTCGCCATAGCACATAGCCGCGCAGCGCTCGCTCTGCCTCATTGTTGGGCAGCAGAATCTCAGCACCGGATAACCCGCCTCTCCTTGCCCTGACCCTTGGCAAAAAACAGCGGGTACATCATCGCGCGGTAGGGCACTAAGGCATTATGTTCAGGCTGCAACTCCAGGGGCATCCAGGTCACAGTTGCATATCGGCATGTCACGGGCCAGTTTTGAAAAAATTAATGTTGGTCGCTGAATTTTAAAGCACTTACAATACACGACCAGCCTTGATTGGATACCTTTGATGCTCACTCCATGTCATCGTCTATTCCTGTTGCTCCTGTTACTGCTCTGGGGCGTGCTGGCGCAAGCCAATACAAGTCTGAATGAAGACGAGTTCGATCTCTCCGAGAGAACCTGGCTGTCATCACACCGGGAGCTGGTCATCGGCATGCCGATGATGGATGACCCGCCATACAGCTATAAGGATGCATATCAGCGCTTTACCGGCCCGGTACCCGACATTGCTCAGCAGATTGCCAGAACGCTCGGAGTGCCCCTTCGCTACAAGGTCTACCCCTCCTATGCGGATGCCCTGACCGAGCTTTACTACGGTGAAGTGGACATGCTGATCAACAACCAGCCGGGTGAAGAGTGGCGCACCAATATTGTCTCCCTCCCGTTTTTATTCTCCATACCGCGCGGCGTGCTGCTCAACAATGGCAAAACGGTGTTATCACAACAGGATGCCCACGGCTTGCGCTGGGTCTGTGTCACGGGAGTCAATGCTTGCAGTGAATTGAAAAAAAAGGGATTTTTCCGCGTTACCGAGGCCGAAAGCCGCAACGAAGCAGCCTTTATGCTCAAGCAACGCCTGGCCGATGCTTATCTGGCCGATTTGCCATCACTGGCGATGGTGAAAGAGCAGCACCCCAATTCAGGCCTCACCATCGCCACCCCGGAATGGGTGAGCGGTACGACTCTCTCTATCAATATGAATAAGCGCGACCCGGCACTGATCAGTCTGGTCAACAGGGCATTCAACGAGATCCCGATTGAAGATCGCCGTCAGCTGTTCAAAGCCTCGATGGTGAGTCAGCACACAAACTCGGGCGCAGTTAAATCTGTCCAGTTTACCGCCAAGGAGCTACAGTGGCTCAGCCAGCATCCAGTGCTGACTTACGGTGTCTCCCCTGAGTGGAACTCGATGAGCGAGTTCAATTACCGGGGCCAGCTGGTCGGTTATGTAGCGGACCTGCTGGCGCTGATGCAGCAAGTCTCCGGGCTGAAACTCTCTCTGGTGCGCACCAATAACTGGGATGAGACCCAGAACCTGCTGAAGTTGCGGCAGATCGATTTTATTCCGGCTATATCCCCCAACCGTGATCGCGGCCAGTTTGCGCTGTTCACCCCAGGTTATCTGTTTGTCGATCGGGTCGTTATTGCCCCCAAACGCAGTGCCGATATCCCGGATATTTCACTGCTGCGAGGAAAACGGGTCGGCATAGTGCAAGGCTCGGTGGATAAGGATCTGCTGACCAACATTGGCGCTCTTCCGATAGCGGTCAGCAATGACAACCTTTTGCTGGAGCTGCTGGACACGGGCAATGCCGACTACGTGATGGTCACTCTGCCCTCCATCAACAAACGGGTAAGCGAACACTATCAGGTGGTCTATGCCGGCAAAGACCTGCGCCTACCGATCGCCATGGCGACCCGACAAGATCCCATGCTGCAGCAGATCCTCACCAAGGTGCTCTATTCGATACCATCGGAGGAGCTTAATAAACTGGAGAAACGCTGGCTCTCCATGAGCGTTCAAACCGGCATAAATACCGAAACCGTGCGGCTCTGGTTCGTAATGGGTGGCGCTGGCGCGACCCTGCTGTTTGCTCTGTTCTGGGCCTGGAACCGCACCCTGAAACGGGAAATAGTGCAGCGCCAACGTGCCGAGAAGACGCTCAATGAGCAGCTGGTGTTTATCCAGACCCTGCTCGACTCCCTGCCCAATATGGTGGCATTGCGGGATCGCGATCATCGCCTGACCCTCTGCAACCGGGCATACCGCGAACTGTTTATCGGTGACGACTCAGCAGGTGATGGCTGGAGTGGTATAACCGGGGAGAAGCGGAAGCAGATGCTGCTCGAGGAGCATGCGGTTTGGGAAACCGGCGAGATGTTCGAAGGATCGGGTTATACCCAACGTGAAGGGAATATTCCCCTTCACGTGGTCTACGTCAAGCTGCCCTACCGCGCAGCAGATGGCACGATTCAAGGGGTGCTGACGGTACTGACCGATGTCAGCGCCCTCAAGGCCGCCGAGAACAAGGTGCGGGAGGTAGAGGGCAGGCTGCGAGATATCACCGACAGCATGCCGGGTCTGGTCTATCAATTTCTCTGGCAAGGAGCTGGCAAGGGGAAATTCCTCTATCTGTCCCAAGGAGCCAACGACATGCTCGGGATGCCTCATCAAGAGTTGATGGCAGCCGAGTCCGTCGGTGCAATCTTCGGCCTGAACGATGAGGCGTTGGCAGCCTTTGCCGATGAGGTGGCCAAACATGCACGGACCCTTGAGCCGCTCGATATGGAGGTGCTGGTGCCCTCTATTCAGGGGGAGCGCTATATCCAGATCCGCGGCAACTTTGTCACGCAGCAAGGCAATGATCGCCTGCTCAACGGCGTGGTGCAGGATATCACTGCCATCAAGCAACAGGAGCATGAGCTGCGCGATGCCCGCGCTGCGGCCGAGCTGGCGATGCAGGCTCGCAGCCGTTTTCTGGCCACCATGAGCCATGAGCTGAGGACCCCCATCTCGGGCATGCACGGCATGCTTGAGCTGCTGCGCATGAGCGAACTCAATGATGACCAGCGTTATCTGCTGCGCAATGTGGAGAGCTCCGCCAACAACCTACTCTACCTGGTCAACGATATTCTCGACTTTTCCAAGATCGAGGCGGGTCAGCTGCACCTCAATCGTCAATCCTGCCGTCTGCAATCTGTGGTGTGTGACGCGATCCGTGGCCATGCCGCACTGGCCTACAGCAAGGGGCTGAAGGTCACGCTCCAGTGGGAGGAGCAACTCCCCGATCTGGCCGATATAGATCCGGTCAGAGTGGGCCAGGTGGTCTCCAATCTGCTTAACAACGCAGTGAAGTTCACCGAGCAGGGCACCATTTCGATCCGGACCAGCTATCACGACCAGCAACTGGTTATCGCGGTGACGGATACCGGTATCGGCATCGCCGAAGAGAAGCAAGCGCGGCTCTTTACTCCGTTCGAACAGGTGGAATTCGATATCAATCGCCGCTTTGGTGGCAGCGGGCTGGGCCTGGCTATCTGTGATCAGCTGGTGCAGAAGATGGGCGGCACCCTGACGGTCAGGAGCCAGCTCGGTGAAGGGGCCAGCTTCAGCTTCAGCGTCCCGCTGCTCAATTGCCTGTGGGAGCCCCCCGCACTGGCGGGCAGTGAATGGTGGTGGCTGGGTAGCGATGCCGCCTTGCAGGCCACCATGGCACGGCTCGGCGCCCGGTTAACTCCCCTCAATGTCCACCAGCTCACCGCCGATCTCGATGGCCTGCTGTTAGCGGAAGAGGCAGAGCTGGAATCCCGCCTGGGGAGCGATTGGCACACCTTGCTGCAGTCCGGCACCCTCAAGGGGGTCATCCTCTCCCCCCGCGAAGCGTTGCGGGGACGCATGGGCTCGGAGAACTGGTGGCGACTCGGCCAATCCCCTCTCTACCCGGATCTGTTGCTCGAAAGCTGCCGCGCACTGCTCACCGGACGGGAAGTGTCCTCCCATGCCGCCAGCATCGAAAAACTGGGCGGGCGGGTGCTGGTCGCCGATGATCATCTGGTCAACCGGGCCCTGCTGATCCGTCAGCTAGCGATTTTGGGGGTGGAGTGCGAGGTAGTGGAAGATGGCGAGAAGGCGCTGCGTGCCTGGCAAACCCGGAATTTCGCCCTGCTGCTCACCGACTGCCATATGCCGCAGATGGATGGTTACACCCTGACCCGGCTGCTGCGGGAACAAGGGGAGCAGGCCCCCATCATCGGCGTCACTGCCGATACCTCGGAAGAGGCGGCAGCCAATATGACGGCAGCAGGTATGAACGACATGCTGTGCAAACCCTATTCACTGGAGTCACTGCGCCAGATGCTGCAACGGTGGTTGCCGGCAACCACAGTCCCAGCGAGAGGGCCCGCGCGACAGACCATCAATCTTGACATGATCGGTCGCTGGCAAGCGCTGTTTGGCGATGAAGGGATCGCCAAAAGCATGGCAAGGGAGTATCTGACCTCCAACCGGAAAGATTGCCACGCGATGATGAGCGCACTCTCCTCCGATGATTGCCAGGCGCTGGTGGAGATCGCCCACCGCATCAAAGGTGCCGCCAGAATGGTCGGGGAGCTTTCCCTGGCCGAAGAGGCGGCACAACTGGAATCGGCGGCCCGCCTCAAACAGTTGAGCGAGCTCGCGCTGCTGACACAAAGAGTGGAAGAACAGATGAACAGTATTGAACGTGAGATGGGATTGTGGCTCGATGAGTAGAACGGCAGACGAGTTGGTCATCATGGTGGTTGAGGATCACGGGTTTCAGCGCAAGACCCTGATGCACCAGATCTGGGCGCTCGGTTATCGGCAACTGCTGGAGGCTGCAGATGGCATCGAAGCCCTGGCGCTGTGCCAGAGCCACTCTGTCGACATTCTGTTCTGCGATCTGCGGATGCCCGGCATGGATGGTATGGCGCTGCTGCGTCGCCTCTCGCTGGAGGGCTTTCGAGGCGGCATCATCCTCTCCAGTGCACTGGAAGATGATGTTGTGGATGCCGTGCTGCGGATGAGCGCGGCCTATGGTCTCCATGTGCTGGGCCGCATCGACAAACCGTCGAGCCCGCAGCAACTGAGACAGTTGATCGACACCTGGACCCCTCCGTCTGCGCCCTCGGGCAAAAAGGATAACCTCGTCCTTTCGGTGGACGAGCTCAAACGTGCCATCGACAATGACCAGCTACTGCCCTGGTATCAACCCAAGGTCGCCTTTGCGTCCGGCCTATGGGTGGGGATGGAGGCCCTGGCCCGCTGGCAGCATCCGGAATACGGGCTGATCTCCCCCGGCATGTTTATCCCGCTGGCGGAAAACAACGGCCTAATCGACCAGCTGACCGATGTCATCATCAACAAGTCGCTGCAGGATTGCCATCTGTGGGAACAGACCGGCCTCTCCCTCAATCTGTCGATGAACCTCTCGTCCACCTCGCTGATTGAGGGAGATCTCTGCCACTTTCTGATCAACCAATGTCAACGCTGGGGGGTCAACCCCGAGCGTATTACCCTGGAGGTAACCGAAAGTGCATTTGTCGAGGATATCGGCAAGGCGCTGGAGGTGCTGACCCGGCTGCGGATGCACGGCTTTGGCCTCGCCATCGATGACTTCGGTACCGGCTACTCCTCGATGCAGCAGCTGGCGCTGCTGCCGTTTACCGAGCTGAAACTTGACCGTTCGTTTGTCGATCGCTGCTATGCCGATCCCTCCCGTCTGGCCATCATAGAGTCGAGCATCGAGCTGGCCCGCAAGCTAGGGCTGAAATCGGTCGCCGAAGGGGTGGAAGATGTGCAAACCTGGCAACTGCTGGCCAAGCTGGGGTGCGATATCTGTCAGGGCTTCTTCACCGCCCGCCCGATGCCGCGCAGCGAACTGCAGCATTGGCATCAGATCTGGCAAGCCCGGCTGCCCACCCTGATATCCGGCTGATCTTCCCCTACCGCCCTCTTTCGACCAGCAGAATGCCGACCAGCAACGTACAGGCCACCCCACCAGAGGTGGCCATTTTCTTTGTGCCGGGCTCGCTACCCGTTTCATGTCAATCCCCTCCTCGCTCACAACTTGCTAGCCAGCCCCATTGCTCTGCACGCGCCATTGCCATTATCAACACGACCATGTATACAAAATAAGTTGCACCATAAATGGTGCTACTGACAGGTTGAACTCTCGGAAAGCACCCCCACATTCTCTTTAGCTACATGCATGAACTCGCCACAAGGCAATGAAAATCCTGTTTTAACGGGCACATCTCTCAACTATGAACCGTAGCAATAGGGTGAACAAACGAGCCTGAAACCAATTTTTCTTTTGGACAATAAGCTGCTTAAAATCAAATAAAGTTATAAATACTCTTTGTATGGTGAGCATATAGCAAGCGGCCTCTCTGTCGCTTCCCCTGCTGGCTCCGCCAGATGCAGCATTTTCTGCACCTTGACCCGAGTTTATGACGCCATGCTCACTCTCACTCTCGATGGGGCTCAGTTGACGGTTAACCCGACCCTGACCCTGATCCAGATAGCAAAACAGCACCACATTGACATCCCCTCCCTGTGCGGTGACAACACCTGCGCTCCCAAGACGCCCTGCGATCTCTGCGTGGTCGAGGTTGCCGGTCTCGGCATCCGGCGCGCCTGCGAGACGCGCCCCGAGGCAGGGATGGTGGTCACGACGCAGAGCGCAGCTCTGAGCGCACACCGTCAGCAGGCGCTCGGCCGCATCCTCGCAGATCACTACGCCGATTGCGAAGCCCCCTGCCAGCGCGCCTGTCCGGCCGGGGTGGACATTCAATCCTATCTGCATCACATCGCCATGGGGGATCACGAAGCGGCAATGGCCGTCATCAAGCAGACCCTGCCGATGCCCCTCTCCATCGGCCGGGTCTGCCCCGCGTTTTGTGAGGCCGAGTGTCGCCGAGCGCTGGTAGATGAGCCGCTCGCCATTCGCCAGCTCAAGCGCCATGCCGCCGATCTCGATCTGGCAGAGGTTGCCCCCTATCAACCGGCAAAGAAGCCCGCCAAGGGCAAGCGGGTGGCCATTATCGGCAGCGGCCCGGGCGGCCTCACCTGCGGTTATTATCTGGGTTACGAAGGGTTCGAGGTCGACCTGTTCGAGGCGATGCCCGAAGCGGGTGGCTGGCTGCGCTACGGCATCCCCGAATACCGGCTGCCCAAGGCGATCCTCGATCAGGAGATCGACCTGATGTGTCAAAGCGGCATGCGGATCCACACCAGGCAGAGACTGGGCCACCAGATCACCCTCTCGGCGCTGTGCCGCGACTATGATGCGGTCTGTCTGGCGGTTGGCGCTTCCAAGGCGGTGCCGATGGATTACCCCGGCAGCACCCTGGCTGGTTGCTATCTCGGGGTCGATTACCTCAAAGATCGGATGCTGGCCAAGCGGCTCACCACTGGCAAGAAGGTTGCGGTGATCGGGGGGGGTAATACCGCCATTGACTGTGCCCGCACAGCGGTACGCCTTGGCGCCGAGACCACCCTTATCTACCGCCGCACCCGTGCCGAGATGCCTGCCGAAGCGTACGAGATCGAGGAGGCGGAGCACGAAGGTGTGCGCTTTTTGATGCTCACCAATCCGGTGGAGAATCTGGCCGATGAGGCTGGTCGCGTCTGTCAGGTGCGCCTCGAGAAGATGGCCCTCGGCGAGCCAGACGCCTCCGGTCGCCGCCGCCCGGAGCCCACCGGTGAGTTCTTCCTTGAAGAGTTTGATACCGTGATTGCGGCGGTGTCACAGCAACCGGATCTCAGCTTTATGGAAGGGGAGCCCCTCACCCTCCCCTTCACCCGCTGGCAGACGCTGGAGTCCCATCCCGAGACCATGCACAGCGGCCACGGCAACCTGTTCGCCATTGGTGATCTGCGCCGCGGGCCCGCCACCGCCATCGAGGCGGTCGCCGATGGTCGCAAGGCGGCGCTGGCCATCGATCAGTTCCTCCACGGTGACATGATCGATCCGGTTCGTCCTTTCAACGCCTGCAAGGCACCCACACTCAAGCAGGTCGATCCCGCCCAGTTTGCTCACCTGAAAAAAGTCGCCCGCACCATCATGCCCCATCTGGCAGAGCAGGATCGCGAGGGCAGCTTTGCCGAGGTGGAGCTCGGGCTGAGTGATGCCGATGCCCGCAGCGAAGCCAGCCGCTGCCTCGAGTGCGGCTGTCAGACCAACACCGATTGCGCACTGCGCGACTACGCCACCGAATACAAGGTCGAACAGAGCGCTCTCGATACCAGCCAGTGCCAGAAGTTTGCCGTGGATAACAGCAGCGAATTTATCGTGTTCGATGCCAACCGCTGCATCGGCTGCGGCCAGTGCGTGCAGACCTGTGGTGAGCAAGCAGTGCAGGGGGTGCTGCGCTTTGCCAAGCACAGCGATGGCACTCTCTCGAACCGGCCACAGTTCGACACGGGACTCTCGATGGGCGACTCCCACTGCGTACAGTGCGGCGCCTGCGTACAGGTCTGCCCCACCGGCGCCCTGGTAGATGCCCGCGACAAGTCGCAGGGGCGCACCGAGCTGCTCACTCCGGTCAATACCATCTGTACCTACTGCGGGGTCGGCTGCGGTGTCACCCTCTATGTCGATGAGGCGCACAACCGCATCCGCTATGTGGAGGGAAATCGCAACTCGCCGGTCAATCAGGGGCTGCTCTGCGTCAAGGGACGCTTCGGCTTTGACTTTATCCAGAGCGAGGAGCGCCTCACTACCCCGCTTGTCCGTAAAAATGGCGAGCTGGTGCCTGCCAGCTGGCAGGAGGCCATTGAGCTGGTGGCCGAGCGCTTCACCGCCCTTCGCCAGCGCTATGGCAGCGATGCGCTGGCGGGTTTTTCGTCGGCCAAAACCACCAACGAAGAGAACTACCTGTTCCAGAAATTCATGCGCCGGGAGCTGGGCACCAACAACGTGGATCACTGCGCGCGGCTCTGCCACGCCTCCACCGTTACCGGGCTGGAGGCGTCACTCGGCAACGGCGCCATGACCAACGACATCCCGAGCATCGACCACTCGGATCTCATCTTCATCATCGGCTCCGACACCTCGGCGGCCCACCCCATCATCGGCTCCCATATCAAGCGGGCAGTCACCACGGGCAAGGCGCGGCTGGTGGTGGCCGATCCCAAGCGGATCGAGATGGCGGACCACGCCAGCCTCTATCTGGCCCACCGCCCCGGTACCGACGTGATGCTGCTCAACGGCCTGATGCAGCAGATCATCCATAATGACTGGCACGACAAGGCCTATATCGCCGCGCGGGTGGAAGGGTTCGAGGAATTGCGAGCCGAGGTGCTCTCCCCCGCCTATGCTCCGGACAAGGTAGCCCTTGTCACCGGCGTGCCGGCCGAGCAGGTGATCGAGCTCGCCCGCCTCATCGGCACCGCCGAACGCACCGCCATCTACTACTCCATGGGGATCACCCAGCACACCACCGGCCACGACAATGTGCGCGCCATTGCCAACCTGCAACTGCTGTGCGGCAACATCGGCATCGAAGGGGGCGGCATCAATCCGCTACGGGGCCAATCCAACGTACAAGGGGCCTGTGACATGGGGGCGCTGCCCAACTGCCTGCCCGGCTATCAGAAGGTGGCCAACCCCGAGGTACATGCCCGCTTCGCAGCCGCCTGGCAGCAGCCTGACTTGCCGCGCACGCCCGGCCTTACCCTCACCGAGACCATAGATGCCGCCTGTGCAGGCAGCATCAAGGGGCTCTATGTGATGGGGGAGAACCCGGTGCTGAGCGATCCGGATCAGCATCACGTCATCGAGGGGCTCAAGCAGCTGGAGTTTCTGGTGGTGCAGGATATCTTCCTCTCGGAAACCGCCCAACTGGCCGATGTGGTACTCCCCTCCAGCTCCTTTGCCGAGAAGAGTGGCCACTTCACCAATACAGAGCGGCGGGTACAGCGCCTCACCCCGGCCCTCAAGGCACCGGGCGACGCGCAGGATGACTGGTGGATCATCCAGCAGATCGCCAACGCCATGGGCGGCGATTGGCACTATCAGAATGCACAGGAGATCACCGCCGAGATCTGCCGAGTTACCCCGCAATACGCTGGCATCCAGTGGGACAAGGTTGGAGCGCAAGGGCTGCAGTGGCCCTGCAACGACACGGCCCCCGAAGGCACTCGCCTGCTCCACGGCAAGCAGTTTACCCGTGGCAAGGGAGAGATGGTCGCCACCCCGTTCCGCTACGCTGCCGAACTGCCCGACGAGACTTATCCCATCGTGCTCACTACCGGCCGCCTGCTGGAGCAGTTCCACACCGGCACCATGACCCGCAAGACCAAGGGGCTCGACACGCTGGCTGGCCCGCGGGTTATGATGAGCGTGGTGGATGCCCAGCGGTTGGGGATCAGCAACAGCGAACAGGTGAAAGTCACCAGCCGCCGCGGCCATATCGAACTGCCCGCCTTCGTCACCAAGCGGATGCAACCGGGCGTAGTCTTTATCCCGTTCCACTTTGCCGAAGCCCCAGCCAATCGGCTCACCATTAATGCCACCGACCCCCACGCCAAAATCCCCGAGTTCAAGGTGGCAGCGGTGCGCGTCGACAAGCTGCAGAGCCAGATCCCCTCGATACTACAACCAGAGATGGAGATAGCATGAGCGGAATAGATCTCTTAACAAACGGGATAATCCGC
>NZ_JBODRQ010000109.1:0-10962 GCF_050633025.1 Aeromonas sp.
CGCGACAGTATTGCAAATACTCGCGGTGCATGCCGGTCATTTTTTGACCCCTGTTGATGTCCGAGTGACGTCTCGATCATGAGCTTGTTCGGGTCATATTCCTGAGCAAGCAGGAGCTCTTTCTCGGCTTTTGAAGGTGAGTATGCGGTCACAGGAGGAGTCGACAGGCTAAATAACATGGCAAGCAACAGAGATGTATCATTTCGCTAGCAAAAATGCCACAAAATCATTTCTGATTTGATTGTGTGGAAAATGCAATGGAGTGCGTAAAGATATATTTCACGGTTTATTTATCGTTGGTTGGCATTGTTGTGAGGTAAGCGGAGTGGCAATAATTCTAATCATGCCCATTCAGATTCCATGAAAAGATGGGGGATGGGGCTGATTAATTATTTTAAGACGCAATTAAATTCATAAAATTTATGTTTTTGATAAATATCTCTTTGGGGGTAATTAATTCTGTTTGTGATGTGGTTCGCTATGAAAATAGGGGGAAGCCGATCGAAATTGATAGAGATCAATACTGCAGGGTGGGTGAGTCCTTAGCATTTCCGCTATTAAGCATTTACCAAACAAGTGCTCACTACGGGAATAAGTAGAATGGTCGAGGATAATTTTTTATCGGCTCATGGGATTAATCGCCGTGATTTTATGAAATTGTGTGCCGGGATGGCCGCAACCTTGGGATTAAGTCAGCATGCCGTCGCCAAGATGGCCACCGCGCTCACCAGCCCCGAACGGCCGCCGGTGATCTGGATTGGGGCGCAAGAGTGCACTGGCTGTACCGAGTCACTGCTGCGGGCCACTCACCCCACCATCGAGAACCTGATCCTCAACACCATCTCGCTGGAGTACCACGAGGTGCTCTCGGCGGCCTTTGGTCATCAGGCAGAAGAGAACAAGCACAACGCAATCAAGCGTTATAAAGGCAAGTATGTGCTGGTGGTGGATGGCTCCATTCCGCTCAAAGATGGTGGCGTCTACTGCATGGTGGCCGGTGAGCCTATCGTCGACCATATTCGCCGTGCTGCCAGTGACGCGGCTGCCGTCATCGCCATCGGCTCCTGTGCTGCCTGGGGCGGTGTGCCTGCCAGCGGTGGCAACCCGACCGGTGCCGTCAGTCTGGAAGAGGCGCTCGGCAATATCGGCACTCCCGTCATCAATATCCCGGGCTGCCCGCCCAATCCCCACAACTTCCTCACCACGGTTGCCTACTACATCACTTATGGCAAGCTGCCGGCGCTGGATAGCAAGAAGCGCCCGCTGTTTGCCTATGAGCGGCTGATCCATGAGAACTGCGAGCGTCGTCCGCACTTCGACGCAGGCCGCTTTGCCAAGGAGTTTGGCGACGAGGGCCACCGTCAAGGCTGGTGTCTCTACCATCTGGGCTGCAAGGGGCCGGAGACCTACGGCAACTGCTCGACCCTGGAGTTCTGCGATGTGGGCGGCGGCATCTGGCCGGTCGGCATCGGTCACCCCTGTTATGGCTGCAACGAGCAGGGGGTCGGTTTTAGCAAGGGGATCTTCCAGCTCGCCAAGGTCGAGAACCCGACCCCGCGGGTGGATAAACCCGATGTGAAAATTCAGGAGGGGGGCTATACCTCGCCCACCGCGACTGGCCTGATCGGTGGCGCCCTCGGGGTGCTGGTGGGGGTGAGTCTGATGACGGTGCGTGAACTCGGTCGCCAGCAGAAGCGCCACGAAGCCGGGCAGCACCCCTCACGGGAGGAGTAACCGTGAACAGACGCAACTTCCTCAAATTCGCCTCTGTCGGTGCGCTGGCGGCGGGCACCACCGTCCCCGGCACCGCACTGGCGGCGGCCAAGAACAAGCCGCCGATCCCCGGGTCGCTCGGTATGTTATATGACTCCACCCTTTGCGTCGGCTGTCAGGCCTGTGTGGCGGAGTGCCAGCGTTTGAATGGCAACCCGGCCAATCCGGAGGGCGCACAGACCTGGTCCACCAACGACAAGCTGACGCCCTACACCAACAACATCATTCAGGTGTGGAAGAGCGGCACCGGCGAGCACAAGGATCAGCTGGTGGATGGCTACGCCTACATCAAGAAGCAGTGCATGCACTGTGTCGATCCCAACTGCGTCTCGGTCTGTCCGGTACAGGCTCTCAAGAAGGATCCCAAGACCGGCATCGTTCACTACGATCCGGACGTCTGCACCGGCTGCCGCTATTGCATGGTGGGCTGCCCGTTCGATGTGCCCAAATATGACTACGACAATCCGCTGGGGGCGATCCACAAGTGCGAGCTCTGCAACCAGAAGGGGCTTGAGCGGATCGATCAGGGTAAATTGCCCGGCTGTGTCGAGGTGTGCCCCACCGGCGCCGTCATCTTCGGTACCCGCGAGGAGCTGATGGCCGAGGCCAAGCGCCGCCTGCTGGCGACCCCTGGCAGTGAATATGCCTATCCGCGCCAGACCCTCTCTGCCAACGACCCCTACCTGCACGAAGTGCCCAACTACCAGCCTTACGTCTATGGCGAGAAGGAGGGGGGTGGCACCCAGGTGCTGGTGCTGGCCGGGGTGCCCTATACCAAGCTCGACATGCCCGATCTGCCGGAGCTCTCCTCCGGTGCCCGCTCCGAGCATATCCAGCACACCCTCTACAAGGGGATGGTGCTGCCCATGGTGGTGCTGACCGGCCTTTCGGTGCTCATTCGCCGCAACACCAAGAATGGTCACGATCACCATCACGATGATGGCCATGATCAGGGGAGTGCGCAGATCAAGGATCAGGGCACCACAAAGGGAGGCAAGGATCATGAGTAACCACAAGGCGTATCCCCTCGGCGGCAAGCTGGTCAGCTGGCCTGTGCTGGTGCTGGCCCCCTTTGCCGTGCTGTGTGGCATGTTGATTTTAAAACGCCTCGTCTTCGGGCTGGGCTCGGTCACCGACCTGAACGGCGGCTACCCCTGGGGGTTGTGGATCTCGTTCGATCTCTTGATCGGTACCGGTTTCGCCTGCGGCGGCTGGGCGCTGGCCTGGGCTGTCTATGTGTTCAACCGGGGCGAGTATCACCCGCTGGTGCGACCGGCCCTGCTGGCGAGCCTGTTCGGTTATTCGCTGGGCGGCCTCTCCATCACCATCGACGTCGGGCGTTACTGGAATCTGCCGTACTTCTACCTGCCCGGTCACTTCAACACCTCCTCGGTGCTGTTCGAGACGGCGGTCTGTATGACCATCTATATCGGGGTGATGGCGCTGGAGTTTGCGCCGGTGCTGCTGGAGAAGTTCGGTTGGAAGGCGTCACTCATTCGCCTCAACAAGATCATGTTCTTCGTGCTGGCGCTGGGAGCACTGCTGCCCACCATGCACCAATCCTCCATGGGCTCGTTGATGATAGTGGCGGGGGAGAAGATCCATCCGCTCTGGCAGAGCTACGAGCTGCTGCCGGTCTTCTCCTTGCTGACCGCCTTCATCATGGGTTTTTCCATCGTGGTGTTTGAGGGCTCTTTGGTGCAGGCGGGACTGGCGGGGCGGGGCCCCAACGAGAAGTCGCTGTTCTACAAGCTGACCCAGGTGATCGATATCTTCCTGATCCTGTTTGTGGCGCTGCGCTTTGCCGAGATCGTCATCCACGACAAGTCGGAGTATCTCTCCGAGTTCAATCGCTTCTCCATCATGTTCTGGAGCGAGATTGCGCTGATGATCTTCCCGCTGCTGGTGTTCCACTGGGACAAGAGCCGCCGCGATTCGCGCATGTTGTTCCTGGGGGCCCTCAGCATGCTGCTGGGCGCCGCCCTCTGGCGGCTGGATTACTCCCTGCTCGCCTTCAACCCCGGCAATGGCTACCACTACTTCCCCTCTGCGGAGGAGGTACTGATCTCCCTGGGCTTCGTCGCCATCGAGGTGTGTGCCTATTTGCTGTTGATCCGGCTGCTGCCGGTACTGCCATCACTTGAACGTGTTCACCAAGATTATCAGGCCCGAGGGAAAGCCAACGTATGAGCCAACGTATCACCATAGACCCCATCACCCGCATTGAGGGGCACCTGCGTATTGACTGTGAAATCGAAGGCGGAAAAGTGACCAAAGCCTGGTCGTCCGGCACCATGTGGCGCGGGATGGAGGAGATCGTCAAGGGCAACGACCCGCGCGATGCCTGGATGATTGTGCAGCGCATCTGCGGGGTATGTACCTCCATTCACGCCATCGCCTCGGTGCGGGCGGTGGAGAACGCCATCGGCGCCAAGGTGCCGGTCAACGCCCAGTTCATCCGCAACCTGATCATCGCGGCCCATAACATCCACGATCACATCGTCCACTTCTACCAGCTCTCCGCGCTGGACTGGGTGGATATCACCGCGGCCCTTGAGGCCAATCCGCAAAAAGCGGCCGACCTGCTCAAGGGGGTATCGACCTGGTCCCTCAACAGTGCCGATGAGCTGACCAAGGTGCAGGATAAGATCCGCGCCCTGGTGGCCAGTGGCCAGCTTGGCATCTTTGCCAACGGCTACTGGGGTCACAAGGAGATGAAGCTGAGCCCGGAGGTGAACCTCATCGCCGTGGCGCACTACCTGCAGGCGCTGGAGTGCCAGCGCGATGCCAACCGCATCGTCGCCATTTTGGGCGGTAAGAGCCCGCACATCCAGAATCTGGTGGTGGGCGGCGTGGCCAACCCCATCAATCTGGATGCGCCGAGCGTGCTCAACCTCGAGCGGCTGCTCTACGTGAAGAGCTTTATCGACCGGCTCGGCGAGTTTATCGAGCAGGTCTACAAGGTGGATGCCGCCATCATCGCCGCACACTACCCAGAGTGGTTGCATCTGGGGCAGGGGGCCAAGCACTACCTGAGCGTGCCGGAGCTCCCCACCGACGGTGACGGCGGCAGCTTCCTGATGCCGGGCGGCTATATCGAGAATGGCAATCTGGCGGGATATCGCCCCATCGAGAGCCATCAGGATGGCTGGCTGATGGATGGCATCGCCGAGAGCAACAAGCACGCCTGGTACAAGGATGACGAGCCCCTCAAACCCTGGGAGGGGAAAACCGAGGCCAACTACACCGGCTGGCAGGATGACGGCAAATACTCCTGGGTCAAATCCCCAACCTTCTACGGCAAGGTGGTGGAGGTGGGGCCGCTCGCAGACCTCCTGGTGAAACTGGCCGCCAAACATCCGGAGACGGTGGCTCACTTCGACCAGTTGAATGGCATTTATAAAGCGCTCACCGGTTCGGCCATCAAAACCGAACAGCTGCACTCCACCATGGGCCGCATCATCGGCCGCGCGGTGCGCTGCTGCGTGCTCAAAGATACCCTGGCGTACCAGTGGAAGGCGCTGGTCGACAACATCGGCAAGGGCGATACCACTGCCTATATCAAGGCGGAGATCCCGGCGGATAAAGAGTTTCGCGGGGTAGGCTTTGAAGAGGCGCCGCGTGGCATGCTCTCCCACTGGATCGTCATCAAGGGCGGCAAGATCGAGAACTATCAGGCGGTGGTGCCGTCGACCTGGAACTCTGGCCCGCGCAACTTCAACGACGAACCTGGCCCTTACGAGCAGGCGCTGGTGGGCACACCGGTGGCGGATCCCGCCAAACCGCTGGAAGTGGTGCGCACCATCCACTCGTTCGATCCCTGCATGTCCTGTGCGGTGCACGTGGTGGATACCCAGAATGGCGAAACGACTCAGGTGAAGGTGCTGTGATGAACACCCTGATCCTGGGCGTGGGCAACCTGCTGTTGAGTGACGAGGCCGTCGGCGTGCGCATCGTTGAGGCGCTGGGGCGGGAATACCGTTTCGCCCCCGGCATTGAACTGCTCGATGGCGGTACGGCGGGCATGGAGCTGCTCGAAGCGATGGCCAGTCGCGATCACATCATTCTGGTGGACGCGGTGCGCAGCGGTAATCCGCCGGGCACAGTGGTGACCCTGAAGGATGAGGAGATCCCGACCCTGTTTGGCCGCAAGATCTCCCCGCACCAACTGGGGTTGGCGGACGTGCTCTCGGCGCTGCACATGACAGGGGAGTCGCCAAAGCGGCTCACCCTGATCGGGGTCGAGCCCGAATCCCTCGAGCCCCGCATCGGCCTCACCCCCGTGGTGGCGGCTGCCATGGGGGAGGCGACGGATCGGATTTTGACCCTGCTGGCCAGTGTCGGTGCCCCAGCCATCCCGCTCTCTGAGCAGGAGAAAGCTGACCAAGCGCGGGAGGGTTTATGGCGCAGTCCCATTTAAGCGAGGCTGAGAGAGTGCTGGAGATAGTACCGGAGACGGCGCAGGAATTTGGCGGTTTTGCCACCAATCCAGCCCCTTTGCTGGTGGCCCAGTATGAGCGGATTGCCAAACAAGAGATGCAGGCGCTGCCCTTCTATCACGCCACCATGCCCATCGTGGCCGAGTGCGTGCTGTTTGAAGGACAGTGGCTCGGCTGCGTGCTCACCCCCTGGATGCTGAGCGTGGTGCTGCTGCCGGGGCCGGATCAGCTTTGGCCGGTGCGCAGCAGTAGCGAACGCCTCGCCCTGCAGCTTCCCTGCGGCAACATGACCTTTATGGTGGGGGAATTGCCCGAAAGTGGTCAGCTGCTGGCCTGCTCCCTGATGTCGCCGCTCGATCCCCATCTCGGGGCCGGGGAGGGGCGAGCGCTGGTGAGCAGCACCCTCAAGATGCTGCTCTCCTTGCCGGTGCAGCAAGGGGCTGGCAGCGTGGATCTGGGGCGAAGACGGCTATTCGGTGCCCGGCGCGATCAACCGGCATAGCCGCTAGGTTTCATGCGAAATCAAGTTTAGAATAGGGGGCCACGTTGGCCCCTCACTTGCATATTCACACTCCGCATTTTCTCTTCATTGGCGAGCGGAGGGCCAAGAGTGAGTGGTAAAAGATCAAAAGGATCCCCATGACTGTTCCACGCAATTCTTTTCGCCATTACTGTGGCACCAGTGCTGCCGCCCTGTTGACTCTGCTGCTGGGCACTGCCTCTCACGCGGCGCTGGCCGCTGCCCAACCTGTGCCTGCCGAGCTCAAGCTCGCCATCGGAGCTGAACCCACCGAAGGGTTTGACCCTCTGCTTGGCTGGAGCCACGGCAGCTACCTGCTGCTGCACAGTCCGCTGCTCAAACAGATTGCTGGCGATAGTGCCGATCTCAGTTGGCAGAATGTGCTCACCCAATCGGTGACCCCGAGCAAGGATGGCAAGGGGTGGCTCATTACCCTCAAGCCTGACCTGAAATTCTCCAACGGTGCGCCGCTCACCGCCGAGGATGTGGCCTTTACCTACAACAGCGCAGCCAAGGGTGGCGGCAAGATCGACATGGGCAACTTTGTCTCGGCCAAGGTGCTCTCGCCTACCGAGGTGGCCATCACTCTTAGCGCACCCCAGAGTACCTTCGTCAACGTGCTGGGATCGCTCGGAATCGTGTCGAAAAAGGATTACGACGCAAAAGCCTATGCCCAAAAGCCGGTCGGTGCCGGCCCCTACCGGCTGGTGAGCTTCCTGCCCGGCCAGCAACTGGTGGTGGAGGCGAACCCCTATTACGCTGGCGGCAACAATGACTTCAAGCGATTGGTGTTTGTCTTTATCGATGAAGAGAGCGCCTATGCCGCAGCCCAAAGCAGCCAGCTCGATGTGGTGCGCATTGCCCCGTCACTGGCGCCCACCGTGCCTGCTTCCCTCAAGCTATGGGTGCGGCCGAGCGTGGAGAACCGCGGCATTGTCTTCCCCATTCCGCCTGCTGGCGGCAAGGATGCCAAGGGTTATCCCATCGGCAACGACGTGACCTCGGATGTGGCGGTGCGCCGCGCCATCAACTATGCCATCGACCGCAAGCTGCTGGCCGATCAACTGCTGGAAGGACATGCCATCCCCGCCTACAGCGCGGTAGAAGGCTTGCCCTGGCTGAACAAAGCCACCGCCTTCAAGGATGGGGATGTCGCCCACGCCAATGCCCTGCTCGACGAGGCGGGCTGGAAGATGGGCAGCGATGGCATTCGCCACAAGGGCTCTCTGCGCGCCGCCTTTACCCTCTGGTACACCAGTGGCGACAGCACCCGCCGGGATCTGGCGGAAGCGGTGCGGGCCATGCTCAAACCCATCGGCCTCGAAGTGAGCCTCAAGTCCGGCAGTTGGGAGCAGGTGGAGCGGGAAATGCACGCCAATCCGGTGCTGATGGGGTGGGGGAGTCTGGATCCCATGGAGCTCTATCACCACTACCAGAGCGGCTCCGGTGGCGTGGAGTTCTACAACCCGGGCTACTACAGCAACCCTGTGGTGGATGGCCACCTCAAGCAGGCGCTGGATGCCCCGAACTGGCAGGCGGCCGTGCCGTTCTGGCAGCAGGTGGAGTGGGATGGCAAGACCGGCGCCGGAGCGCAGGGGGATGCCGCCTGGGCCTGGCTGCTCAATGTGCAGCACACCTATCTGGCCAACCGCTGCATCGATCTTGGCAAGGGGGCGCCGGAAATTCACGGTAGCTGGTCCCTGCTCAACAACCTGCAGGATTGGCGGTGGACGTGCCGCTAAGTTCGTCCACGTTGATTAGCACAAGTCTGAAAGCCCTGCTGCGTCTGGCAGGGCTGCTCTGTCTGGTATCCGTCGCCACCTTTGTGCTGCTGAGCTACTCCCCCATCGACCCCATCAAGGCCTATATTGGCAACGATCTGCTGCACGTGCCGCCAGAGCAGTACGCCCGCATCGCCGCCCGCTGGGGGCTGGATCAGCCGCTGTGGCTGCGTTACTGGCACTGGTTTACCCAGGTGCTGCGGGGGGATCTCGGCTACTCCATGCTCTACAACGCGCCTGTGGGTGAAGTAATAGGCCAGCGCTTTGCTGCCTCCTTCCTGCTGCTGGCGGGTGCCTGGCTGCTCTCCGGTTTTTTCGGCATTGTGCTGGGCCTCTGCGCCGGTCGCTATCTCAATCGCTGGCCCGATCGCCTGATTTGCCGTTTTGCCTACCTGCTTGCCTCCTTGCCCACCTTCTGGGTCGGCCTGTTGCTGCTCGCCCTGTTTGCGGTGCACTGGCCGCTACTGCCAGTCTGCTGCGCCTGGACGCCGGGCCTCTCTGCCGATGAGGCGGATTGGGCCATGCGAGCGCGCCATCTGCTGCTGCCGGTAACCACGCTCGCCCTGCTCGGGCTGGGCAATATTGCCTTGCATACCCGGGGGCGGGTGGCCGAGGTGCTGGAGAGCGACTTTATCCGCTACGCCCGCGCTCAGGGGGATGGCGGCTGGCCCATGCTGCGTTTTCATGTGCTGCGCCACGCCCTGACCCCGGCGCTCTGCCTGCAGTTTGCCTCGCTCGGTGAACTGATTGGCGGATCGCTCTTGGCCGAGAAGGTCTTCTCCTACTCGGGGCTCGGCCAGGCCACCGTGGATGCGGGGCTCAGGGGCGATATCCCCCTGCTGATGGGAATCGTGCTCTTCTGCACCCTGCTGGTCTTTATTGGCAACACGGTGGCCAGTTTGCTGCTGGCCCGCATCAATCGGGGTTGGGAGGGCGAGCATGCTGTTTAATCCGCTTCCCTCTATAGTGCGCCTTGGGGTGGCTCTGATCGGGTTGGCGCTGCTGGCCACTTACGGCTGGAGCCTCTCTCATCAGGATGTGCCGATGGATCTGCTGGCGCGTCAACAACCTCCCTCGCTGGCCCACTGGTTCGGCACCGATCAGATGGGGCGGGATCTCTGGTTGCGGGCTTTTCAGGGCACCCTCACCAGTCTGGAGCTGGGGATCAGCACGGCGCTCTGTAGCGGGTTGCTGGCCATGGTGGCGGCAAGCGTGTCGCTCATTCACCCCAGATGTGATGCGGCGGTACGAATGGTGATCGACGCCATGCTGGCGCTGCCCCATATGCTGCTTTTGATACTGATCTGCTTTACCGTGGGGGGCGGCATGCGCGGGGTGATCCTGGCGGTGGCATTGACCCACTGGCCCAAGCTGGCGCTCATTCTCTGCGCCGAGGCGCGGCGGATCGCCTGCAGCGACTACGTGGTGCTGGCCCGCTGTCAGGGGATGGGGGCGCTGCGTCGCTGGCGTACCCACCTGCTGCCGGGGCTGCTGCCCCAGTGGTTTATCGGGACTTTGCTGATGTTTCCCCATGCGGTACTGCACAGCGCGGCCTTGAGCTTTCTCGGTTTTGGGCTGGCGGCCCACGAGGCCTCGCTGGGTCTGCTGCTGGCCGATGCGTTGCGTTATCTTGCCGGTGGCGGCTGGTGGCTTGCCCTCTTCCCGGGGCTGATGTTGCTGCTGCTGGTGTTGCTGTTTGATCTGGCTACCCGCGCCTTGCAACAGTTGCTGTGGCACAGGAGTGAACCATGCTGAGTTTTGATCAGGTGACCATAGAGGCGGCCCACTACTCCTGGCTGGGGCGGCGCAGCTGGCAGCCATTGCTGACCGATATCAGCCTGCAACTGGCGCCGGGTGAGATAGTGGCGTTGGTGGGGGGGAGCGGCGAGGGCAAGAGCCTGTTGCTGCAAAGCGCCCTGACCCTGCTGCCGGACAATCTGAGGATGCGCGGCACCATCTCTCTTGATGGCACGCCTCTGTGCGATGCCAGTAGGGCCCGTCTGCGCGGTCACACCCTCTGCTATGTGCCACAGGGGGTAAGCGCCCTCAATCCATTGCTGACGGTGGAGCGTCAGCTGGGGCGTGCGGCACGCCTCTGCGGCCAGAGCGGTTCTCGCGAGCGGCTCGGCGAGCAGCTGCTGCGCTACCAGCTGCCCGCTGCCACCCTGGACAGATTCCCGCGCCAGCTCTCCGGCGGCATGGCCAAGCGCATTCTGGCCTGCACAGCGGCGCTCGGCGGCGCCCGCTACATTCTGGCAGACGAGATCACCGCCTGGCTCGACGAGGGGCTGGCCTGTCTGCTGCTCGGCCAGTTGCGTGAATTGGCCAATCAGGGCAGCGGTATCCTCTGGGTGACCCACGATCTGGCGCTGGCGGCCCGCTTTGCCGATCGCATCGTGGCCCTGCATCAGGGGCAGGTGAGCGATACCTTGAGCTGCCACCATCTGCG
>NZ_JBODRQ010000110.1:0-10889 GCF_050633025.1 Aeromonas sp.
TGTAGCACGGCCATCCAAACGCGGTAAAAGCCAGAAAAAACAATGCCACCCGAGGGTGGCATTGGTCTCAAACCGGATGGTCTGACTTATCAGCCATAAACCGGGAAGCGGCGGCAGATATCCAGCACCTTCTCGCGTACGGTGGCCAGCACGGCATCGTTGTCGTGGTTGTCCAGTACGTCGCAGATCCAGTGGGTCAGCTCGATGGACTCGGCTTCCTTGAAACCGCGGCGGGTGATGGCCGGGGTACCGATCCGCACACCGGAGGTGACGAACGGGGAGCGCGGATCGTTCGGCACGGAGTTCTTGTTGACGGTGATGTTGGCTTTGCCCAACGCAGCGTCAGCATCCTTACCGGTCAGCTCGCGGCCGATCAGATCAACCAGCATCAGGTGGTTGTCGGTACCGCCGGAGACGATCTTGTAACCGCGCTCGATAAAGGTGGCGGCCATCGCCTTGGCGTTTTTGACGACCTGAGCCTGATAGGTCTTGAACTCCGGCTCCAGCGCCTCTTTGAAGGCAACGGCTTTACCGGCGATGACGTGCATCAGCGGGCCACCCTGACCACCCGGGAAGACGGCAGAGTTGAGCTTCTTGTAGAGCTCCTCGTCGTCAGCGGCAGAGAGGATCAGACCACCGCGCGGACCGGCCAGGGTCTTGTGGGTGGTGGAGGTGACCACGTGAGCGTGGGGAACCGGGTTCGGGTAGACGCCAGCGGCAATCAGACCAGCCACGTGAGCCATGTCGACGAACAGGTAAGCCCCGACCTTGTCGGCGATTTCGCGCATGCGGGCCCAGTCAACGATGCCGGAGTAGGCGGAGAAGCCACCGATCATCATCTTCGGCTTGTGCTCGACAGCCTGACGTTCCATGTCGTCGTAGTCGATCTTGCCGGACTCATCGATACCGTAAGGCACGATGTTGTAAAGCTTGCCGGAGAAGTTGACCGGAGAGCCGTGGGTCAGGTGACCGCCGTGGGCCAGGTTCATGCCCAGCACGGTGTCGCCCGGCTGCAGCAGAGCCATGTAGACGGCACTGTTGGCCTGGGAGCCGGAGTGCGGCTGCACGTTGGCGTAAGTGGCACCGAACAGCTCTTTGGCGCGCTCGATAGCCAGGGTTTCGACCACATCCACATACTCGCAACCACCGTAGTAACGCTTGGAGGGGTAACCTTCGGCGTACTTGTTGGTCAGCTGGGAGCCCTGAGCCTCCATGACACGGGGGCTGGTGTAGTTCTCAGACGCAATCAGCTCGATATGCTCTTCCTGACGACGGGTTTCGTCTGTGATGGCCTGCCACAATTGCGGATCGTAATTGGCGATGGTCATGTCACGTTTCAACATCCGTTTCTCTCCTGAAAATCGTTTGCGCATTGGGTGAAGTGGGCACTGGCATTGTAACGTGAGCTGGATCAAAGAGACAGTCCAACCACCTAAAAAAATGTTTAATAAATGTTGTAAAAAATCAGATTTTCCCGTCCACACGAGTCGGAAATCGTGACTCAAAAAGCCTCATTCAACCCAGCTCTTTAATGGGAAAAAACCGAAGGAAAGCACAGCGTTCAATAACATATTTATTCACAACAAATTTCATCACAATGGTACTGCTTGCTCCCAGCCGAAGGGCTGCATCTGACCAGATGCGCTCAATCAGATCAGCATCTGACAAGGCTGAGGCTGTGCTGGCCCATTACCAGAAATTTTCAGAGATCCCTCTCGCTTTCAGCAGCTGGTGCGGTCCCAGCCTATTTAGCGATAAGCAGAACTGCGTCAAAATTAATTTGCGGCCGGAGAACTACGCCGAGCTGCTCATATCGTGATCGGAACCAAGGCCCCCTGTCATCAGATTGGCGATGATTGCCCGCAATTCGAGACCCGCAAGCCTGTGCCATCCGTGCTCTGCTGGCAGGATTAGCTGAAACCGCCTCATGAAGTTTCCTTTATTTTTAAAGTCGTTAGAATCGGGAGCCATCAAGGCTCCCGATTGCCATCCACGGAGGAAAAATGCAGGAATTTATGGCTACCAGCGAACGCCGGGCCGAACTCTACTGGTGGTTCTCCACCCTGTTCGCCGCCGAACTCAGTGATGAGCAGATCGCCGAATATGACACCTATGATGTGCGAAGCTTCCTGAAAAGCCTCTCGACCCTGGATCCGATGCGCGAAGCCGTGGCCGAACTCAACGACGCCATCGCCTGCCTGCTGGTGCGCCCGGATCGCCAACTGGAACTGGCCGCCGACTTCGCCGGGATGTTTCTTGTGGATCCCAAGCAGGGCGCCCTGCCCTACGAATCGCTCTACCGCGGCGATGCCAAGCTGCTGATGCAGGCCCCGATGACCGAGATGCAGGCCCGCCTTGATCGCCTTGGTATCAATGTCAGCGACAAATACAAAGAGCCTGCCGACCATCTGGCCATCGAGCTGGATCTGATGGGCAATCTCATCATCCGTGCGGCGGAAGCCAAGAGCGCGGCCGAGCGGGAACGCTGGCTCGACGAGCAGGAAGCGCTGCTGCACGGTCATCTGCTGGGCTGGTTTGACAAGTTCGAAAGCGCCTGTCGCGCCGCCGACCGGTTTGGCTTCTACGGCGCCTGTGCCCGTCTGCTGGGGGTCTTCCTCAAGATGGATGCCAACTACCTCTCTCTGGTCAAACCGGCACCGTCCGCCGACTGAGGCCGCGATGAAGACAGCCCTGCTTCTGATTGCATGCTGGCTGCTGGCCCTGATCCCGCTGGATCAGGGCATTACTCCCCTGATCGCGCTGCTGTTCAACTCCGATCGCGAGCTCTACGGCACCGCCCAGCTCACCGGCTTTGCCGGCATCCTGCTCACCCTCTACCTTGCCAATCTCGGCGTCGAGGTGGTGTTGCGCCGCCGCTTCCAGATAGCCGGCATGCTGGCCCTGCTGGCCGCCTGGATCGACTTCATCAACAGCAGTGGTAGCGAGTCGCACTTTCTGCTGCTCTATCTGCTTGCCCTCCCCTTCCATCTGATCGGCGGGCTGGTATTTGTACGCGGTATTCAGGCGTTTGGTCGCCAGAAGGGATAACCACTCGCCCCTTTCACGTAACCGTTCACCAAGAGTGGGTTGACATGAAAAATGGGATGATCGTCTCGTGCTCCCCATCTGCCTCTTGCATAATCCCGCTCGTGTTGCACCAGCGCTGGCATGACCAGCACCCGACACCAGCTGTTAACTCTCTGCGCACGAGCTCATATACAAGCTGCAGGACCGGATTACCGAGTTGGAAGACTGTCTCAACCAGCACAGCGACAACTCTTCCAAGCCCCGGCAGGTGAACGGTTATGGTATCGCCATCTATCCGGCTTATGCAGACAGCGAGGAAACCTTGGTCAGGGGCGCAACGGCTTCCAGTTCTATACCCCTTGCATGGCGGCTCGAGCCCGCGAGCGGATGCAGATTGCCATCGATGACTTTGGTACCGGTTTCTCGTCACTGAGTCTGCTCAAGACCCAGCCGATCGACCGCATCAAGATCGACCGGCATTTGTGCAGGCATTACCGGAAGATAAAAACTGTCGGGAGCTCTGCCGCACCATCATCAATCTGGCCGACAGTCTGGATATGGCGGTCACCGCAGAGGGGATTGAAACCAAGGCACAACGCACCTTTTTGCAGTTACTCAACAGCAGCGAAGGACAGGGCTATCTGTTCAGCAAGCCACTGCATGTCAAACATATGAAGGCGCACCTGCATCAGCACAATGCCTACTGAAGGTTATCATCAGTCGATCGACAGCCACCTACTGGCAGCCAACCGAATTACTGCCCAATCTGCAAATGGGACTCCCAACCATCCTCACGACCATTGAGCATTCGCGTCAACGGCGACTCGCCAGCATAGCGGGGAGCTGGCTCGCTGAAGGTGAATATGGGGCCGGGCTCATTAGCCTGCCATGCATGACCAAGCTGATCAGCCACCTGCTCACGCAGCGTGGGTGTGGCCTCCTGATGAGACATTTCAAACTCTTTCAGAGGTTCGCCAGCTGGCACTGGCGCATCAAACTGCCAGAGGGATGCACAGAGCAACAGGGATAACATAATAACCTCCAATTAATCCCCCCTTTTTACCCACGATCTGATTAATTGTCACTCTTTGCCTGTAACCAACTGAGCCGTCTATCCAAAAGTCTAATTGCCCCCCGCCACCAAAGGTATAAGTTGTTAAGAAACCATTAAAAGATCTATTCAAAGGAGTGAGAGATGAGCGAGAGCAAGGTCTACCCGGTCAAACCCCACATCAGCAGCAATGCACTGCTGGACAAGGGCGACTACGCCGCCATGTATCAGGCTTCCGTCGAGGATCCGGACACCTTCTGGGGAGAGCAGGGAAAAATTCTCGACTGGATGAAACCCTATAGCAAGGTCAAAAACACCTCCTACGATCCGGGCCATGTTTCCATCAAATGGTTTGAAGATGGCCAGCTCAACGTCTCGGCCAACTGTCTCGATCGCCATCTCGCCGAACGGGGTGACAAGGTCGCAATCATCTGGGAAGGGGACAACCCTGCCGAAGATCGCAAACTCACCTACCGCGAATTGCACAGCGAAGTGTGCAAGTTTGCCAACGTCTTGAAAGCCCATGGGGTTCACCGCGGCGACGTGGTCTGCCTCTATATGCCCATGGTGCCGGAAGCCGCCATCGCCATGCTGGCCTGTACCCGCATCGGCGCGGTACACAGCATCGTCTTCGGCGGCTTCTCGCCGGAAGCGCTGGCCGGCCGCATCATCGACTCGGGCTCGCGCATCGTCATCACCGCCGACGAAGGGCTGCGTGGCGGCCGTCCGGTGCCACTCAAGAAAAATGTGGATGAAGCGCTCACCAACCCGGATACCCAGGTCAACAAAGTGATCGTGCTCAAGCGCACCGGCGGCAATGTCGCCTGGCACAACCACCGCGACATCTGGTGGCATGAAGCGACCGCCACCGTCAGCAGTGACTGCCCGCCCGAGGCGATGAACGCCGAAGATCCGCTCTTTATTCTCTATACCTCCGGCTCCACCGGCAAACCCAAGGGGGTGCTGCACACCACCGGCGGCTATCTGGTCTATGCCACCCTCACCTTCAAATATGTGTTCGACTACCACGAAGAGGACATCTACTGGTGTACCGCCGATGTGGGCTGGGTCACTGGTCACTCCTATCTGGTCTACGGGCCGCTTGCCAACGGTGCCACCACCATCATGTTCGAAGGGGTGCCCAACTACCCGGCCACCAACCGCATGAGTCAGGTGGTGGACAAGCACCAGGTCACCATCCTCTATACCGCCCCCACCGCCATCCGGGCGCTGATGGCCAAGGGCAACGAGGCGGTAACCGGCACCTCGCGCCAGAGCCTGCGCATCATGGGCTCGGTGGGTGAACCCATCAACCCGGAAGCCTGGGAGTGGTACTACCGCACCATTGGCGATGAGCGCTGCCCCATCGTCGACACCTGGTGGCAGACCGAGACAGGCGGCATTCTGATTAGCCCGCTGCCCGGCGTCACCGACCTGAAACCGGGCTCGGCGACTCGTCCCTTCTTCGGGGTGCAACCGGCGCTGGTGGACAACATGGGCGAGCCGCTGGAGGGGGCCACCGAGGGCAATCTGGTGATCACCGACTCCTGGCCGGGTCAGATGCGCACCGTATTCGGCGATCACGAGCGCTTTGAGCAGACCTACTTCTCCACCTTCCCCGGCCGCTACTTCACCGGCGACGGTGCCCGTCGCGACGAGGACGGCTACTACTGGATCACCGGTCGGGTGGATGATGTACTGAACGTCTCCGGCCACCGCATGGGTACCGCCGAAATTGAATCGGCGCTGGTGGCCCATCCCAAGATCGCCGAAGCGGCGGTAGTGGGGGTGCCTCACGAGATCAAGGGTCAGGGTATCTATGCCTACGTCACCCTGATTGCCGGCGAAGAGCCGAGCCGCGAGCTGCATAAAGAGGTGAAGGAGTGGGTACGCAAGGAGATCGGCGCCATCGCTACGCCGGATGTGATTCACTGGGCAGAGGGGCTGCCGAAGACCCGCTCCGGCAAGATCATGCGGCGAATTCTGCGCAAGATCGCCACCGGCGAGACCGACAGTCTGGGCGATATCTCCACCCTGGCGGACCCGGGGGTAGTGGACAAGCTGATCCGCGAGAAGTCGGAAGCGGCCTGATCCCTCTGCCAACTCACTTGCAAAGCCGGCCCTGTGCCGGCTTTGTCGTTTCTAAGTTGCCAGCAAACAGCAAGGTGGCTGCTGCGAAGTAACCCTGACCGAAACGTGCAATAAATAGCCAGATGTAGAGATTAGACCAGTAAAATGCTGCTAATTTTCACGAAATCAATATAATTGCGAAATCTGTGTGCCAGGGCACACCGATTTTCGCAGAAAATGGCTAGATTTCTGGTAGTCCACAAGATAGCTGATAGATAGCAGCATTATCATCGAGGATGTACTCAATATGTCGCAACATCACCGCATTCTCCTGCTCAACGGACCAAACCTGAATCTGCTGGGCAAACGGGAACCGGGTATCTACGGCAGCAAGACGCTTGATGAGATCGTCGCCGATCTGAAGCTTAACGCCAGCGAACTCGGTGTCACTCTGGAACATCTGCAATCCAACGCCGAACATGAGTTGGTCGGCCGCATCCATCAGGCCATGGGCCAGGTGGATTTTATCATCATCAATCCAGCCGCCTTCACCCACACCAGCGTCGCCATTCGCGATGCGCTGCTGGGCGTTGCCATCCCTTTTATCGAGGTTCACCTGTCAAACGTCCATGCCAGGGAGCCGTTCCGTCATCACTCCTATCTGTCTGATGTCGCCAAAGGGGTCATTTGTGGTCTGGGGGCCGATGGCTACCAATTCGCTTTAACCGCGGCCGTGCACCATCTGCGCGCGGCTTGATAATCACTGATCAGATAAAGAAGAAAGAGAATGCTAATGGATATCCGCAAAATCAAGAAGCTGATTGAACTGGTTGAAGAGTCCGGCATCGCCGAACTGGAGATCTCCGAAGGTGAAGAGTCCGTTCGCATCAGCCGCAACTTCTCCGGTCAGGTGACCACCGCCATGCCGCAGATGATGATGCAGCAAGCCGCTCCGGTTGCCGCACCTGCCGCTGCCGCCCCGGTTGCCGCGGCACCGGCCGCAGATGCCGCCCCGAGCGGTCACCTGATGCGCTCCCCGATGGTTGGCTCCTTCTACCGCTCCTCTAGCCCGGATGCCAAGCCGTTCGCGGAAGTGGGTCAGCACGTCAATGTCGGCGACACCCTGTGCATCGTCGAAGCCATGAAAATGATGAACCAAATCGAGTCTGACAAGGCCGGTGTGATCAAAGCGATCCTGGTTGAAAATGGTCAGGCCGTCGAATTTGACGAGCCGCTGTTCATCATCGAATAAGGGAAATTGCCACCCATGTTGGACAAAGTAGTCATCGCCAACCGCGGTGAAATTGCCCTGCGGATCCTGCGCGCTTGTAAAGAGCTCGGGATCAAGACAGTGGCCGTTCACTCCACCGCCGACCGGGAGCTCAAACATGTGCTGCTGGCCGACGAATCCATCTGTATCGGCAAACCGGCCAGTACCGACTCCTACCTCAACGTCCCGGCCATCATCGCCGCCGCCGAGGTAACCGGTGCCGTGGCCATCCACCCGGGTTACGGCTTCCTCTCCGAGAACGCCGATTTCGCCGAAGTGGTCGAAAAATCCGGCTTCATCTTCATCGGCCCGCGCGCCGAGACCATTCGCCTGATGGGTGACAAGGTCTCCGCCATCGAAGCGATGAAGAAAGCGGGCGTACCGTGTGTACCGGGCTCTGACGGCCCCGTCGACAACGACGCCAAGCACAACGCCGCCATTGCCAAGCGCATCGGCTATCCGGTGATCATCAAGGCCGCCGGTGGCGGTGGTGGTCGCGGTATGCGCGTGGTGCGCAATGAAGCGGAACTGGCGGGTGCCATCGCCCTGACCAAATCCGAAGCAGGCCAGTTCTTCAAGAACGACATGGTCTACATGGAGAAGTACCTGGAAAACCCGCGTCACATCGAAATTCAGGTGTTGGCAGACGGCCAGGGCAACGCCCTCTATCTGGGCGAGCGTGACTGCTCCATGCAGCGTCGCCACCAGAAAGTGGTGGAAGAGGCACCGGCACCCGGCATCACCGCCGAAATGCGCAAGTTCATCGGCGAGCGCTGTGTGCGCGCCTGTATCGAGATCGGCTACCGCGGTGCAGGTACTTTCGAGTTCCTGTACGAGAACGGCGAGTTCTATTTCATCGAGATGAACACCCGTATCCAGGTTGAGCATCCGGTGACCGAGATGGTGACTGGTATCGATCTCATCAAGGAGCAGCTGCGCATCGCCGCCGGTCAGCCCCTGTCGATCACCCAGCAGGATATCCGTATCCGTGGTCATGCCATCGAGTGCCGGATCAACGCCGAAGATCCGGCCACCTTCATGCCCTCTCCGGGTCTGGTGCAGCGCTTCCACGCGCCGGGTGGTCTGGGCGTGCGTTGGGACTCCCACATCTATGCCGGTTACAAGGTACCGCCCCACTATGATTCGATGATCGGCAAGCTGATCTGCTACGGCGAGAATCGTGACATTGCCATCGCCCGCATGCGTCATGCGCTGGACGAGCTGGTGGTGGAAGGGATCAAGACCAACGTACCGCTGCAAAAAGAGATCATGAAAGACGAAAACTTCCAGCACGGTGGCACCAATATCCACTATCTGCACAAGAAGCTGGGTCTGTAAGATTTCGCAGGCACAATATCCGCTCCTGCTTTTGCTATGGCGCCGTCAAGCTGCCGCTTTGCCTGAAGTATGAGATGGGCCACGACTCAAATACCCGATGTGCAACATCGGGTATTTTTTTATCTCAACAAACGTCATTTTATTCCGGCTTGCATAAGCGCTCTACACCACACGCCACGTATCAAAAAAGGGCTCCCGGCAGGTAAATATGGATGACGCCGCTTCAGCTCGGCTACTGAGATCTATCAACCACATTTCATTTATGTAATGAAAGACAATGGATCTCAAGCATAGTTTCAATGGCACACGTGGCAAAGTGCCACCAGGCATTGATTTTTCCCCCATGAAAAACGGCGACCAGATGGTCGCCGTTGTATTCCTTCAGCCAGTGCGCGGCACGGCCAATTTGCTCAATCAGGGATTGAGGCGGGTCGGCATACCGGTACGCTGTTCCAGCACCTGCTTGACCACGTTGGAGTCAGACTCGGCATGAGCAATAAAGCGGGTAATGGCCGGTGTCATCGGGAGCGGCACGGAAGCGGTGGAGTTGAACTCCTCCTCAGTACGTGACAGCGGCTCGTGCACTTCCATGTAGCGACCGCCATCCGGCTCGACCGTGGTCTTGACCGGCTGGTTGACAAACTGGACGCGGGTACCGACCGGCACGTTGTCGAACAGATACTTGATGTCGTCGGCACGCAGACGTACGCAGCCGCTGCTCACCCGCAGACCGATGCCAAAGGTGGCGTTGGTTCCGTGGATGGCATAGAGGTTGCCGATGTAGAGGGCGTGCAGACCCATGGGGTTATCCGGGCCTGCAGGCCATACTGCCGGCAGAGTCTTGCCCTGAGCGGCATAACGACGACGGATGTTCTCGGTCGGGGTCCAGGTCGGATTGGCGCGCTTACGCTCTACCTTGGTGACCCAACTTTCGGGCGTATCGGCACCCAGCTGGCCGATGCCGATGGGCAATACCTGTACCACGTTCTTCCCTTTCGGGTAGTAGTAGAGACGCATCTCGGCCACGTTGATGACGATCCCTTCGCGGGGCGCGTTGGGCAGGATCAGTTGATGGGGGATGATCAGGGTGCTACCCGCCTTCGGCAGATAGGGATCAACGCCCGGGTTGGCCTCCATGATGTTGGTCAGACCGAGCTGGAATTCTGCAGAGATCTGTTCCAGCGCACGGCTGTCCGCAGGTACCACGTATTCCTGGTTTTCACCGATCAGGCGGCTGTTGGCCGCAGGCAGACTGTACTCGATGGCGGCAGCCTGCAGGCTGACCAGAGCAAGAGTGCATAAAAGGGCCGAAGCGGCAGTGCGAAAGGGATTCATAAAATTCCTGTATGATTTCCTGTACCAAATGGGCCGGAGGCCATCTCATCATCGGTCTGCCAGTGGCGGGGCTACCGACCCCACAACACCAATAACCGAGCGCGCATTCTTTCCCGAGTCGGACAAAATTTCAACTTAGTTATGCTGCTTTTCTTGTTAAAAGTGGCCGTTTTCAATGCAACTGTTATCAACAGGGCAAAAAGCCATCCTGCCCAGTGGCAGCTTAAAGAAAGATGAACAGCATAGTCCCCTGCCAACAGGCCACCCGTATTCCCGTCCGCCACAGCGCAGCGCCCTCTTGTATCAAGGTAACAGCAGCAGTAGCCAAAACCGTTGTCACCCAGAAAGTGATAAGCCGATGCCGATAGTTGCACTTTATTTGCATGACATGAAAAGGCCTAAAACAGCACATCAGCCACTGGCAGGTGTTGGCTATCGCTATAAAAACTGTTCCGAAGCTTACTGAACTCTCGCATTGATCCTCAAATCATTCCTGACATGCGAGTATATAATCGATGCTGTTTCAGATAGATACAGCGAGAATTCAGGTAATAGGTGAACGTTTCCATCAATTAGCGAATGTTGTAAGACGACAGTGTGAATATTTTGTTAACTGTAGTGACATGGTGACTCTGGCCACCTAGTTAAAGGCGATAGCCTCACCTCACATATTGAGAGGCATAGTGACACAGCAAAAAATGAATTAACTCAATTACATGAACAAAGGCATTTAAAAACACAGTCCGCGAATTCAGATAATAAGTGCAACGCTCGGTCATGGAGCTGAAGAGGGAGTTA
>NZ_JBODRQ010000111.1:0-10821 GCF_050633025.1 Aeromonas sp.
TGGCGAGGTGTATACCCGGTCAGAGAGCAACAAGGGGCGGAAGCCGTTGCCAGTAATTTTTGGGCCCCTCTCATGAGTACCATGACCCGCATGCAACGCCGTCAAGACATTTTTATTGGCGGTACCAACGAAATCAGTGGTGAGCAATGGGTCATGAGCATGGGGCACTTTATGGGGCTATTCGATGCAGATTGGCTTGGGATTCGTGCCACTGGCAAAATGATAAATATCCGCTATGCCGAATTCACCTGCGTGGAGCATGGAAAAATCACTAAAACAGGATTGTTCCTGGACCTACTGGGAGTGATGGAGCAAGCGGGTTGCTACCCGCTTCCCCCCTCGACCGGCAAGTACTTTACCTATCCGGGCCCGCGCAATCATGATGGCCTGCTGTTTGCCGATGCCCCCGAAGAGGAAGGGGCTGCAACCTTGGCACTGGTCAACAAGATGGTCAACGATCTCTCTGCACTCAATGACAGTGGCGCGATGGGATGCCCCCCAGAAGTGCTGGAAAAGAGCTGGTCAAAAGACATGATTTGGTACGGTCCTTGTGGTATCGGCGCTTCCTATACCATTCCCCGCTACCAGCAACAGCATCAATTGCCGTTCCGTAACAATCTCAAAGACAAAAAGTTCAATGGCCATGTCTGCCGCTTTGCCGAAGGCAATTTTGCTTGCTTCTTTGGCTGGCCGAATTTGTCAAATACCCCAACAGGTGGCTTCCTTGGTATGCCTGGTGGCGAGATCCGTGCAGATATGCAGGTAGTTGATGTTTATTGCCGGGACGGTGACAAACTCAGCGAAAACTGGGTACTGATCGATATCCCGTTCTGGTTAAAACAACAGGGGCTCGATGTTTTTGAACGCACCCGTCAAATCATGAATCCATCCCTATAATTGAGCTCTTTGCCAACCAACCCCCTTCATAATGAAGGGGGTTTATATTGCCGTGAAAATCAAAGGCCATCGTGGTTACGTATTTATTTGGTTTTTTAATTCCCTGATTTTCCTTCCCGCTTCAGCTCACCAGCAGCCAGCCGCAGAAGCCGAGATAGAGCAGCCCAACCAGCGCCAACCGCCCGGCGGTCATCGCCCCCTTTCTGAACCCCCACCAGAGCAACCCGACCGCCAGCAGCGTCACCAGCGAGGAGGCCATCATGGCGCCATCCAGCAACCAGGGGGTAAAGAGCAGACAGAACGCCTTGGGGATAGTGCCCTGGATCATCATGGCCCCGGAGATATTGGCCAGCGCCAGCCGGTTCTTGCCCTGTCGCACCCAGATCAGCACGTTCATCAGCTCCGGCATCTCGGTCGCCACCGGACTCAACAGCAGGGCCGCCAGCACCGGCGAGAGGCCAAACAGCTCGCCCATGCTCTCCAGCTGATGGACAAACAGCTGGGCCGCCAGCGCTACCACCACCAACGCAGCCAGCGTCTGCAGCAACACCTTGCCAAGGGGCGGGAGCTCCGCGTCGGGAGCCAGCTTGAGGGGCTCCGGCAATTCGACTTCGTGGCTGTCAGCCTGTTTCAACTCTCGCCTTACATAGACGAGGTAGACTAGCACGAACAACGGAGCCAGCCAGCTCTTGCCGGTAAAGGCGACCAGACCCAGCGCGGTTGCCACCAGAAAGATGCCGATAAACCAGCGCTGATCCCGGCCAATCTCGCGCCGCACCTCGCCGTCGATGGCCCGTTCGGTACGCCCCATGCAAAGCAGCAGGGTGAGGCCGACCGCCGCATAGCCGATGGTCGCCAGCACCAGCGGCCCGCCAAGGGCGGCGCCGATGCCGATCTCCTGCTGGGCGGTCGTGTTGCCCATCAGCAGGGCGGTGAGGGTGACGATGCACTCGGGCAGTGCCGTACCCAGTGCCGCCAGCAGGGAGCCGGTGGCACTTTGGGAGAGTTTGAAGTGGTGGCCGGTCCATTCGATTCCGTTGACGAAGTATTCGCAGGCAAGGTAGATGGTGGCCGCAGAGACGAAAAATAACAGCAGGGTAATCAACATAATAGATACCACCAGGCGAGCAGAATAACCGATGGACCCGATATGGCTCGCCCGGCTGGCGTGCATATCGAGGCCAAAGGTCTTGCAGAGCGATACTGCCTATCGCCGCCCATGCCATGGATACGAGGATCCAAGAGTGTTGACATGGGCCCGGCCCGGAATGCGGGCGGGTTGCTACTCCCCAATGACTGAGGGGACGTTTTACCAACTCGACCGCCGCCTCACAAGGCAAATTAATGACAACTAATTCAATAAGTTGTAAGGGAATGTAACCTCGCCAGCCTCCCCTCCCCACCGCCACTGCGTTGTTGGCACACCGATTGCTGTAGGTAGTTCACTATCCACAACAGTTTGGGAAGGATGAACAATGAAACGGTGGATCCAACATTTCTATCAACTGAACCGCCTCAACTGGATGATGGTCTGGTTGTTGCTCTGTTGCAGCATCATTCTGCTGTTTCCAGCCGGGCTGATGAAGGGGGCCGTCAGCCAGTGGGCCACGACCCACGCGGCCTGGCTGGGGGTCGGCATGCTGATCGCCATCTCCTACTTCTGCAGTCAGGGCTTCCTGATCGCCTGGGAGTGGGCATGCGAAGAGTGGCAGGCGCGCCGTCAGCAGGACCAGCTGGCCCAGATGATCGGCTTCCTCGACTTCAACGAGAAAGCGGTGCTGCGCGAGTTCGTGCTGCAGCGTAAAAGCGTCATAAACTTGCCGATCACCGAACCCGCCGTCAAAAACCTGATGGATGCCGGCGTCCTCACCTACGCCTACGGCAAGCCGACCCGGGAGAAGGATGACGAGAACCAGATCCGCGCCCTGATGATCGCCCTGCCCGCCCGACCGCTGCTCACCTACAAGGTGCTGGGGCTGTCGCGTGGCAAGATGAGCGACGAACAGGTGGAGCAGATCATGAATGCCCGCCCCAAATTCGCCCAGAAGGGGTTCCAGCGCTAACCGCCGCCCAACCGCCAGATGCACAAGAGCCGGACACTGTCCGGCTCTCTCGTTTCTGCAGGATCCCGCAGGGTTTTGGCTAGCCCTTCAGGCTGGAGCAGAAGCTCACATCCGCAACCTTGGTCACCGGGTCGAAGCTGTGATAGAGCTCGAAGCAGGGTCGATCATCAAATTCAAAGCCGGCCGCTACCACCTCGCCAATATGTTGCTGCCAGAGTGCGGGGTACTGGGCCGGATCGGTCACGGTAAAACGTGACTTGCCATAACGGCCGCCCGCCAACTGCTGGATCTCCACATTGCCGCTACCTTTGGTACCCGCTGGCACGGTGACGCAGATATCGGTGCGGCACTGCTGGGGGGCGGTGATCTCGGGGTTGTCGTGATAGATAAATATCCACTCCGCCTCTGCCAACCCCTGTTCCGCCGACCACTGGTAGAGCTGGTCGCATACCGGCTCATAGCCGGTGCCATAAGGGCCGGTGACCCGGATATAGGCCAGGGTCCGCGGAGCCATCTGTTCGGTTTTCATCGCTTGCCTCCTTTCATGAGAACGACTTTTAGCATAACCAGCCTCGCGGGCGGCCGCGTGTCCATTCTTGCTCAGTTGCAAGAGTGATGGTTGGCGGCGCAGCGCCCCCGGAGTCATGGCAAACTGCTTGCGAAACGCCTTGGCAAAGGCTTGCGAACTGGCAAAACCGGCCGAGAAGGCAATCTCGGTCACCGGGTCGCTGCTGTAGCAGAGGGAGCGGGCCGCCCGCTCCAACCGCAGGCGGCGTTGCATCTCGGCCGGGGTTTCGCCGGTGACGGCGGTAAAGACCCGATGAAAGTGATAGCTGGAGAGCGCCGCTAGGCTGGCCGCCTCGCTGAGGCAGAGCTCGGGATTCTGCTCCAGCGCCCGGATCACCGGGCGCAATCTAGCCTGATAATCGACCATGCCGTTAGCGACTGGCGCCCCCCGCGACTCTGGCCATATAGAACACATCTACATAGCGCCCTTGGCGGAAGGCATAATCACGAGCCCGCCCCTCCTCCACAAAGCCGAACTTGCGATAGAGCGCCAGCGCCGCTTCGTTATCGACGAAAACCGTCAGTTCAATCCGGTGCAGGTTGAGCCAGTTATCGGCCAGATCCAGCGCCGCGGCCATCAGGGCAGAGCCAACCCCCTTGCCGGCCCAGTCATCCCGCACTCCCATGCCAATCCCGGCCACATGCTTGCGTCTGGGATTGGGCTCCACAAGCAATGAGATCTGACCCACCAGCCTCCCATCGGCCTCCGCCACCAAGGCGACCACATCACCGTTCTCCAACCGTTTTTGCCACTGGCTAAGGGGAGGTGTGGGCAGGTGCAGAGTGCCCGCCTGGGCATTGGGCATGGCGTAGAGATCCCGCAAGGCGGGGGCATCGGCGGGTTCGGCATGACGGATAGTAATCTGCATATGAGGCTCCTTCTCGAAGCCACCATCATGCAATATCCGGCGCGGTTACACATCCCCCAGCAACACCCATTTGTCTTGCCTATCAAAGAGCGAGGAAAGGCCCATTGGCCGAGCACGGCGCAGATCCGTAGGCTGACCCTATATCAACAAGGAGAGAAGCCATGACTGACAAGACCCTGCACAGCGCCAACGGCGCCCCCGTCGTCGACAACAACAACAGCCTCACCGCCGGCCCGCGCGGCCCCGTATTGATGCAAGATATCTGGTTGATGGAGAAACTCGCCCACTTCGACCGCGAGCGCATTCCCGAGCGGGTGGTTCACGCTAAGGGCTCGGGCGCCTACGGCACCTTTACCGTGACCCACGACATCAGCCAGTTCAGCAAGGCCGATCTGTTCAGCGCCATCGGCAAGCAGACGCCTGTATTCCTGCGCTTCTCCACCGTAGCCGGTGAGAAGGGCGCCGCCGATGCCGAACGCGACGTGCGCGGCTTCGCTCTCAAGTTCTATACCGAGCAGGGCAACTGGGATCTGGTGGGCAACAACACCCCGGTCTTTTTCATCCGCGATCCGCTGAAATTCCCTGACTTCATTCACACCCAGAAGCGGGATCCGCGCACCAACCTGCGCAGCGCCACCGCCGCCTGGGACTTCTGGTCACGCCATCCGGAATCCCTGCATCAGGTCACCATACTGTTCAGCGATCGCGGTATTCCCAAGAGCCTGCGGGAGATGAACGGCTACGGCAGCCACACCTTCAGCTTTATCAACGACGCCAACGAGCGCTTCTGGGTCAAGTTCCACTTCAAGACCGAGCAGGGCCACAGCTTCTACACCGATGAAGAGGCCGCCACCGCCGTCGGGCAGGATCGGGAGACCAGTCAGGCGGACCTGTTCAACGCCATCGAGCGGGGCGACTTCCCGCGCTGGAAGGTCTATGTGCAGGTGATGCCGGAGGCCGACGCCCAGACTTACAACATCCACCCGTTCGACCTGACCAAGGTGTGGCCGCACAGCGACTACCCGCTGATCCCGGTGGGCGTGCTAGAGCTCAACCAGAACCCGGACAACTACTTCGCCCATGTGGAGCAGGCCGCCTTTACCCCGGCCAACGTGGTGCCCGGAATCGGCTTCTCGCCGGATCGCATGTTGCAAGGGCGGCTCTTCTCCTACGGTGACACCCAGCGCTATCGCCTCGGCGTCAACCACGGTCTGCTGCCAGTCAATGCCCCGCGCTGCCCGTTCCACCACGGCGCCCATCGTGATGGCGCCATGCGGGCAGACAGCAATGGCGGCGCCAGCCCCAACTACCAGCCGAACCGCTTCGGTACCCAGCAGCCGAGCGAGCAGCACGAACCGGCGCTGAGTCTGGAAGGGGCCGCCCTGCACTACGACTTCCGTGACTACGACAGCGACTACTACAGCCAGCCGGGCAACCTGTTCCGCATCATGGACGAGGGGCAGCGTTCGCGCCTCGCCGCCAACCTGGCGCGCTCCCTGATCAACGTGGAGGATGACGCCATCGTCCAGGCCCAGCTCAAGCACTTCGAGCAGGCCGACCCCGAGTATGCCAAGCGGGTCGAACTGGCACTGGCCGCCCTGCAGCGCTAAGCCGCCAGCAGGCAACATCTGCAAAAACAAAACGGGGGCCTGATGGCCCCCGTTATCGTGATATTGACGGTGAGAAATAGAAAACGGAGCCCGAGGCTCCGTTTTTCAATGCAGTATCAATCCCTTACGGAACGCGCTTCGCGCTCTTCCCGCTCCCTTGCCAACAAGCGTTTGTACCACCAGCTACTACGACGACGTTGTGCATTGGAAGAGCGACGAGCCATTTCTTAGGTTCCAGCCAAGAGAAGAAAGGAGCTGCATTATGCGACAGGGATCACGTCCATGTCTTTAGCTGGATCAAGAAAAGCCTCACAGACCCGCGGAAATCGTACAAGAGCCTGGCGACACAGGGGAAGGAAGGAATCATACGGGGCTAGCTTTGATTGGCTTGTCATGGAAGGGCTTTCAGATTACAGCCCCCGGAAGTGATAAACTGGTGCAGCCTCTGAAATATCACACCTGGTACTCAAGAGCATGCGCCACCACCTTTCTCATCGAAGAACAAGCGCTCAAATGATGAAGTTTGCATGATGCACATGGCGCCATGACAAGGCTGGCGGATAGAGTAACTACTTACAGCGGCAGGCTGATCCGCGCCTCCAGTCCCCCTTGTGGCCGATTGAGCAGGGTCAGCTCGCCGCCGTGCTGATGGACCAGAGTGCGGGCGATGGAGAGCCCCAACCCGACACTGCCGGACTCGGTGTTGCGCGCTTCATCGAGTCGCACGAACGGCTTGAACACATCCTCGAGCCGCGCCGGATCGATCCCCGGCCCGTTATCGCAGACCCGGATCAACAGCTCCTCCTTGCGCCGCTCCAGCGACACTTCGGCGCTGCCGGCATATTTGATGGCGTTGCCGATCAGGTTCTGCAGCACCCGGCGCAGGGTGTTGGCGCGGCAGGCGTAGACCTCTTTGCCCTCCGCCAGACAGGTGACCGGCTGGCCGGTATCGGCATAGTCATCGCACAGGCTGACCAGCAGGCTGACCAGATCCAGCTCGCGGGTGGCCTCCTGCTGCCCCTCCTCGCGGGCAAAGCTGAGGGTTGCCGCCAGCATCTGTTCCATCTGTTGCAGGGTCTGCTGGATCCGCTCCTTGTCCTCGCCATCGGCCAGAAACTCGGTGCGCAGCCGCAGGCTGGTGATGGGGGTGCGCAGATCGTGGGAGATGGCTGCCAGCATTCGGGTTCTGTCCTGCACGAAGCGGTCGAGTCGGGTGTGCATCCGGTTGAAGGCCTGGATCGATTCGCGGATCTCGGTCGGCCCCTCCTCTTTCAAGGGCTCGATATCCTCGCCCCGTCCGAGCCGCTCCGCATTGCCTGCCAGCTGCTTGAGCGGGCGGGTGGCACGGCGAAACAGCAGCACCATCAGCCCGATCACCAGACTGGCGACCAGCATCAGGTTGAGGGTGGTCTGCCACGACCAGCTGCCCGCCTCCTTGTCGACCAGCGAGCTGAACTGCAGCCAGCCCCCCTGCGGCAGTTCGATGGAGCCATAGAGCCGCATATCCCGTGGCGGGGGCGGCCCCTTGCGATCCCGCATCATGCGGGCATGATGTTCCCACGCCTTGCTGCGCTGAGTATCCTCTTTTAGCTCGGCGCTGATCTCGACGGTGAGGCCGGGGGGATAGTTGAGGCGCGAGCGCACCAGCTGCTCGAAGCGGGGGCTGCGGTTATCCGGTTGCAGCGGCTCATCGGAGAGGCGCAGCAGCAGGGTTTCACTGCGGCTGGCCTTGAGGATCTCGTCATAGAGGGACGGGGGGGAGAGGGAGAGCAGCCTGACCACCGAGATGATCCGCTGCATGGCGTTGCGGCTGTTGACGAAGCCGAGCGCCTCCTCCCGATCCGTGCGGTAGATCTGGATGCTGAGCAGCTGGATCAGGATCAACCCCGCCAGCGCCACCAGAATGATCTGGCCGGTCAACCCCTTGGGCCACATCCGTGCCCACAGCCGTTTCAATACATTCACCGCTTAAACCTGCGTCACGTTGGCGGAGAACATATAGCCGCCACCCCAGATGGTCTTGATCAGCTCCGGATTCTTGGGATCCCGCTCCAGCTTGCGGCGCAGGCGGCTCACCAGGGTATCGATGGCGCGATCGAAGGCTACCGCCTCGCGGCCACGGGCCAGATCCAGCAGTTGATCCCGGCTCAGCACCCGCTGCGGGCGTTCCAGAAACACCTTGAGCAGATCGAACTCGGCGGTGGAGAGGCTGAGGCCCACCCCATCCTCATCGACCAGTTCCCGACGATTGACGTCGAGCAGCCAGCGATCGAAGCGCAGATCCCGGGTCAGAGTCTCGGCGGCGGGCTGGGTGTCGGCCTGGGTGCGGCGCATCACCGCCTTGATGCGCGCCAGCAGCTCGCGCGGGTTGAAGGGCTTGGCCAGATAGTCATCGGCCCCCATCTCCAATCCGATGATGCGGTCGGTCTCTTCCCCCATGGCGGTCAGCATGATGATGGGCAAACTCGACTTGGCGCGCAGTTCGCGGCAGAGGGTTAGACCATCTTCACCCGGCATCATCAGATCCAGCACCAGCAGGTCGAACTCCCGCTCCTCCAGCAGCCGTTTCATCTCCTTGCCGTCCCGGGCACAGCTGACCCGCAGGCCGTGCTGTTCCAGAAAGCGTTTCAAGAGATCGCGGATCTCGCTGTGGTCGTCGACCACCAGAATGTGGGTGTTGCCCTGGTTCATGAATACCTCCCCTGCTTGGCGTTGGCCCGAGTATACGAAAATACGCTGCGCGGTTTGTGTCAAAGTGTGCCAGATCCGCACGATGCCACACTCTGCTACAAAAAAGGGCGATACTGGCAAAGTTCAGACACCGACAGGGTGTTTACTTGAGGGCAAGGCAAGAGCGCCGAACCAGAATCATCCCTACAGGAGATAGACCATGAAAAAGCTGACCAAAACCCTGCTGACTGCCACCCTGATCCTTGGCCTGCCGCTGGGCGCCTATGCAGCCAGTGAAGCGGCCCCCACCGGCCAGCCCGGTGCGATGGTGGATTGCCCGATGGACGGCGGCGGCATGATGGGTGGCAAACACCACGGTGGCCGCCACGACAAGATGGCCCGCATGCAGAACATGACCCCGGAGCAGATTCAGGCCAACCTGCAGCAACGTTATGATCGCATCGAGGATCCTGCCAAGAAGGCGGAGTTCATCAAGAAGCTCAACGAGCGTGTCGCCGGCATGACCAAGCACGCCGAAGCGATGAAGCAGTTCGCCGAAGCGAACCAGTAACAACGCCAGGTGTTGTCAACCCAAGGGTGGCCGAGGTCACCCTTTTTGCGCTTACTGCGTTGAGCAGCAGATTGGTTGAACGCTGGTGATTGCCAATAAAAGAGGGGAGCCTGATGCTCCCCCTCTTGCTATCTGCACCGGTGCGGGTGTGCAGCCCACTTCACCGGCCGAGCGAACTTAGCCCTGAGCCTTGTCGGTCAGCTCTACTTTCTTGACAGTTTCGCCTTCGAACTTGATAACGACGTTCTTCTTGGCGGCGTCGGTATCTTTCAGCAGGGTTGTGGTTGTCTCTGCCAGCAGCGGAGATGCCTTCTTCAGGGCATCCAGATCATAGGTCCACACTTCCAGACCGGCCTCGGTCTTGGTAGAGGCAGGAGCGCCCAGCTTCTCTTTGACTGCCTGCTTGTTGGAGCCGCCTTCCTTGATATCCAGAGCCTTTTTGATGGCTTCGTTGGATGCGCTGTCCATGGCACCGGATACGGCAGTGCTGGCTGCATCCTTGACGCTGCTGGTGACGCTGTCGGTCAGCGAATCCATCAGGCCGGCATTGGCAAACAGGGGCAGGGTGGTGAGGGCAACCAGCAAACTCTTTTTCATTTTCTACAGCTTCCATGGGTTCAATGAGGCGGCTATGGAACCAATAAAAGAGCTGGGTGTCAAGTGAAGCAGCTCTTGAGCTGTCTGTTAACTGAGTCTCATTTTTCACCAGCCGCAAACAGTTTTGGGATCTCCCGCACCAGCCAGCTTTTGGCCTTGCCCATGGTGTCTCGCCGCCAGGCCAGCACGACCTGGATCTGATGGCGATATTCGGGGCTGATCACCTTGAGTCGTCCGGCCCGGATGTCCTCCTCAATCCAGCTCTGTGGCATGGTGCCGACGCCGATCCCTGCCAGCAGGGCATCCCGTTTCTCCGTCATGGTGCTGACAGTGAGGCGCGGCTGCTTGTCCAGCAGGCGGTAGGTGAGAACCGGTTTGCGCAGGGCGGTATCGGCCACCGCGATGGCGCGGTAGCGGCGCAGGGTCTCGTCGGCCAAGGGTTCGGGCTCCTGATGCAGCGGGTGGTCGGGGTGGGCGACATAGAGCATCACCTCCTCTTTCAGCACCTGATGCTTGATGCCGGTCATCATGATGTCCGGGTTGATGGAAGAGATAAGCAGGTCGGCACGGCCATCTTCCAGGCATTCCCAGCTACCCGCCAGCACCTCGGCCCGCAGCCGCAGTCGGGTATCGGTCTGCTCGGCCAGCTTCTCCACCAAGGGGTAGAGGGCCTGCACCGGGACCAGCGCATCGACGGCGACTGTGATGTCGGTCTCCCAGCCGCGGGCCAGTGCCCGGGTTTCACCTACCAGATGCTCGGCAGCCTCCAGCAGCACCCGGCCGCGCTCCAGCAGCATGCGCCCCGCCGGAGTGAACTTGGTGCGATGGCCACTGCGGTCAAACAGCATGGCATCCAGTTCGTCTTCCAGCTTCTGCACCGTATAGCTCAATGCCGAGGGCACCTTGCCCAGCTCGTCGGCCGCCGCCGCAAAGCTGCCGCGGCGGTCGATGGCGTCCAGCACCCGGATTGCCTCCAG
>NZ_JBODRQ010000112.1:0-10790 GCF_050633025.1 Aeromonas sp.
GCACATACCGCAGCCAACAATGCTTTTTTCATATTCACACACCCTACTATTGAAACCATACTGGCTTACTAATACACATTTTCTGCGGTCCGCTGACGCGCAAAAATCCATCTGGATTACCCTGCCCCCTCATTTGTAAACCTGCAAAGGGGACGAACAACTATGCTAAAGATTGAGCCCATAGCACAGCACTACACTACGGTATGCCAAACAGTAACACCATAAACAACATTCTGATTGTCGATGATATGGCCTCCAACCGCTATATCCTGCGCAGCCTGCTCGAAGAGGCGGGCTATCAGGTGCGGGAAGCTGAAGATGGCCAGCAGGCCGTTGCTGCTGTAGCGCAAGCCACGCCCGATCTGATCCTGATGGACATCAACATGCCGGTGATGGATGGCTACGAGGCGTGCCGCCGTATCAAGCAACAACAGGGGCACTGGGGCTTACCCGTCATCTTCATCAGCGCCAACAGCGAGATCAGCGCCCTTGAGCAGGCCTTTCAGGCGGGCGGCTGCGACTATGTCTCCAAGCCGTTCCATCAGCTCGAGGTACTGGCCCGGGTGCAGAACCAGCTGCGCCTGCGCGAGCTAGGTCGCCAGCAGGCCAAGGTGCAGCTCTATCAAAGCTTGTTTCAGCTCACAGCCGGGATTGCCCATGAGATAAATACCCCGCTGGGTGTCGGCATCACTGCATCCAGCCTGATCCAGGGAGCTGGCGATCTGCTGGCCAATGCGGTGAAAAACGGGGTACTAGGCCAGCGTCTGCTCAACCAGCAGCTAACAGATATCAAGGAAGGCACCGAACTGGTGGAGTCCAGTCTGCGCCGGGTGGCGTTGCTGATCACCCGTTTCAAGGAGCTGACCCAGGATCAGACCGAGCTTGCTCCCAATACATTTTCAGTGCAGGAAAGTGTGCAAAAGCTGCTGCAAGCCTTCTCTCCCGAACTGCAAATTGCCAAGGTCAGTTACCATCTGGATGGCAACAAGGTCACCCTGACAGCTCCCGAGTCGCTGTTTCTGGATCTGATCCAGGAGCTGATCAAAAACAGCCTGGATCACGCCTTTCAGGGCGCCGGAGAGCACAGTTTCACCATCCATATCGGGCAGCATGAGGGCTCACTGCTGCTCACCTACAAGGATTCCGGCCCCGGCATGCCCGCCGACAAGTTGCCCCGGCTGTTTGAACCCTTCTTTACCACTTTGCGCGGCAACGCCAATCACTGCGGATTGAGCGCCTGCCGGATCCACAATCTGGTCGAAAACAACCTGCACGGCTCGGTCAATGTCACCAGTCCGCCGGGTGAAGGTCTCTGCTACGAGATCCAGCTCCCGCTCAAACCGACGACCTGATGCAGCAAGCTCAATGAATTGAACAATGGAAGGGGCGCCGCAGCGCCCCTTCTCTTTACTCTTCATCGACCATCAGCTTGATTTACCCGTCTTGGGCTCATCGAGAGTGTGTTTTACCTCTTCATACCAGAGGTCGTGGTGCTCCTTGGCCCAGGTCTCGTCCACCTCGCCGGTCACCATCCCCTCCAGCGCCCCTTCCAGCTGGAACAGGCCCATGTAGATATGGAAGATAAAGCCGCAGATAAGGATCAAGGCGCCTACGATATGGATAAAGCTGGCCCACTCCATCTGACGGCGCAGCTGGCCGAAGATGGGGAAATCAAGGAACAACCCGGTCGCCACCACAATGCCGCCAAACCAGATCAGCAACCAGAAGATCGCCTTCTCGCCGCCGTTGGAGAAGCCCGCCGAGGGGTGACTCCCCTTGTGGGGGCCCAGCATACCGCCCGCCTTCATGAACCACTGCACATCCACCATGTTGACGACGTTGTGGCGGAACCACTTGATGAGCACCCCCATCAGGCAGAGGAAGAAGAGCGGCCCCACGTAGTTGTGGAACACCTTGGCGAACCAGATCCAGTTCTCCCACACCCCGATACTCACCACCGGCTTGATGAAGTACTTGCCGTAGATGATGGCCAGCCCCGACCCGGATAGCGTCAGGAACATAGCAGCCGTGGTCCAGTGCAGCGCCCGATCGAGCCGGCTCCAGCGTTTGAGCTTGCGCCCGGTGCGCGGTTTGGAGAGCTTGGTCTGCCCCACCACCAGGTACATCAGGCCACACATGGCCAAGGATCCAAAGATAGCGATGGCACCGAGCGGCGACACCCACTTGGTCTTCACCTCGAACCAGAGCTGGCCCGGCACCGAGATCAGCACCCCGTGCTCCGGCGAGCGGGAGGTGGTCACCCCCTCCTGCCCATCCTTCACCGCCCGCCAGTAATCGGCGCCGGCAAAGCCGACCGCCTCTTTCTCGGCATCGGCGAAACTTGCGGTACTCACCAGCAGCAGGGCAGCAAACAGGGCCATTAGCCAGGTTTTCATGCCGCCCCTCCCTGCTTGTTCAGCTTGCTGGCGTCGTGGAACAGCTCATCGCCATTACCCCAGGCCGCATCCTTGGCACCGCGATAGGCAACCCGCTCGCGGAAGATATCGGAGATGACCTGCGCATCCCCCGCCAGCAACGCCTTGGTGGAGCAGAGCTCGGCACACATGGGCAGCTTGCCCTCGGCGATGCGGTTGGCCCCGTACTTCTGGCGCTCCGCCTCGCTGTGATCCTCTTCCGGGCCACCGGCGCAGAAGGTGCACTTGTCCATCTTGCCCCGATCGCCAAAGGCGGCGGTTTTCGGGAACTGGGGCGCCCCGAACGGGCAGGCAAACAGGCAGTAACCGCAACCGATGCAGAGATCCTTGTTGTGCAGCACTATGCCGTCGTCGGTGTGATAGAAGCAGTCGGCCGGGCAGACCGCCATGCAGGGGGCATCAGTGCAGTGCATGCAGGCGACCGAGATGGAGGTCTCACCCGGCAGGCCGTCGTTGAGGGTTACCACCCGGCGGCGCTGGATGCCCCACTCGAGGGCATCGTCGTTCTCGTTCTTGCACGCCGTCACACAGCCGTTGCACTCGATGCAGCGCTTGGTGTCACACATGAATTTCATTCTGGCCATGAGATCAGGCTCCTACTTTGCGAAAACGGCACAGGGTGACCTTGGTCTCCTGCATCTGGGTGACCGGGTCATAACCATAGGTGGTGACTATGTTGACCGACTCCCCCAGCACATAGGGATCAGACCCTTCCGGATATTTGGATCGCAGATCCTTGCCCTCGAAATGGCCACCGAAGTGGAACGGCATAAAGGCGAGCCCCGGCTTGACCCGCGGGGTCACCAGCGCCTTCACCTTGACCCGGCCCCCTTCCGGCCCCTCGACCCACACATCCTGACCATCTTGCACGCCGACGTCGTTGGCATCCGCCGGGTTCATCTCGACGAACATCTCCTGCTGCAACTCGGCGAGCCAGGGGTTGGAGCGGGTCTCGTCACCGCCTCCCTCGTACTCCACCAGACGGCCGGAGGTGAGGATGATCGGGAACTCCTTGCTGACATCCTTCTCCTGCACCGAGGCGTACTGGGTCGGCAGGCGCCACAGGCTTTTCGAATCAGGCCAGGTGGCGTAGTCTGCCAAGAGATCCCGGCGCGGAGTGTAGAGCGGCTCACGGTGCTTGGGCACCTGATCCGGGAAGGTCCACACCACGCAGCGCGCCTTGGCGTTGCCGTAGGGGACGAAGCCATGCTTGATGGCGACCCGCTGGATACCGCCGGAGAGATCGGTCTTCCAGTTCTTGCCCTCGGCCTCTTTCTTCTCGGCCTCGGTCAGTTCATCCCACCAGCCGAGCTGTTTCAGCAGGTCGGCAGTAATCTCTGGATAGCCGTCTTCCACTTCGCTCCCCTTCGGCCAGGAGTCTTCGGCCAGCAGCGAGACGCCCTGATACTCGATGCCGAAACGAGCGCGGAAACCGCCGCCCCCTTCCGAAACCGGAATGCTGGTGTCGTAGAGGATGTGGCTGCCGGGGTGTTTCATCTCCGGGGTGCCCCAGCAGGGCCAGGGCAGACCGTACACTTCGCCATTGACCGGGCCACCCTCGGCCTTGAGGTTGGTCTTGTGGAAGGTGTGCCAGTTCTGCTGGTGCGCCTTGAGCCGCTCCGGGCTCTGGCCTGTGTAGCCCACACTCCACATGCCGCGGTTGTATTCGCGGGTGATGTCTTCCAAGAGCGGCTGGTTGTTCTCCACCTTGATGTGCTTGAACAGCTGATCGGCAAAGCCGAGCTTCTTGCTCAGCAGATACATGATCTCGTGGTCGACCTTAGATTCGAACAGGGGTTCTATCACCTTGTCGCGCCACTGCATGGAGCGGTTGGTAGCGGTGACGGAGCCATAGGTCTCGAACTGGGTGGTGGCCGGCAGCAGGTAGACGCCGTCGGTGCGATCGTTCATCACCGAGGCAACGGTGGGATACGGGTCGACAATCACCATCATGTCGAGCTTTTGCATCGCCTTCTTCATCTCCGGGCCGCGAGTCTGGGAGTTGACCGCATGGCCCCAGTAGAACATGGCGCGGATGTTGGAGCCCTGCTCGATGAGATCGGCGTTCTCCAGCACCCCGTCCACCCAGCGGGAGACCGGAATGCCGTTGTTGTTCATCGGCAGCTTGCCGTTGTAGGCCTTGTTGTCAAAGCGCGCCTTGATCCACTCGTAATCGACGTCCCACACCCGGGCCCAGTGCTTCCAGGAGCCCTCTTCCAACCCGTAGTAGCCGGGCAGGGAGTCAGAGGTAACACCAAAGTCAGTGGCACCCTGCACGTTGTCGTGACCACGGAAGATGTTGGTGCCCGCCCCGCTCTTGCCCACGTTGCCGAGGGCCAGTTCGAGGATGCAGTAAGCGCGGGTATTGTTGTTGCCGGTGGTGTGCTGGGTACCGCCCATGCACCAGACCACGCAGCCGGGGCGGTTGTCGGCCAGCAGCTTGGCTGCGCCATAGACCTGCTGTTCATTGAGGCCGGTCACCCGCTCCACTTCGGCCGGAGTCCAGCGCGCCACCTCTTTTTGCACCTCGTCCATGCCGTAGACGCGGGTGCGGATGAACTCCTTGTCTTCCCAGCCGTTCTTGAAGATGTGCCAGAGCATGCCCCAGATAAAGGCGACGTCGGTGCCCGGGCGCAGGGAGAGGTACATGTCCGCCTTGGCGGCGGTGCGGGTGCGGCGCGGGTCAACCACCAGGATCTTGCAGCCGTTGCGCTCTTTCGCCAGCAGGATGTGCTGCATGGCGACCGGGTGAGCCTCCGCCGGGTTGGAGCCGATAAACATGATCGACTTGCTGTTGTGCATGTCGTTCAGGCTGTTGGTCATGGCGCCGTAGCCCCAGGTGTTGGCGACACCCGCAACCGTGGTGGAGTGGCAGATCCGCGCCTGGTGATCCACGTTGTTGGTGCCCCAAAGCGATGCCATCTTGCGAAACAGGTAGGCCTGCTCGTTGGAGTGCTTGGCCGAGCCGAGCCAGTAGACGCTGTCAGGGCCGGACTCCTTGCGAAGGCGCAGCACCTCGTTGCCCACCTCTTCGATGGCCTGATCCCAGCTGATGCGCTGCCACTTGCCGCCCACCAGCTTCATCGGGTACTTGAGGCGACGCTCACCGTGGCCGTGCTCGCGCAGGGCCGCCCCTTTGGCACAGTGACCGCCAAGGTTGAAAGGGTGATCAAAGGCCGGCTCCTGACCGGTCCAGACACCGTTCTGCACCTCGGCATAGACGCCGCAGCCCACCGAGCAGTGGGAGCAGATGGTGCGCTTCACCTCGACCGGCACCTCGGCCGCCACGGTTTTGGCCTCGGCCCGCTGCATCATGGCTGGCGCCAGCCAACCGGCGGCCACGGCGCCACCGGCCACCAGACCCGAGTTGACCATAAAGGCGCGACGGGTCAGCCCCTGACCACGAATGGCCTGATTGCCCTGCTCGCCCGCCTGGGGCTGCTCGGCACGTTTCGTCAGTTTCATAAGTTATCCTTCGCTATGTTCGGCACTGATCCGGCTCAGTCGGTGCCGCGCAGGGTGCGATAAAAGTCGTGAACATGGGGGGTATCCCGATAGCCCTTGTCAGGATCGGTGTCGTGGGTCAGCACCTCTTTGCCCACCACCCGACCGGTGGCACCGGCCAATACGCCTATGGTGGCGACCACGCCAACTCCCTTGATCAGATTGCGGCGGGACGGGTCTTTCAGCTTTTCATCGCTCATTCTTGTGACCTCTGTTGTTGTTCTGGCTGGCGCCTGCGCGCCAGCTTCGCGTCCAATGGGATATCTCGTCTGCTCGTTTTGTTGCGGGTGGACAAAAGCGTTCAGCCCGGCACCACGCAGGCGCCAAACGGCAGGCGCAATTCGTTTTCCAGCTTGAAGAAATCTTCGGCAAGGGCGCCGACCGCCCGGTAGAAGCTGCCCCCTTTCGCCTGTTGCTGATCGCGGCAGCAGGCGAGTACCCAGGGGGCAAGGTGGCGCTCATAGAAGCGGTTGCGATCCGGGTGTTGCTCGCCAATCAGTACCGCCATCACCTCACAGAGGGCGGCCAGATGATCTTCCGGCTCGCACACTCCGCTCTGGCGCTCGAAACCGAGGGACTGCAGATCTGCGCGCAGCACCGCCAGCGGCAGCTCCATCAAAGAGCCGGTGAGATACCAGGAGGCAAACGGCACTATCTCCCCGCGCCCCAGCCCGATAAAGAGATCCTGATACTCCTCGGCAAGCTCGTTTTCGTGGTGGCTGCTGGCCGCCAGCTGCACCAGCCCCAGCCCTCTGGCAAAGGGGCCCGGCATCGGCTGCAACCCTTGCAGCCAGGCGAGCTGTTCGCCACGGGGGGCGGCGCGCCAGAGGCTTGCCAGCAGGGCGTAGAGATCGGCGCTGCTCTGTTCCAGTTCGGTCATGGTCAGTTCGCCAGCCTTTTCGTTATATTGTTCACTCATCACTGGCCCTCACACCTTGAGCTGGGAGACGGGATCCGCCGCCAGCGCCGCAAACACATCCTTGACCCGACAGTCCTCGCACATCAGCAACCGCTGGGCGGCCTCGTTCTGGAAGTGGGAGTGACCGGCCAGTTTTTGCTGGATGCGGCGGATCATCGAGGCAGGCGCGAACGGCTTGGAGCAGCGAATGCAGCAGGCGGCCTCTTCGGCTTTCAGGCTCTGCACGGCGCGGCGCGTCTCGGGCACGGGTTGCAGACGGGGCGTGAGCACGATGGCCTGCTCGGGGCACGCCTTTTCGCACATGCCGCACTGGATGCAATCCTGCTCGATAAAGTTGAGACCCGGCGTGTGCCCCACCGCATGCAAGGCGCGGCTCGGGCAGACCGCCACGCAACCCATGCAGAGGGTGCAGTCAGACTCTTTCAATTCCACACTGCCGTAAGGGGCGCCGTGGGGCACCGCCAGCGGCTCGCGGTTCCCTTCGTTGGCCTGCCAGAGGGCATCGAAGGCGGCAAACAGATTTTCTCGTTTATCCCCTTTCAGCGGCTTCTCCAGCAGGGCAATGGCTGGCCAGCAGGAAACAGGTTCACCAGCATCCGGGTTAAACAGGGCGATGCGATCGGCAGCGAGACCCGCACCCGCCAGCAACACGGCGGCGCTCGCCAGCTCCCGCTCAACCAACGCACGGACGCTAGCAGGGGCATCGTCGCCCAGCGCAATGCCTACCGCACTGGCGCCATAGGCGAGGGCGGCGAACCAGCTCTCGATACCCAAACTCGCGCTCTCCTCCACCCAGACCGGCAGCCAGTTGGCGGGCAGGCGGGTGAGTTCGGCTTCCACCCATTCGCGCTCGTTTTCACCGGCGATCAGCAGCTGCGGCGCTTCGCCGCCCGCCTCCCGATAATGCTTGAGCAATCGGAACAGGTAGTCGCCGCTGGTGTTGGCGTCGGGCTGGTGATAGGCAATCGCCCCGGTCGGGCACGCAGAGGCACAGCTGCCAAAGCCCTGACAGAGATGGGGATCGATCTGGATGCGACCATTGATGGGCTTGAGGGCATCGGTCGGGCAGACATCGAGGCAGCGGCTGCAACCGGGCACGCCGCGGGCGGTAAAGGCGCAGGCCTCGGGGTCGAGGCGAAAATAGCGCGGCTTGTCGAAGATACCGGTCAGCGCACAGAGCTCGGCAAGCCGTTCGGCCAGCCCATCGTCATCAGCCAGATGCAGATAGCCCACCGGCGGACGCTCCAGCGCAAAGAGCGGGGCGCGGCCCAGATCGGCCACCAGATCAAAGCGCGGCTCGCGTGGCTGCTCACTGACAGCAGCCGCTTGTTGTGGAAAGCCTTGTTGTGGGAAGCAAAGCCCCGCCAGATTAACCTGCTCCCCCTGACCATTGAGGCCGGTGAGCTGGAACTGGCCGAGATACCCGGTCAGGCGCGGCTCGCGCAGGGTCAAGGCTGCGAGGGCGGCGGTGGCATCGAAAATGGCTTCGAGATCTGCCGCCTCGGCATCGTGGACCGCTTCGCTCACCAGCAGGGTAGGCTTCACCCCGGCGGGCAGCAGGCTGGCGGCGCGGCGAATGCGATCTTCCGGGCCGACCAGCAGCAGGCGCCCCTGACTCTGGTAAGAGACCGTGGCCGGGATCAGGTTGTCGGTCTTGACCGTATGCTGCAGGGCATAGGCGCGAGCGCGCGCGATATGCTCGGGCGCCCGATCGTTCTGATTTGGGGTCAGATTTGGCAATGGTTGTTCGGTGCTCACATACACTCCTGGCGCGCCACCTCATGGGATGGGCGCTTGTTGGTAAGCCGAGAGAGCAAGAGACGAGCCAACTCCCCCGGAAAAAAAGTGACTGACAGGGAGTCAGGATCCCACATGCACCATTCCCCCACCTTTGGTTGGGACATTTTGTCCACCAGAGGAAACCAAAATGTCTCGATCGTCGGTATGGGTTTGAGAATGGTTATCAGCCAGCCCGTGCGGCTCGGCGGAAGGTTCGCTGACAAGCGCCACCGGTTCAGCAGAACCGCTGGGCGGATTGGTCGATTCGCTCTCCAGGGCGATCACCTGATCCACCAGCCAGTTGCGCAGCCCGGCAGTCAGGGCCGCGGGCAGCAATTCGGGCTGGCTGAAATCCTGGGTGTAGTCATCGAGCCCATCCGGCTTGTGGCTGCGAAACATGGCCCGCAGCGCCTCCTTGTCGGGAAGTGTGGCCTTGCCCGGCTGGGCTGTTGTTAGCTGCGGTTCGCCACTCTCGGCCCCCTCAACGGCAAGAGGTTCACATCTCCCCTTGTCAGTGCTGACTACGGAGCTATCAAGTGCGGTATCTGATATTTCACCTTCACCACTGCCTTCGATGGGGGCGGCAACTGCCTCGGGGATAACCTCTTCCCGTAGCTGCAATGCCTGATGCTTGCGCGCCTCACTCTTGCGAGACGACCAGCGCTTGAGAAACTCACTCATGGGCGCTGTTTCCGGCCTTGTTTACGGCGCAGGTTCCGCTGTCACAGCCACGCTCGCGGCCATCGGGGCCAGTGGCCTTGACGGCGCCGCAGCTGGCTTGATCTAACGTATCTCTTGATGTCGCTACAGCCGTATCGAGGCCCAGCTGATCCTGCGCCCGCCCCTTGCCCTTCTTGCCCTTGCGACGGGCCTCCAGCAGCTCGCCGTGGCGGCCGATAAAGGCCTCCACCCAGGCTTGCAGCGCCTCTGGCAGCGGGCAGGAGAGCACCTGCCGCTCGCCATCCATATAGGCTGCGGCCACGGTCTGGCTCAGGGTCAGGCCATCGGCCACAAAGCCACTGTCCACGCGGCTTCCGGTGACAAAGAGGCGGGGCGAGCCGGAGCTCAGATTGAAGCGATAATCCCCCCGCTCATCGCGAAACAGGGTAAGAGGCAGCGCACCGGCGGCCTCGGGCTGCGCGGGGTGGAGCGCCGCAATCTCGAAACGGCGGCTCTGCCAGCGGCCAACCTGGCTGTCGATGGCCTTTAACTCCAGTTGCAGCCAGCGCTGCGGGGGCAAGGTATTGGTGGTGTCTTGCACTGTCACGGCTCCCATCAGAAGGTCTCTGCCGGGCCGCCCTCCCCCGTGATCCACCCAGTTTGGGGCGGATCAGAGCAGGAGATTCATGGCGGCCACGGCCATCAATGGGATAATACATAGCAAGAGTGGGGCCAAGGCCGGTTTGGTGGTTGATGGGGGCTTTGCTGCGAGTTGGCGCGGGCGTAGGTTGGTGCAGAGCGCAGCGAAGCCCAACATGCGGCGTAAAACCTATCTGCCTGTGTATCTTATCGAGGGAATGGCAATAATCAAACAAAGCCGAATTATCCGATTATTGCCTTGATAAGGCTGTTCGCGGTAAACGTTGGGCTTCACTTCGTTCAGCACCAACCTACGATTTAGCCCAACATACGAGATGGCTAAACCAGCAGGGCGGGATCGCACTTTGTTAACAATTTTTGAACTAGCAGATCGCCTGTGATCTAATCGCTCCCCTGGTCCAGAGGAGCTCAAGTCATGACACTCATTGAACATCTCACTCTCGTTGAAGAAACCCGTTCTGATATCAACCGCAAGCATGATTTGGTGGACGTTATGTTCCTCGTCATCAGCGCCATCATGGCCGGTGCTGAGGGCTGGCGTGATATCCAGACCTTCGGCGAGTCGAAAGTCGATTGGTTGCGCTTATACAATGACCATAAGTAGATCCCGGCATGACGGGGCGTAGTTTGATAACGAGCGCCCCTGTACATGCTCCATCTTTAGCCCGAAAAATTAGCCTGGCATACGCGGTCTTGATTCAAGCTGGCAGGGTCTAACAGATAGCTGACTGCGACATTGTCAACGCAAGGAAAATTTTCGAAGCTGAAACCATGAGTTATCACCCCTGACTGTTCAACCAAAAAAGCATTCCCACCAAACGTTGCTTTCATCT
>NZ_JBODRQ010000113.1:0-10679 GCF_050633025.1 Aeromonas sp.
CTGGAATAAATAAGGTTGTATATATTGAACCTTATGAAAAAAGTCTTGCAATGAAACTTCATGATGATGCTATATCAGATATAGATGAAGTAGGTAAGGTGATTTTCATGCCATTTGAAGGCGTATCTCCTAATAGGTTTGAGAAGTTTTTTAAATCAAATGGTGCAAGAAAGGATAATAATGGTCGTGTTATTCATAATCATGTAAATGATTTGTATCATGTCGATACTCAATATTTAGATAGTTATCATGCATATGAAGCTAAGGTAGCAGCGATGCTTGCAGGGATGTTTGAAAATATCGACGCCTAAGTCATATTGTGACCTAAAACAGCTCCGAACTTATAACTAGTTCGGAGCTGTTTTGTTAGGCAATTTAAAGCGTCTCCAATCTCGCATACGCCGTTACCAGCCACTTGGCACCGACGTCGTCGAACTGGATCTGCACCCGGCTCTGCTGACCGACCCCTTCGAAGTTGAGTACTACCCCTTCGCCGAATTTTGGATGGAGCACCCGCTGGCCGAGCTTGATGCCGCTGGCGTCGAAGCTCTGCTGCACCTCGTTCTGGCTAAAGCGGCCGTACTGGGTGGGGCGGCTGACCTGAGTGCGCAGCCGGATCTCTTCCAGACACTCGGCGGGCATCTCGCGGATAAAGCGGCTCGGCTTGTGGAACATCTCGCGGCCGTAGATACGGCGGCTCTCGGCATAACAGATGTAGAGTTTCTCCATGGCGCGGGTCATGCCGACGTAACAGAGACGGCGCTCCTCCTCCAGCCGGCCCGACTCCTCGGTGGATTGCTGGCTGGGGAACATGCCCTCTTCGACGCCGACCAGCAGCACCAGCGGGAACTCCAGCCCCTTGGCGCTGTGCAGGGTCATCAGCTGCACCGCATCGGCATATTCGTCGGCCTGATTCTCGCCGGATTCCAGCGCCGCGTGGGCGAGGAAGGCGGAGAGATCGCTCATATCTTCCAGCTCGTCCGGGCGCTGGTACTGGCGGCAGGCGGTGACCAGTTCGTCCAGGTTCTCTACCCGCGCCTGGGATTTCTCGCCTTTTTCCGCCAGATACATCGCCTTGAGGCCGGAGTTCTGGATGGAGATATCCGCCTGCTGGTGCAGCGGCAGCATGGCGACCTGCTCCTCCAGCGCGTCGATCAGCTCGACAAAGCCGCGCACCGCGTTGCCGGCGCGACCGGTCAGCACCTTGTCATTGAGCAGCGCCTTGGCCGATTGCCACAGGTTGAGCCCCTGATCGCGGGCGTTGCCGCGCAGGATCTCGAGGGTGCGATCGCCGATGCCGCGGGTCGGGGTGTTGACCACCCGCTCGAAGCTGGCGTCGTCGCCCCGGTTGTTGATAAGCCGCAGGTAGGCCATGGCGTCCTTGATCTCTTGCCGCTCGAAGAAGCGCAGGCCGCCGTAGATGCGATACGGCATGGCGTCCTGCATCAGCGCCTCTTCCAGCACCCGTGACTGGGCGTTGGAGCGATAGAGGATGGCGCAGTCGGCCAACAGGCCGCCCTTTTCCTTCCAATCCTTGAGACGGCCGACCACGAAGCGCGCTTCGTCCACCTCGTTGAAGGCGGCGTAGAGCGAAATCGGCTCCCCCTCGGCCCCTTCGGTCCACAGCTCCTTGCCAAGGCGCTCGGCGTTGTTGGCGATGACGCTGTTGGCGGCTTTGAGGATATTGGCGGTGGAGCGGTAGTTCTGCTCGAGGCGGATGGTCTCGGCTCCCTGATAGTCGGTCAGGAAGCGCTGGATGTTCTCGATCTTGGCGCCGCGCCAGCCGTAGATGGACTGGTCATCGTCGCCGACGATCATCACCTTGCCGCTGTTGCCCGCCAGCATCCGCAGCCAGGCGTACTGGATGCCGTTGGTATCCTGAAACTCGTCCACCAGGATGTTCTGGAAGCGGTCGCGGTAGTGCTCGAGGATGTGCGGCTTGTTGAGCCACAGCTCGTGGGCACGCAGCAGCAGCTCGGCAAAGTCCACCAGACCGGAGCGATCGCAGGTCTCCTGATAGGTCTTGTAGATCTGCTGATAGGTGCGGGTGACGGGATCGCCGTAGAGGTCGATGTCGCCGGGGCGCAGCCCCTCGTCCTTCTTGCCGTTGATGTAGCTCATCACGGCGCGCGGGGCCCAGTGCTTCTCGTCGAGGTTGAGCGCCTTGAGCACCCGGCGGATCAGCCGGTACTGGTCGTCGGAGTCGAGGATCTGGAAATCCTGCGGCAGCCCCGCATCCAGATGGTGGGCCCGCAGCAGGCGGTGGGCGATGCCGTGGAAGGTGCCGATCCACATGCCGCGCTGCATGCTGCCTAACACTTTTTCGACCCGGCCGCGCATCTCGGCCGCCGCCTTGTTGGTAAAGGTGACCGCGATGATGGAGAAGGGTGAACAGCGTTCCACCTGCATCAGCCAGGCAATACGGTGCACCAGCACCCGGGTCTTGCCCGAACCGGCACCGGCCAGCACCAGCAGATTGCTACGGGGCGCCGCAACGGCATCTCTTTGCTTGTCGTTGAGCCCGTCGAGCAGGGTTGAAACGTCCATCACCACTCCTGTTTATTTATACAGGTGGGGATTATACGGCCTGAGCGGCCAGAGACCAACCAGCAGGATCAACGAAGGGGGCGGTGATAATCTCGATATTGGCCCAACACATCGCCAGAAAAGCTCAATAACATGGCGCGTGGGGAATCCAGCACTTGATGAACGGGATCAAAACGAAGGGTAGTTGCGTGCAAACGGCCTTCAGGTAAGGTCACTTCCGTGTCTCCCATTATGAGCTGGCCATCTTGATAATGCCCATGCTGGAAGTGCACGATGACGTCATTTACCATCAAAGAGCCTTGCTTCAGCTGCAATGACTCACGCTGCATTTCTCGCAACGCAAAGAGAGTGGACAATGAGGGACGCCCGTTGGGCATCCATTGCACATATTCACGGGTGGTTAATTGATATTGCAATTGACCCTGACGATCGAAGACACGCTCCCGATAATCCTTGTAGCGTGCCAACATACCGGTAGCTTGCGCCGTCGGTATCAGCAAAAAGAGCGCCCCCAGCAGGAGCGCTCTGCATTGTTTACAGCTGATCGGCACAGCTGACCTTGTTTCCATCCAGATCGGTACAAGATACAAAGACCTTGTCAAAGGTCGAACCGGTCAGCGGCGTCATCTGAGTTGACCAGTCATAGCTCACTCCCTTGGCATAAATGGTAGTGTGGCTGTTTTGAGCTTCTTGCATCCAGCCGATGTACTTCAGTGCACCACGACCGTTTTGGGCAAGTGCCTTGAACTCGTCGCTTGAGATAAGGCACATGGGTTCCCCGATTGCTTTGGACAGTTCGGAGTCTCGTGTACCCACATCGCCATTACATGCGCCAGTCACCTTGATGGTCATATCGCCGCGATCCAGCATTTCGTCAAAGAACGGGATGACGTTGATGTTGAACTTGATGCCTACCTCTTTGGGTTCCCAGAACATACCGGTATTGAAGTACTTGATCTTGCTATTTTTCCACTCAACAGTGGGCACTTTGCCCAAGAAATGATCCGCCAGTTTTGTGAGAAGGGTGGTGTTGGCGGCGATCTCGTCCTGGGTCAAAGAGTCGTCCAGCTTGCCCTGATCGATGGTCAGTGCGATGCCCACCGCATCCTTCAGCTGAGCCTTGGCCTTACCCAGACGCATCTTGGCGTCGTCGGTCAGACGGAAGAAATCTGCATGGTTCACCAGGTAGTCCGGTTCGATATCCACCGGGCTGAACTGGGTCTGGAAGGTGCTGGAGCTCTCTTCATAAGTGGTATGGAGTGGTTGCTCCAGTCCCCAGCTTTGCTTGATATGCATGCGAGGCAAAGTTACTTCTTCGTTCTGGGTCGCATAGGCATTATCCGGGCCGTATTGGTAGGACGCGGCGATATTGAGTGCCGATGCCATCGCCATGGCGGAGGCGCGCAGGGCCTTTGCTCCATTGAAGTTGAGGGTGATGGCATCGTTCTCACCATAGCGCGCGTTGTACTCCGGGTCCTGGATATCGGCCAAGGTCGCAGCGACCTTGTCCATGCTGTCGGCATAGGCACCCATCAGCTTGGCTACATCATGTGTATATCCTTTGCCACCCTTGAGAGCCACGGAGGGATAGTGTGGCGTGTGGATGATGACATCGATCACTTTGGCCAGGTTGGTGCTGTAATTCACGCCCATTTCAGAGGAGGTAAAGCCCAAGCGTTCTGCAACAACAGGGTCATTGGTCACTTCAAGCATGGCCAGCGCAGCCAGCACGATCTGGCGGTCAATCTTGCCATTATCTGTGGTTTCAGCCAGCAGAGTGTCTTTGTACTCCTTGAGTTTTTCTTCAACGTTAAGGGTTTTCAGGTCGGTCAGTGCTTGTAAATCCGAGAGCACCTTGTTGACTGCAACTGATTGACCATTAATCACTGCCAGCGAGGCATTTATATGTGCTGCGGCTGCTGTTGTATCAACCACTTTTTTGTCGATCTGAGCCTGTTTCAGGGCTTCATTCAGGCTGGTATTAAAAGCGTCATCGCTGTCAAAGCGCAGGGTATTGCCCAGCTTGACCACATCCTCTGTTTTCAGAGTAATCCCGTTACTTGCATCGCTGTCTGCATCCATGGTCTGCAGCAGGGCGGCGATACGAATGGCGCGATCTTTGTCACCCTTTTCGGCAATGGTGTATGGGGTCACCAGGGTCTGACCCTTTTTAACCTGAGTTTCCCCAAGGGAGATTGAGCCCAGTTTGAAGGTACAGGTGTCACCGTCATTAAAGAGGAACTGACCTTGCGGGTTCGTGACGTCCGAGTAATTGCCGCAGGTGTAGTTCAAACCGTCGACCGCACTATCAATAAAGGTGGCGGTCAACGCTGGTTTAGTGGCGTCCCCCCCATTGCCACCGTTATTGCCATTATTTGTGCTGGCACCATCGCCACCACCACCACAACCTGCCAGCGCCAAGCTGGATAACGCCGTCACAACCGATAAAGCCAGAACATTTTTTTTCATTTTTATTTTCCTGAAACAACGATGCATATACCACCTGAACCAGGCTGAGGAAGCCAGATAGGAGAGAGTGGCATGGATTGACACGCAGCACTCAATTGACATCAGCGATAGCCGCATTTGAGCCCGCGCGGTAAGCATCATACAGGGGCTCATATGGTTTTCAACTTGATATGGATCCCGCCTATTGCTGAATTTTGAGATAGCCGAAGGTTCGGATGTATGAATGATTGCTATAACGACCAGAGTGGGAAGGAGATGGGGCGATACCTTTGACCGCAAAATAGGTGAGCGTTGTTTTGCGAGCCGGATCACGAGCTTACAGGAGGGCAGGATAAATAACTTTGGCAAACGATTTACAGTAACTCTCTGAGCGATAAGGAAAATGTCGTTTGGAACCTTTTGATATCAGCATAAATAACTAAAAAATAGCTAAAAAACAACTGGTTATAAATATATTTGCTTAAAATTCAAACCGTTAACGCAAACGTTTTTCCATTATCATTTGCTTGACCCGCATCGGGGCTGTCTTAGAGTAACCCTGCGTGCTAGTTAACCTGCTTTGACAGGCAAGCAAGTTCCCTCACTTAATAACAATCAAGGATACGATCGTGACTAAAGTGCTCAAGCTGGCCACCGTGGCCTCCCTCACTCTCGCTGCTTTCTCTGCTCAGGCTGCTTCCGAGCCAGCCGTCATTTATGACACCGCGGGCAAGTATGACAAATCATTCAACGAAGCCGTGTTCCGTAACGGCGTCGAGCTCTACAACAAGGACAAGGGCGTCAAGGTCAAAGAGTTTGAACCCCAGAACGAAGCCCAGCGCGAGCAGGGTCTGCGTCGTCTGGCCAGCCGTGGCAACGGCCCGATCGTGGCGGTCGGCTTCAACATGGGTTCTGCGGTAGAGAAGGTTGCGACCGAATTCCCGAAAACCCAGTTCACCATCATCGACATGGTGGTCGACAAGCCGAACGTCCAGTCCGTCATCTTCAAGGAGCATGAAGGTTCCTTCCTGGTGGGCGCGCTGGCTGCCATCGCTTCCAAGAGCGGCAAGGTCGGCTTCGTGGGCGGCATGGATATCCCGCTGATCCGCAAATTCCAGTGCGGTTACGAGCAGGGTGCCAAGTTCGTCAATCCGAAGATCGAAGTGTTCCAGAACATGGCGGGCTCTACCCCGGCCGCGTTTGCTGACCCGGCCAAAGGTGCCGAGCTGGCCAAGTCCCAGTTCGCCAAGGGTGCTGACGTGGTTTACGCCGCAGCCGGCGGTACCGGTATCGGTGTCTATCAGGCAGCCAAGGACAGCGGCAAGTTCGCCATCGGTGTGGATTCCAACCAGAACCACCTGCAACCGGGCACCATGCTGACCTCCATGGTCAAGTCTGTGGGTCTGGCTGCCTACCAGACCTGGGATGACGCTGCCAAAGGCGAGTGGAAGCCGGGTATCAAGAACCTGGGTCTGGCCGAAGGCGGTGTGGATTGGGCGCTCGACAAGCACAACGAGAAGCTGATCACCCCGGAAATGAAAGCCAAGGTGGATGCCATCAAGGCTGAAATCATCGCTGGCAAGGTCAAGGTTCATGACTACATGAGCGATAACACCTGCAAATACTAATTAGATAGTTGCTACGACTCTCAACGCACCACCGGCCCGCACGGGCCGGTTTTTAGTCTTATTTCATGAAACGCAGGGCTGCATCATGGACCAGACAGATCGCTATGCCATCGAATTAAGAGGTATCGATAAGCGGTTCGGCGAAGTGTACGCCAACAAGCTGATCGACCTTAAGGTTCGAAAAGGCAGTATCCACGGCATTGTCGGCGAAAATGGCGCCGGTAAGTCCACCCTGATGAGCATCATTTATGGTTTCTACCATGCCGACAAAGGCGAGATGCTGATCGACGGGAATCCTTTCAAACCCCATGGCTCACAAGATGCGATTGCCGCAGGCGTGGGCATGGTTCACCAGCACTTCATGCTGGTCAACAACTTCACCGTATTGGAAAACGTCATCCTCGGCGCTGAGAACGGCTGGCACCTTCAGCAGAGCGTGGCGTCAGCCGAAAAGCTGCTTGGCGAACTGGCGCGGGATTATGGCCTCGACGTGCCGCTGCACGAGAAGGTCGAAGATCTGCCGGTTGGCTTGCAACAGCGGGTCGAAATTCTCAAGGCGCTCTATCGCGGCGCCCGCATCCTGATCCTCGACGAGCCGACCGGGGTACTGACCCCGCAAGAGGCGGATCACCTGTTCGAGGTGCTGAAAAAGCTGCGGGATCAGGGGGCGACCATCATCCTTATCACCCACAAGCTGCGGGAGATCCTGGCCATTACCGATCAGGTCTCCATCATGCGCCGTGGTGAGATGGTGGCACACGTCGCCACCAAGGATACCGACAAGGAGCAGCTGGCCGAACTGATGGTGGGCCGCAAGGTGCGCCTCAAGGTCGACAAGGGGCCAACCCAGCCCGGTGAAGCCAAGCTGAAGATCGAAGGCCTCAGCTACTTCGACGCCAGCAAGGTGGAGCGGGTCAAATCGGTCAGCTTCGAGGTGCGGGCCGGTGAAGTGGTCGGCATCGCCGGGGTCTCCGGCAACGGTCAGTCCGAACTGCTCAGTCTGCTTGGCGGTATTCTCAAGCCGAGCAAGGGCAGCTTCACCATCAGCAGTCGCAGCGGCGTGCACAAGGTGAGCGCGGAGCACCCGGCCGATCCCGAGCTGGTGCGCAACTACGGCCTCGGTCATGTGCCGGAAGATCGCCACAAGATGGGGCTGATCAACCGCTTCGAGGCGAAAGAGGCCTTCATTCTCGGTTATCACCGCCGCCCGCAATACAACAAGGGGTGGCTGCAGAACAAGGAGGCGATCCAGCAGGATTGTCAGGCCAAGATGGAGAAGTGGGACGTGCGCCCGCCCCATCCCGATCACAAGACCGCCAACTTCTCCGGTGGCAACCAGCAGAAGCTGGTGATCGCCCGTGAAGTTGAGCAGGACCCGGATGTGCTGTTGATCGGCCAGCCGACCCGCGGGGTCGACATCGGCGCCATCGAGTATATCCACCAGCAGATCATCGCCATGCGCGACAAGGGCAAGGCTGTCTTGCTGGTCTCGGTGGAGCTGGACGAGATCATGAGCCTCGCTGACCGGATCCTGGTCATTGCCGACGGTCGCATCGTCGGCGAGCTGGATGGTGCCAAGGCGGATGAGCGCACCATTGGTCTGATGATGGCGAACATAGTGCCGGACGAAGTTGCCAAGGAGGCCCACTGATGAGCCAAGTACGTATTCCTGCCTGGGTCTCCGTAGGCGTCTTGTCTGCGGTCAACATCCTGCTGGCCTTCCTGGTGTCGGCCATTCTGTTCTACTACCTCGACATCAACCCGGTCGATGCCGCCAAGATCATGTGGTACGGCGCGTTCGGCACAGGTGAAGGGGTCGGCTTTACCCTCTACTACGCAACCGGCTTTATCTTTACCGGTCTGTCGGTGGCGGTCGCCTTCCACGCCGGTCTGTTCAATATCGGTGGTGAAGGTCAGGCCTATATCGGCGGTCTCGGTGTCGGTCTGGTCTGTCTGATGCTCGGCGATGTGCTGCCGTTTGCCCTGCTGTTGCCGCTCTCCATCATTGCCGGTGGTCTGTTCGGTGCTGCCTGGGCCTTTATTCCGGCCTGGCTGCAAGCCAAGCGCGGCAGCCATATCGTGATCACCACCATCATGTTCAACTTCATCGCCGCCTCGCTGATGGCCTATCTGCTGGTGGAGGTGTTCAAGCCGCCCGGCTCGATGGCGACCGAGAGCAAGGTGTTTGCCGAGGCAAGCTGGCTGCCCAAGATGAGCGGGCTGGCGAGCCTGTTCGGGATGGAGATCCCCAACAGCCCCCTTAACATCAGCTTCTTCTGGGCGCTGATCTGTGCGGCGCTGGTGTGGGTCTTTATCTGGCACACCCGCTGGGGTTACGAGATCCGCTCGGTCGGCGCCAGCCAAAGCGCCTCCGCCTACGCCGGTATCTCCTATCCCAAGGTGGTGATCCTGGCGATGGTCATCTCCGGCATGCTGTCGGGCTTCTTTGCTCTCAACGTACTGCAGGGTGAGCTGCACCAGATCAAGCTCAACTTCGTGGAAGGGTTCGGCTTCACCGGTATCGCGGTGGCGCTGATGGGGCGCAACCATCCGGTCGGCGTCATCATCGCCAGCCTGCTGTTCGGTTTCCTCTATCAGGGGGGCGCCGAGCTCAGCTTCGAGTTCGGTGTCGACCGCAACATCGTGGTGGTGTTGCAGGGTCTGGTGATCCTGTTCTGTGGCGCCCTTGAGCACATGATGCGTCCGCGCATCGAGCAGCTCTATCTGGCGTTTGCCAACCGCTCAGCCGCGCAAGCTAAAGGAGTCTGATCATGTTTGAAATTCTGATCCTGATGCTGGATGCGACCATTCGTACCGCGCCGCCCCTCATTCTGGCCGCCATGGCCGGTATGTTCTGCGAGCGCTCCGGAGTGGTCAACATCGCGCTGGAAGGCAAACTGCTGGCGGCGGCGTTCGCCAGTGGTGCGGCGGCTGCGGTCTCCGGTTCTGCCTGGATAGGTCTGGGTGCCGGGGTGGGTGTCTCCATCCTGTTTGCCCTGATGCACGGCTTTGCCACCATCACCCACCGGGGTGATCAGGTGGTGAGCGGCATGGCCATCAACATTCTGGCGGCCGGTCTGACCGTTACCCTGGGCCGTTACTGGTTCGATCAGGGTGGCCAGACCCCGGCGCTCTCCGGTGATGCCCGTTTCGCCCCCATTGATCTGCCCTATGCCAAGGAGCTGTGGGATGTGCCGGTGATTGGCCAGCTCTACAGCGAGCTGTTGAGCGGCCACTCTCTGCTGGAGTACGTGGCGTTCGCCTGCGTACCGCTGGCCTGGTGGGTGATGTTCCGTACCCGCTTTGGTCTGCGTCTGCGGGCGGTGGGCGAGGCGCCCGCAGCGGTCGATACCGCCGGTATCTCTGTGGTGCGGATGCGCTACACCGCGCTCCTCATCGGCGGCCTGCTGGCCGGTATCGGTGGCACCTATCTGGCGGTGGCCCAGACGGCCCAGTTCATCCCCAACATGAGTGCGGGCAAGGGCTTTATGGCACTGGCGGCGCTGGTGTTCGGCAAGTGGCGTCCCTGGAATGCCATGGCAGCCTGTCTGCTGTTCGGCTTCCTCGATGCGGTCGCCATCCGCCTGCAAGGGGTCAGCATCAGTGGCTTCGCCATTCCGGTGCAGGCCATCGAGGCACTGCCCTACATCCTGACCGTGTTCCTGCTGGCTGGCTTTATCGGCCGTGCGGTGGCGCCGAAGGCACTTGGTACACCTTATGTGAAGGAGCGGGAGTAGCGCTCTTTATCGCGATACTCCTACCCACGCAAGTAGCAGCAGGTCCACTTCGGTGGGCCTGTTTTTATTTGCGTGGAGACGGAAAAATCGGCGGCAACCAACATGCTCTTGAGGTCAAAACGATGATTAAACCGTAACTCATGCTGAACTATATCCCTGATGCCAAGTGGGCTCACTATTTCACATCAGGGACTTGTTAGCACCATTCTTAGCATTCCACCCTAACTATATGAATATCGACACCTTCATATTTATTGATCATATCTGTAGTGGTCAACTAAATCCGGACACTTGGTTAGGCCGTTCTTCGGCTTTTGCT
>NZ_JBODRQ010000114.1:0-10655 GCF_050633025.1 Aeromonas sp.
GCCGGTCAGGATGTGGTGAGCACCCAGTACATCAAGGAGTTCGAGATCAACTTCCTCAAGCTGCACCCCAGTCTGGTGCGGGAGATCCACTCCCGCCAGGTCAACCAGATGGCGGTTCGCAGTCTGGTGGGTGGCTGTGCCAATACCCGTACCAGAGTGCTGGCGGTAGGAGTGACGAGTGGCGATGAGTGGAAGACGCTGCGCCATCTCGGGGTACATGCCGGGCAAGGCCCCTGGTTTGCAGAGCCCCAGCGGTTAGTGCTGGAACCGACCGGCGCTTGAGATAAATAACGGAGGGGGTTTTGGGGCGAGCCGTTATTGTTTTCAGCAGGGGCTTACAGTCGCCCCTGTTCCCGCAGTCCGGTTAATCCCTGCATGCCGCCGGTGTGAATAAAGACGATTTTGCTGCCGGGGGGGATGCGACCTGCCGTCAGCTCGCGAAACAGCCCCCACATCGCCTTGCCGCTGTAGATGGGCTCAAGGGGCAGACCGGTCGTGGCGCTGAAATCCTGCACCCACTGCCAGAGGGCCGGGCTGAATTTGGCGTAGCCACCATCGTGGTGATCGAGCGCGATGCGCCAGCCGGGGATATTGGCAGCCGCGGGATGGAGGCGACACACCTCGTCTGCGATAAAGCCGCCTCCTTTCAGTACTGCAATGGCGAGGATCTGCTCCCGCTCCCGTTTGCCGGCGATCAGGCCCGCCAGAGTGCCGCCGCTGGCGCAGGGAAGTACCCAGAGATCCGGCGAGAAGGGTACTTCGCCGACCAGTTCCGCCACGCCGGGGATGGCCAGCGGGCTGCTACCCCCTTCCGGCACGATCAGGGTATCGGGGGCATCGAATTGGGCCAGCCAGTCGGGATCCTGCCGTCGCCGGTAACTCTGGCGGTCGACAAAAACGAGATCCATACCCCAGCGTCTGGCATCCATCAGGGTGGTGTTGCTGACGGCATCGGCTTCGCCCCGTATGATACCGGTAGTACGAAGACCAGCTTGGCACCCTGCTGCCGCCAGTGCATGGATATGGTTGGAGTAGGCGCCACCAAACGAGATCAGATGCTGCTTACCGTGCTCTCTGGCGTGCAGCAAATGGTACTTGAGCTTGCGCCACTTGTTGCCGGAGATGGCCGGATGGATCAGATCATCCCGCTTGCACCAGAGCTCGACGTCATAGCGGCTCAACAACGGATGGTGGAGGCGTTGCAGGGGGGAGGGCAGGGTGGCATGGCCATCAGGCTCGGTTGAAAGGCTGGCTTGCAATGGTGAGTCCGTCTTTTAATCTGGAGGCTAATCTGCTGTTTATGTTAATATTTCTCACATTTAACCAATATTGATGGGCGGGCTTACATGAAACAACTGTTCAGACGGTCGACGCCAAGCCGCCAGGTCGGGCTGTTACTGGCCAATGACAGGATCATGCTGGCTGCGGTGGGCAATCCCCCCGTCTTCGCGACGCGCACCATCAAAGGCCCACAGGAGTGGGCAGTGGCCATCAACGAGCTGTTTAGCCGTCATGGTCTGGCCAAGTCTAAAGTGCGGGTGGCTCTCGCCGCCAGCCTTTATCAACAGATCCAGATCGACAAGCCTGCCGTACCTGACGCCGAGATGGTGGGGGCGCTTCCCTGGGCCATCAAGGATTATGTCAGCGAACCCGTGCTGCAACTGGCGATGGATTATGTGGACTTGCCCATTCCGCCAGCCGGTCGCCCGCGCATCAATGTGATCTGCCTGCCCAAGAGCCGTGTGCAACAGCTGGCCGATGCCATCAACGGCATCGCCACTCTGCAGTCCATCATCAGCGACGAATTGGCGCTGACCTCTCTCTATGACGCGGATGAGACGGTGCGCATGCTGTTGTGGCAGCCCAAGGGGCAGGATCTGCAGCTGCTGGTCTTCCATCAGGGCGGGCTCTGCTTCTCCCGCCAGCTGCGCGGTTTTACCAGCCTGACTGGCGAACATGAACCGGATAGCATGCAGCTCGATTCACTGGCGCTGGAGATCCAGCGCTCCCTCGACTATCTGGCGGGCCAGCTGAAATTGCCCGAGCTGGGGCAGATGCAGTTTGCCGTCGCCTCGCCCTTTATCGGTACTCTGGTGCGCCACATGGAGCAGACCTTCGGCTTTGCTGTCTCCGCCATGGCCAACAAAGCGGTGCTGGCCGGCGTCGAATACCTCTCGGCCTACGCAGCCGCCATCGGGGAGGATGCGTGATGAAACGTCAGATAAACCTCTATGGCGCCGAGTTTCGCCCCAAGCGGCAGTGGGCCAGCCTCAATCAGATGGCGCTGGTGTGGGGTTTTGCGCTGCTGCTGATCCTGTTGACGGGTGTTGGTTACAGCTGGCAGCAGCAACAGGTCAGCCTGGCGCTGGCGCAGCGCTCTGCCGAGCTGGAACTCAAGCGCAGCGAGGCGCAGCGGCTCGATGCCGAGCTGGCGCGCCATCAGGCAGATCCTGGGTTGCAACAGCAACTGGTCAACAAGCAGGATGAGCTGACGGCCAAGCAGGGGCTGATGCGCCAGCTGGGCAGCCTGACCCTGCAAAAATCCCAGGGCTACGCCAGCGTGATGGCGGATCTTTCCCGCATTCGCAACAGCAACCTCTCGTTGCAGCGCATCGAGATCAACGAAGGGCGGATCAACCTCTCCGGCTTTGCCGGACGCAGTCAGGATGTACCGGCCTGGGTCAACCGCTTCAAGCAGACCCCGAGTCTGGTAGGCAAGGAGTTTGGTGAACTGACCCTCGGCCGTGACAAGGAGGGCCGTTTGACCTTCCAGTTGAGCGGCATCGCGCGGGAGAAACCCTGATGAACCTGAAAGCACAATGGCAGGCATGGGGCCAGCGTATCGCCGTGTTGAGCCAGCGGGAGCGGGTATTGATCCTGCTGACCGGTCTGGTACTGCTGGGCGCGGCCGGACTCTACGGTTGGCTCGATGGCGCCGATACCCGCCTGCAGCAGGATCGCATGGCCCTGAGTGCCGCCGAGCGCGACCTCGAGATCATGGAGCTGGAAAACCTCGGCAAACAGGCTCGGCTCAAGCGGGATCCCAATCAGGGAGTTCGCGACCAGCTGGCGCAGGTCGACGCGGATCTGGCCCGGATCGACGATGAGCTGAAGGCCCAGACCGTCGATCTGATCCCGGCGCACGAGATGCCGCAGGTGCTGGAGGCGCTGCTCTCCCGTTCCGCCAACCTTCACATGCTGTCCCTCAGTTCGCTGGAGCCGACCCCGCTGATGGCGGGAGAGCAGAAGGTCAATCTCTACAAGCATGGTATCCGGCTTCAGCTTGAAGGCGGCTATTTCGATGTGTATCAATATCTTAAAGCGCTGGAAGCCTTGCCGCGTCACTTCTACTGGAAGCAGTTCGACTATCAGGTCAAAGTCTATCCCGGCGCGGTGGTGGAGATGGAGATCTACACCCTGAGTACCAGCAAGGAGTTTATCCGTGGCTAGAGTGTTTGCGTTGTGCTGTTGCATGTTCAGCTTGCTGGTTCAGGCACAGCAGGTCGAGGTATTGCAGGATCCTACCGCGCCACTGGCGGATGCGGCGGTTGGTGCCCGTGCGACCGGCGAGAGCAGCGTCGGTTTGCCGAAGCTGCAGAGTGTGGTGCTGGGCAATGGCCCGGCACTGGCGGTACTCAATGGCAAGAGTTATCGGGTCGGGCAACAGGTGGACGGTTATACGCTGGTGGCCATCAATGCCGATGCCGTGGTGCTGGAAAAGGCGGGAAAACGCCATGCGGTAACACTGTTTGCCAGCAAGATCCGGGTTTGAGTCGTGCTTGCCTCTCGAGAGGTGAATCGGCTTTATCGAGTTTAATTGCAAGTCAGGGTGCCCTAATTACATGAAAAAACACCGTCTCTGTCTGATCACCGGGGCCATGATGGCTGCAGGCTGTACCACGTATCAGCACCCCGAGCCGACCCAGGCCAAGGATGCGCTCAAACAGGCCATGAACGAACAGCAGAAACAGGCTGCCCCTCTGACCGCCTTGCCCAAATCGGTGCAAAGTGAATTGCTGCAGCTGAACCGGCCGCAGATGCCGATCGGCATGCCGGAGAAGCGGCTGCGTATCGCGGCTCACGACGTGGAGGCGGTGGAGTTTTTCGGTTCCCTGTTCAAGGGCTCCCGCTACAGCGTGGCGGTTCACCCCGGGGTGGCCGGGCTGGTCTCCGTCGAGCTCAAGGATGTGACCCTGCCGGAGGTGCTGGCGGTGGTGGGCGACATGTACGGCTTCGACGTGCAGCGCAAGGGCAATGTCTTCCATATCTATCCGGCGGGTCTGCGCACCGAAACCATCCCGGTCAACTATCTGATGATGTCCCGTCGTGGCCTCTCCCGCTCCTCGGTCAGTACCGGCGGGGTGACGACCAGTGATAGCAGTAATGGCAGTAGTGTTGACAATTTGCCGAGTAACAGCGGCAGCAACAGCTCATCCAGCAACGGCTCGAGCGGTGACAATAGCAACGGCACCCGGATCGAGACCGATACCAACAGCGACTATTGGACCGATCTGCGCGACGCCTTGCAGACCCTGATTGGCACGGGTGATGGTCGGGCTGTCATCACCAGCCCACAGGCAGGCTTGGTCACTATCCGCGCTTATCCGAAAGAGCTCAAAGCGGTGCGTGAATTCCTGACTCAATCCGAAAGCCATTTAAAACGTCAGGTCGTACTCGAAGCGCGAATTATGGAAGTGGCTCTCAGTGAAGGTTATGAGCAGGGGGTAGATTGGAGCGGTTTGACCGCCAGTTGGGATGGAAATAAAGGTATTCCCAAGGTGGCTCAGCCAGACCTGATGGCGCCTAATATCCCGGAGAGTCAGCAGACCTATAACCTGCTTAAGGGGGGGGGCTCCCTTGGCGAGAGTCTGGTTGGTGCAGTCAATCCCATCTTTAACGCAATTGGTGGAGGGGCTGGTTTCACTATGACTGACGGCAACTTCAATGTGGCGGTCAATCTGCTCAAGACTCAGGGTGATGTGAATACCCTCTCCAGCCCCCGCGTCACTGCGACCAACAACCAGAAGGCGGTGATCAAGGTGGGGACGGACGAATACTTCGTCACCAATGCGACGACGACGGTGACTTCAACCACAACGGGGTCGGAGCGGACGCCAAATGTCGAGTTGACCCCCTTCTTCTCCGGTATCGCGCTGGATGTGACTCCCCAGATTGATGAGCAGGGCAAGGTGCTGCTTCACATTCATCCGTCGGTGATTGATACCGAAGAGCAAAAAAAGAGCATCGACCTGGGCGTAATGGGAGGCAAGATGACCCTGCCGCTCGCCAAGAGCTCGATCCGCGAGTCGGATACCGTGGTGCAGGCCAATAACGGTGACATCATCGTCATCGGCGGTCTGATGAAGACCGACAAGCAGGAGATCGTCAGCAAGGTGCCGCTGCTGGGGGATATTCCCTGGGTGGGCGAAGCCTTTACCAACCGCCGCGAGAGCACCAAGAAGGTGGAGCTGGTGATCATGCTCAAACCGACCGTGGTGGAGAAAGACACCTGGCAAAACGAGCTGCAACGATCCTCCGAGCTGCTCGACAAGTGGTATCCGGCCAAGGGCTGACCCATGACACCAGAGGCGGTCACCCTTATCCCGAACGACCTGTGCTGCCTTGCCAGCACAGGCAGCTTGCTTGCCGTGGCAGGTGAGGTCTCATGTACCTGACCCACTTCGGCCTGCAGGAGGCACCGTTCAGCCTCACTCCCAATACCGGCTTCTACTACGGCCTGCCGCCGCACGAAGAGGCGCTGCAGGTGCTTAACTGGGCACTGGCGCAGGGGGAGGGCTTTATCAAGGTGACCGGCGAGGTGGGTACCGGCAAGACCCTGCTCTGCCGCAAGTTGCTCAGCGAGCTGGGCTCGGAAGCGCGTCCGGTGCGGCTTGCCTGGTTGCCCAATCCCCACCTCACTCCGGCCGAGCTGCGCATCGCGCTGGCGCTGGAGCTGGGGTTGGCGGTACGGGATCAGAGCGAGCTGGATCTGACCGATCGTATCCATCGTCACCTGATCAGCCTGCACCAGCAGGGCAGTCGGGTGGTGGTGCTGATCGACGAGGCGCAAGCGCTGCCGGATGAGACCCTGGAGGCGATCCGCCTGTTCGGCAATCTCGAGACCGAATCGAGCAAGCTGCTGCAGATCGTGCTGTTTGGCCAGCCCGAGCTGGATGCCCGACTGGCCAAGCCGCATCTGCGCCAATTGCGCCAGCGGATTGGCTTCTCCTACTGCCTGCGGCCGCTGCGTTTTGACGAGACTCGCGCCTATCTGGAGCACAGATTGCAGGTCTCCGGTTACCGCGGGGCACCGCTGTTTGCCGGCCGTGCCATGCGTCTGCTGTGGCGGGCATCGCGAGGGATCCCGAGACTTATCAATATCCTGGCGCAGAAGTGCCTGATGCTGGCCTATGGTCAGGGTGTGCGTCAGATCGACAGCCGTCTGGTACGGCTCGCCATTCGAGATACCGACGATGCCAGCCACTTTGCGCCACGGCGCTGGTGGCCCCTGTTACTGTTGCTGGGGTGTGCCCTGGCTTATGGAGTCTGGCCATGAGCGTCATCAACCAGATGCTGAAAGATCTGGACCGGCGCCAGCAAGGATCCGCGAGCGCTGCCGTCTATGTCGCACCGGCCCGCAAACAGGGCTGGTGGATGCTGCTGTTGACCCTGCTGTGTGGTCTGGCCCTCGGGATCCTCGGTTGGCGAACCTGGATCTACTGGCAGCAGACCCAACCCGTGACGGCCGCCAGCGAAGTGCTAGCCCCCGATGCGGTGACTCCCGATGTGGTGGCAAGGGCCGCCGCGCCCGTCAGCCAGCCCGAGCCGGTCGAGGTGGCGGCCGCGCTGCCGCTGCCAAGTCAGGATGAGGTGAATGATGAGGCAGGCGAGAGTGACTCGGGCGACGGGACCGACGGTGCGCCCTTTGATGCCTCCAGCGATGTTGACGAGACGGAGCCGACCGATGAAGAGCTGCAGCCTGAGCTTTACGCCGAACTGGCGGCAGAGCAGCAGGCGGTCGCCAGCGAGCCACGTAAACCGAGCGTATTGAAGATCGAGACGGTTGAGCTGTCGGCCAAGGAGCTGGCGGCACTGGCGGAGCGCAAGGCGACTACCGCCATGGCCAAGGGAAGCCTGCGGGATGCGCAGGACAACTACTATCAGGTGCTGGCCCACGACCCCTACAACCAGGGCGCGCGCGAGCAACTGGCTGGTTTGCTCTACGGCGAGGGCCGCCTGACCGAGGCGCGTCAGCTGCTGGAGGAGGGGATCCGGCTCGATCCCCAGCAGGCCGATTTTCGTCTGCTGCTGGCCCGCCTAGCCATCAGCGAGGGGCAGCAGCAGCAGGCGCTTGGCTGGTTATCCGGTTATCAGCCGGATCTCGCCAGCAACATGGACTATTACGCGACTTGGGCCGGGCTGACTCAGGAGCTGGGCCAGAATGCCGATGCGGCGGCGCTCTATGTGAAGCTGCTGCGCCAGCAGCCGGATCAGGGGCGCTGGTGGCTTGGCCTCGGCGTGGCCGAGGATGGTCAGGGCCACAGTCAGCGGGCGCTCGATGCCTATCGCAACGCCCTGCTGCACGGCAACCTCGGCGAGGCGTCGACCAACTGGCTGGAACAACGAATTGGCCAACTAACCCCTTGATAAACAGCAGGTTCGATTAGCGAAGTGGAATCGGATGCGGCAACGGGTGTGAAGTAACAGAGATCGGAGCAAACATGGCACAACCCAGACTGAAAATGCGCCTCGGCGACCTGCTGGTACAAGAGCAGATCATCTCTGATGATCAGCTGCAGCTTGCCCTGCAGCAGCAGCGTCAGACCGGCCGCAAGCTGGGCACCACCCTGATCGACCTCGGCTTTATCAGCGAGGTGCAGCTGTTGCAGTTCCTCGCCCGCCAGCTGGATGTGCCCTTCTTCGATCTCAACAACCTCACCATAGATGCCGCTGCGGTGCCGCTGCTGCCCGAAGTGCAGGCGCGTCGTTATCGGGCGCTGGCGGTCAACCTTACCGACGACAAGGTGACGGTGGCCATGTCTGATCCGGCGGACTTGAGTGCGCTGGATGCCATCGCCGCCCTGCTCAGCCCCCGTGAGATGGTGCTGGCGGTGGCGCGTGAAGGGCAGTTGCTGGAGTATTTCGACCGTCTCTATCGCCGTACCCGCGAGATCGAGAGCTTCGCCGAACAGCTGCAGGAGGAGTATCAGGACTCCGGCTTCGAGCTGGGCTCCAGCAATCTGGGGGCTAACGACGAGGGGGAGGCGACGGTGGCCAAGCTGCTGCGCTCCCTGTTCGAGGATGCGGTGCAGGTGGGAGCGTCGGATATCCACATCGAGCCGGACGAGAAGGTGCTGCGCATTCGCCAGCGGATCGACGGCATCCTCCACGAGAACATCCTCAACGAGGTGCGCATCGCCCAGGCGCTGGTGCTGCGTCTCAAGCTGGTGGCCGGGCTCGATATCTCCGAGAAGCGCTTGCCGCAGGATGGCCGTTTCAACATGAAGGTGCGCGGCCGCGATGTGGATGTGCGGATGTCCACCATGCCGGTGCAGTATGGCGAGTCGGTGGTGATGCGTCTGCTGGATCAATCCTCCGGCATCCTGTCGCTGACCGAGACCGGCATGCCACCGGAGATCCTGACCCGCTTCCGTCGTCAGCTCAAACGCCCGCACGGGATGATCCTGGTGACTGGCCCGACCGGCAGCGGCAAGACCACCACGCTCTACGGCGCCCTCTCCGAGCTCAACCAGTCCAGCAACAAGATCATCACGGTAGAAGACCCGGTGGAGTACCGTCTCTCCCGCGTCAATCAGGTGCAGGTCAACCCCAAGATCGGTCTCACTTTTTCCCACGTGTTGCGTTCCACCCTGCGTCAGGATCCGGACATCCTGCTGGTGGGTGAGATGCGGGATAACGAGACGGTAGAGATCGGCCTGCGTGGCGCCATCACTGGTCACCTGGTGCTGACCACCTTGCACACCAATGATGCGGTGACCAGTGCCTTGCGCCTTATCGACATGGGGGCGCCCGGCTATCTGGTGGCGAGCGCCCTGCGGGCGGTGGTCGCCCAGCGGCTGGTGCGGCGGGTATGTGAGCACTGCGTCGAGGAGAAGGCGCCCGACGAAGGGCAGGCCACCTGGCTCACCGTGCTCTCCGGCGAGGCGCCTGGCCAACACACCTATCACCAGGGCCGGGGTTGCCAGAGCTGCAACTTTACCGGTTATTCCGGCCGGATCGGGGTCTACGAGTTGCTGGAGCTGGATCAATCGATGATGGATGCCCTGCGCCGCAGCGATGCGGAAGGGTTCGCCAAGGCGGCCCGTCAACACGAACACTACCGGCCGCTGGCCCTCACTGCCCTCGATTATGCCCGTCAGGGGATCACCTCGGTGGATGAGGTGCTGCGACTGGCCGAGGATTTGGGGTAAGCGATGGCTAACTTTGCCTACAAGGGGCGTGACAGCCAGGGCAACGCGACCAGTGGCGTGGTTGAAGCGGCCAACGAGATGGCGGCCGCCGAGCAGCTGATGCGCCGTGGCGTGATGCCCACCGAGCTCAAACCGGGCAAGGCCAAATCTGCTGCCATCGACTGGTCATTGTTGCTGGAAGGGGGAGTCAAGCTGGACGAGCTGGTGATCTTCAGCCGCCAGATGTATGCCCTGACCCGGGCCGGGATCCCGATCCTGCGCGCCATCGCCGGGCTGGAGGAGAGCACCCACAGCAAGCCGCTCAAGCGGGCGCTTCACTCGCTGGGGGAAGATCTCGGCAACGGTCGTCCGCTCTCCAGCTCGATGCTGGCGCACCCCAAGGTATTCAGCAGCCTGTTTGTCGCCATCATCCATGTGGGTGAGAACACAGGTCAGCTGGAAGAGGCCTTCCTGCAGCTTGCCACCTATTTCGAGCTGGAGCTGGAGACCCGCAAGCGGATCAAGACCGCCATGCGCTACCCCAGCTTCGTGATGATCGCCATCGGTATCGCCATGGTGATCCTCAATATCATGGTGATCCCGGTGTTTGCCGGCATGTTTGCCAAATTCGGGGTGGAGTTGCCGCTGGCGACCCGCATTCTGCTCGCCACTTCCCACTTTTTTGTCCACTACTGGTGGCTGCTGCTCGCCATTCTGGTGGGGATGGTGTTTGGCTGGCGCCGCTGGGTCGCCACCACCAAGGGCAAGCTGACCTGGCACCGCTGGCAGCTCAAGTTGCCGATCGTCGGCACCATCATAGAGCGCTCCCTGCTGGCCCGTTTTGCCCGCAGTTTTTCCATGATGCTCAAAGCCGGGGTGCCGCTGAACACGGCGCTGACCCTGGTGGCCGATGCGGTGGATAACGCCTATGTGGCGGGGCGAGTGCGGGATATGCGCGCCGGTATCGAGCGGGGCGAGAGCCTGCTGCGCACCGCCAGCAGCAGCGGCCTGTTCACCCCGCTGGTGATGCAGATGATCGCCGTGGGGGAGGAGACCGGTCAGGTCGATGACCTGCTCCATGAAGCGGCCGAGTATTACGAACGGGAGGTGGATTATGACCTCAAGAGCCTCACCGCCCGCATCGAGCCGATATTAATCGGGATCGTGGCGGTGATGGTGCTGATCCTGGCGCTGGGTATCTTCACACCCATGTGGGACATGATGAGCGCGGTTCGCGGCAAGTAA
>NZ_JBODRQ010000115.1:0-10652 GCF_050633025.1 Aeromonas sp.
GGTCAGGGTTTATTGGCGACCAGCAAGACCTGATCCGGGTAGGCGCCAATGGCGCGAAGACCGATATCTCCCGAGGTGATATCCAGATACGCCCGCTGACCATTGGCGGAGGTTACCGTGCTGCTCATCAGATAGACATAGCCCTCATTGACCTCTTTACCGCCCCCCGCCATGGCGCGCGGGAAAATGGCTTCATTGAGAGAGGGCTTGTAGCAGGCATGCTCGACCAGGGTCGCCAGCTCCTTGATGTCGGGTAGGCGCCACTGGCTGATACCGCCGAAGTGATAGAGAGCATGGCTGCTGTCGCTGCGGATCCGCTCCGCCACTTGCAGCCCCTGCTGCCAGTAGTAAACGGTCGGTTCCCCCGCACAACTGCTGCCACTCCATGTCTGCCCCAGTTTGCATCGCATCCAGGTGAGGCCGGTGTGTTGATCCGTGACGGTGCCGTTGCCATGGTCAAGAAACCGGGCAGAGGGGGCGGTGCGATCCATGGTGTCATCACAAATGGCAGCACCGTGGGCCAGGGGGGCCAGCAGCGCCAGCATGGCGAACGATAAGTGATAAAGGCTCATGATATTCCTCGGATTATTGGGGAGTGGCGACCAGTCGTACCTGCATCAGTTCGATATAGGTATCTTGCTGCACCAGCGCGGGATAGGTGGTGCCCGCATCGTCTCCCAGGAGCAGGACTGTGCGTTTGCTGATGGGGCCACCGGAGAAGCGCTGGGCGGTGTTGCTGGTAGCGCTCCAGTAGTAGCCATGGTAAGTGTCATCTTCCGAGGAGGCGATATCCGGGAAGTAACGGGTATCCACGATGATACGTTGACCCAGTGGGTCCCTGGCCAGGCTGCCGTAGTGCATCAGTGACATCAGCTCACCCATGGTGGGCAGCCGCCACTGGCTGATGCCGCAGCGCTGCTCGCCATTGAGCCACTGCTGATACGCGCGGGTGGTCAGCATGGTGGTCAGCGCCTGTGCCCGGGCGAGGGCCGCCAGATCTCCTTCGGCGGTGAGCTGTTCGATCCTCTTATGAATATGCTGGTAGGCTGCTTGCTGCTCGCCTGCGGTCGCCTTGAACTGCTCATCCTCATAGGCAAAGGGTCTGCTTTTCCAGTCAGGACTCAAGGGGTCATCCGATTTGACCTCCCACACCAGACCGGTATTGATATTCTTGACGCACTGCCAGCTCGGCGCGTTGTCGGGGAGCTCCTGACCGCGATCATCGAGTTTGCGATAGGCAAGCTGGGGACGAGTGCGATTCCAGCTGGCATCTTGTCCCGGATAGTCGTCGGGCTCCTGTTCCAGCAGCGGATCGTTGCCATCGCTGAAGGTGGTGACGCCGGTGACGGTCAGCAGGTTGCGTGGCTGCTGTTGCACCAGCAGGGTCAGCAGTTCGCTTTGGATATTTTCGGCAAACTGGCCGTTGCGCTGCCACTCCTGAGCCAATTGCGCCAGCATCAGGCTGATGGCGCGATAGCTGGTGGTGAGCAACTGAGTCTCCTTGGCGTTGGTAAGTCGTGCGCGGGCCTGTTGCTGCAAGCTGATCGCCACCTGCTGCAGCGCCTGATCAAACTGGCCGAGGCCCGCGAGGGCCACGCGGTCGCTGCCCGGTTGCAGCGGCGCGAGATCGGCCAACAGCTGCGCCAGTGCGCGATCGGCTGCCACCCCTTCGGCAATGCGGCTCTGCAACAGGGTGCTGAGCAGGGTTGGTTGCAGCCGTTGTGGCTCCCCTTTGGCGGCCGGATGTGCCAGCAGCAGTCCTCCGCTCCTCGGTACGAACAGCAGGGGCGAGTTGACGATGTTGGCCGAACGGCTGACCAGGGCCACAACTCCTTCGCCGCTGACGGCAGGGTCGGCAGGATCACATTGCCAGTTCTGATCCAGATCGGCGCACAGGGTACCGGCAGTCGGCAGGGCGACATCGACCCGGTAGTCCGGGATCGCCAGTGGTGCGTTATCTTCCCCGCCGCCACAGGCGCTGAGCAGGGCTGAGAGGGTTGCAATAACCAATACGGATGGTTTCACTTCACATTCCTTGATTCGGTCACAGGTTCACGGGGGCGGTAACCCCCGTGGTACAGGATTCAACGGCGCGGGGTGCTCCGGCGCCAGAGGCGGGGCCAGAGGGCCAGCAACAGCAGCAGGGGCGAAGTCGCGCCGCCACCCCCTTCATCCTGCTCAAGGGGAATGATGCCGGTGTTGGGCAGGGCTTCATCCTTGTCGCAGCGGGCGCCGACTTGCTGGGCTACCCGCCAGTTGCGCAACTGACCGGTGTCACCGGCGCTGGTGTCGTTGATCTCCAGCAGCCAGCGACCAGCGAGCGGCTCGCCGTGCAGCTTATCCAGCGATTCGAACGGTACCAGTTCACGGGGGAACTCCCCCTTGAGCCGTGTATGGCTGGCGTAGCCCTTGTTCCACAGGCTGATCCGGGTGCCGTAAGGGGAGGTGAGCCAGATCTCCAGCTGCTCCAGCTTGCTGTACTCCAGATCGAGGGCGACCACGAATCCGCTGTCGATGCGGGCCTTGCTCTCGGGCAGGGTGAGAGTGAAGCGGGACAGGCCGTGCCGTTCATCGCTCACCGCATCCTTTATCTGGCCACCCTGGCCGATGGCCCGCTGCCAGAGCGGTTCACCGATCGGCAGTTGCAAGTCAAGACGGGTCTGGCGCTCGGTGGGGCTGGGCAGGGTGAGCTGGAACTGCAGCGGCAAGGTGACTGCCTCGCCACAGGTCAGGTTGCTCGCCGCTTCCAGCGGCAGGGTCCAGCGGGCGGTGCCATCGGCGTTGAGCTCTCCCTGCCAGTGACCGTCACCAATGAGTCCCTTGGTCGGGAGCAGGCTGGCGTCAGCCACGGTCAGGGGACGGCCGCTCTGGTTGGTCAATTCGATGGCGAGGCTCTTTTTCTCCCCGGGAAGCAGGTAGCTGTCATCGGCAAGGCGGGCCGCGATGGGGGTGGGCAGCAGGGCGTGGTGGCGGAAGGCCTGCTCCAGCAGCTTGCCATAACTGCGATCCGGATAGAGGCGGTTGGCGGTATCCACGGTGACCCGCGCCAGCTGGGGCATCCGCACCTGCGGGCCGAGGCCGAAGTGGGATTCAATCAGCAGGGTATCGAACTCGTCACGGGCTACCTCGCCATACTGTTCAACGGCCTGGCGCAGCGCGCTGAAGAGCGGAGTGCCCCACAGCTGGTCGCCGTTGCTGCCGTTGATGGTGAGGTGAGCCGGATAGAGGAAGCCCGGATGATAGCGCGCCCGCAGATCATCGAGCTGACGGGGCGTCCGGCCGCTGATCCTGGCATCCCAGTTGAAGACCATGAAAGGCTCGAACTGGCGAGCCTCTGGACTGCGCTGGCGCCAGCTGGCGGCCAGATAGTCGCTAAAGCCCTCGCCGATGGCGCCCCAGTCACCCTCTTCTCCCATGTCGGGCAGGATATGGTGCTGCACCGCATGACCAAACTCGTGCCAGATCACCATGGGATCTTCCGCGTCGGGCACCCCTATCCGGCCAATCTCCAACCGGCGCAGGAAGGGGTCATAGAGAGAGTTGTCCTGCTCCCCGGCATCGGTATCGATGGCCAGGGGGCCGCCCATCAGCGTTGGATAGCCAAGGGATTCCACATGGCGCTGGGCCAGATCCAGATGGTAGTAGCCATTGATATCGAGGAAGGCGGGCTGCTGGTGATCCAGCTGGAAGCCATCGGCATCAGGGCTGCTAAAGGGGACAGTTTCCGGCGCCGTACCATCCACAACCCGGGCGCGAGGGCCACTCAGCTGGTAGGTGTCATCCACCTTTTGTACCGTGAGCGGCACGGTGCGATAGGCCCCGTTGTCCAGCACCAGATCGTGGCGCCACAGCAAATTGCCATCTTGCAACTGGGTGCGTGGGTCGAGGGCAAAGATGCGGGCCTGCACCGTGGCCGCTTCCCCTGCCAGCGGGACCGCTTCGGCACGGGTGCTGGCCTCTTGCAGCGTGCGCCCCAGCAGGGCGCTGCCATCGCAGGTGACAAACAGTTGCCAGTGGCTGCTCTTGCTGTTGCCCGGCTGGCTTTCCACCGCCAGCAGACGCCAGGCCGCAGTCAGTGTGTCGCCATCCTGCCAATACCAGGGCTGGGCTTCGTCACTGCCAGCGAATTGCCACACCGTACCATCCAGCGTGGCGGTATAGGCATCCACCCCGGCGCGGCTTGCCTCATCACATGGAGCCGCCTGTGCCTGCATCAGCCGGGTATTGTGATAAAGGCGCCACGGGCGACCCTGCTCATCGAGACTGACGGCGGCCATCAGGCCGGCGATCGGTGCGCCATTGAGCTGCTGGCGATAATGCAGATAGTGGCCCAGCTTGCCTTGGCGCTGATAGGCCGGGGCATCACTCAGGGTGACGCCGAGCTGCTGTTCGAGCCAGAGGCGGGTATCGGCCGGGGCGTCCTGTTCGACAAAACGCAGTTCGGCGGCCTGAGTGGCAAAGCCAGCCAGCCCCAGCAAGAGGGCGGGCAACAGGGGTTTCATAGTGGTACTCCCAATCAGAGGCAGGGTCATTGGTTGATCCCCGCCAGATGCAACAAGAAGGCAAATTCACGAGCCCGATCGCCACCACCGGCGCGGTGGCCTCCCTCCAGTTCGGTCAGCAGCAGGTAGGGGCCGGAGCCCGTGCTGTGCTCCCGCAGGCGGGCCAGCCACTTGACCGGCTCCCAGTAGGGCACCTGGCTGTCGTGCAGGGCGGTAGTGACCAGCAGGGGCGGGTAGGGGGCGCGGTGCAGGTTGTCGTAGGGGCTGATGCGGCGCATCGCCTGATACTCTGCGGGCTTGGCCGGGTTGCCCCACTCCTGGTACTCCTGACGGGTCAAGGGGAGGGCAGGATCGCTCATGGTGCCGAGCATATCGACGAAGGGAACCTGCAACACTGCGCCGCTAAAGAGTGTCGGTTGCCGGTTGAGGGCCGCAGCAACCAGCGTGCCCCCCGCGCTGCCCCCCATGGCAAACAGGGGCAGGGGAGCAGAGTCGGGCGACCAGTGGCGCAGGGCGTGACCGGCTGCGATAAAGTCGCTGATACCGTTCTGCTTGTGGATGCCCCGTCCGTCGCGGGTCCACTGCTCCCCCAGCATGCCGCCGCCGCGCACATGGGCGATGGCGTAGACAAAGCCCCGATCCAGCAGGCTTAACAGCTCTTTCTGGTAGTAGGGGCGCATCGGTGTGCCATAGGCGCCATAGCCGTAGAGCAGTACGGCGCGGGGGGCCAGATCCTTGCGCCACACCAGCGAGACAGGTACCCGAGTGCCATCGGCAGAGGTGATCCAGCGCCGCTCGCTCTGATAGGGCAATGCTTTATTACCTGCGGTGTGCTGGTCGTTGATCCACTGGCCGCTGTTTAAATCCAGCCAGCGCTGGCCGGGGGGCTGGCTCAAGCCCTGACTGCGCACCAGAATGCGGTCGCTGGCCGGGTCATGTTCTCCTTGCAGCCAGCCGGTACCGGCGCCACTGGCCAGCGGCAGGCGCTGGCGTTCATGGCCGTTGCGATCGAGCAGGGCGAGCCAATCCTCCCCCTGCTGGCGAAACTGCACCACCAGATGGCGATCAAACAGTCGCCACTTGTCGGGATCGCCGAGATCCTCCCCTTTGGCGGGCCACAGGCGCTGCCACTCACCGAGCGGCGTGCTGGCTGAGTAGAGGGCAAACGCCCCCTCCCGGTTGCTCTTGATCACCCAGCCGGATTGGCTGTCCAGATAGTATTCCACCCCGCGCTGGCGGGGTTTGACCTGCTGCGGCTTGCCCGAGTCGAGCAGGTACTGCTCCGAGCTATCGTGGTTGTTGCCCTGCAACACCAGATGTTGGCCATCCGTGGTGCGATAGAGGCTGAGCAGCCAGGCGGGATCCTGCTCCTCATAGAGAGTCTGCTCCTGGCCATCCTGCCAGCCGCGCAGCTGCCAGGGGCGTAGAGTGTAGCGCTCGTTGGCGATGCTGTAGAGGGTGCGACCATCTTGTGACCAGGCGAGATCAGCGCTGCGCTGTGCCAAACTGGCCAGCGCCTTGCCGCTTTTGAGATCGAGCAGGGTGACCTGATAGTCGAGATCGCCGCGCCTGTCTTCGGCGATGGCCAGTGTGCGGTTATCCGGGCTCAGGGCCCAGCCGCCCGCGTCGTAATAGCCCTCACCCGCTCTGGCGGGAAGCCGTTGCTGCACCTTGCCCCCGTGGCGTTGCCAGAGTGAGCCATCCGGGCGCAGTTGCCATGCCTGATCGCCGCGGACAAGCCAGTTGTCCGGTACGGGTTCACCCGCCGGATGACCGGCAAACTCGGCGCGCAAGGTTGCTTCCAGCGGCTGCTGTGTGGCGAGTTGCTGCTCGCTCCAGCGATTTTGCTGCTTGAGCAGGGCGAGAATGGCCGGGTTGCTGCGGCTCTCGTCCCGCAACCAGAAGTAGGGATCCTGGCGTACGGGATTGCCTGAAATCAGGTGCGATTGGGACGGGATCGGCGGTGGCAGGGCCTCTTGCGCCCACGCCAACGGGGCGGCCAACAGGGCCGCCATGATTGCATGATGTTTCATCACATCCCCACGAAACGGTAGCTGAGGCTGGCTGACAGGTAGCGGCCGCTCTGGCTGTAGAGGGAGGTGTCGCTGCCAGCCGGGAGTCCGGCCACATCCTGATAGCGGACATAGCGGGTATCGAGCAGGTTGCCGATGGTGGCATTGACCTTGAGCGTCTCGGTGATCTGCCAGTCGCCGGTGAGATCCAGACTGAACCAGCCTGCGCTGCTCTGGCAGGCACCGTTGTAGCCAGTCTGCCCATTTGCGCACTGGGGCACCTTGGTCATGGCCGCGGCATAGTTGCCACTGAGCTCAACCCCCCAGTCGAGCTGCTGCCAGCGCAGGGTGGTGTTGCCTTCCAGCGGTGTCTGCGTGCGCAGCGGCTCACCGCGGTGATCCTTGCCATCCATCCAGGCCAGATTGGTCGAAAGTTCCCACTCGTCGCTCAGCCAGAGGCTGGCAGCCAGTTCGGCGCCCCAGGTTTCTGCTTTGGCGACGTTGCGATATTGGCGCAGGAAGACACCGTCATCGAGGCGAAAACCGGTCTGGCGCCAGTCGATGAAGTTGTAGTAGCGGTTGTAGAAAACGGCCGGTTTGACGCTCCAGTTGTCGCTTTGGCCATTCACTCCCCACTCCAGGCTGTGGCTGGTCTCCTCCTTGAGGTTGGGGTTGGCGATGATCTCGAACGGCGGCATGGCAAAGTAGTGGGGAATGTTGCCGTAAACCTGATCGTAAGCGGGGGCGCGGAAGCCGTTGGCATAGCTGAGCCAGCTGCGCCATGTCTCGTTGAAGCGGTAACTGGCCGCCACACTGGGGGAGATGTGGTCGCTGTGGTTCTGTGCCAGATTGCTGTCCGGTGCGCGCAGGCGCTGGCGGTCAAAGCGCAGGGTCGGGGTAAACTGCCAGCTGCCCAGATCGATCACATCGCTCAGCCAGATGCCATCGCGGCGGGTCTCGGCCTTGCTGAAGGGGGCTTTCTGTCCCTGGGTAGTGATGCCATCTTCCAGGGTCAGATTGCTGACCGGTCGCTCGTGGTTGGCCTGCTCAACTTCCACACCGTAGCTGAAGGTGTGATCCAGCGAGCCGGTGCTCAGCTTGCTCTGCAGCTCCAGCTCACTGCCAAGGCGCAGCTCCTCGAACGTGGAGAGGGTGCGCTGGCTGCGATATCTGGGATAGCCGCTCAGGGCATCGTTGCGCAGCAACTGGCGCTGGTTGGCCTCGTTGCGGGACTGATTGCCAAACAGGCTCCAGTTGAGGGTATCGACCATGCCCAGATCGCTGGCTTCCCAGCTGAACTTGCCGCCCTGGGTGCGCTGATCGCCATCTTCCTGAAAACCGACCACGTCCCAGCTGCCATCGGGTTGGGGCACCGCTTTGGGCCCCATCTGGCGTTTGGCGTGATCCTCGTAGTAGTCCAGCTCCAGCCGCAGAGCGTGATGGGCATTGAGGGGGAGGCGGCTGCTGGTGGAGGCGCTCATGCCATCCAGATCCGCCGGAATGCGGTTCTCTTCAAAGTTGGCGGTTTCGTTGCCACGCCAGCCGGAGAGGCGTAACAGATGTTCGCTCTCCAGTGCCCGTACCGCGCCGGTCATGCTGAGCTTCTTCTTGTTGCTGTCGCCACCGTAGAGAGTCTTGGCCGCCAGATAGCTATCCTGCTGTTGCAGATAATCTTCCGGTTGCTTGGTATTCATCACAACTGTGCCGCCGATGGCATCGGAGCCATGCAGGGAAGAGCCAGCCCCCTTGGCCACCTCAATCTGTTTGATGTCGTCGAGATCGAAGTTGAAGCGACCCACCTTGTCATTGATGTTGTCGGCACCAAAGCCGTCGCTGACGCGCACACCATCCTTGATCAGCAGGATGCGGTTGCCACCGATGCCGCGCACGCTGATGTTCTGGGGGCGCCCGGCAGAGCCGGTGACCGAGACACCGGGGATCTTGCGAAACACATGGGTCAGCTCGCTGGCGACCTGACGGTCCAGCTCTTCCTGGGTGATGACGGTGATGGAGCCAGAGACATCGGAGAGTTTCTGTTGTACCCGTTGCCCGGTGACAATGATGGTGCCATCGCTACGAGCCTTCTCCACAGGGGGAAGATCGGCCGCAGCAGCGGAAGCACACAGGAGTGCCGGCCATGCCTGAAACAGTCTGTTCATAATGATAATGATTTTTATTTAAGTCTGGGCGGCATTATTGCAGAGGCCTGACCTGCTGGCAATAAATAGAAATCATTATCATTAAGGTCTTATGGTGTTGATATTATTGAGTTCTTTGTTTTTAGAAAGAGGCTCCCGCGCGAGGCGGGAGGGGGATCAGGGTTTGAGCAGTTGCAGCGACTCTTCTGCTGCCTTGCCTTGTGAGAGGGTGATATCGACCCGGCGATTCGCCTGGCGATGTGCGGGGGTGTCATTGGCAAAGCGGGGTTGGGTGTCGGCCACACCCTGGGCGATGACCCGTCTGGCATCCAGCTGGGGGTTGGCCAGCATGGCCTGCACGATGGAGGAGGCCCTCAGCACCGAAAGCTCCCAGTTGTTGCGATAGAGCTCCACAGGCGCCTGTGAATCATCGGTATGACCGGTGACCACCACCTGTCCCGGGATGTTGGCCAGAATGCCGGCGATCTTGTGGACCAGCGGAACGAACTGAGGCTGCAGGAACGCCGAATCTGAGGGGAAGAGCGCCTTCTCGCCGATGCGGATCACCAGTTGACTGCCGAGTTGTTCGACTTCCAGATCTTTGGATTCAATCTGTGCCTTGAGCTGTTGTTCGAGTTTCTTCTTGGTGACTTGAACCCACTCCTGCTCCTTGGTCTTGTGCGGCCAGGATTCGGTGGCACTCGGCTTCTCCGAGGCACCTATGGTCTCGTTGAACGGATCAGATGCCGCCATCGGAGCATCCTTTTCCAGCACAGTCTCTTTCTTCGGGCTACTCGGTGTGGTCTTCGATTCCGGTTCGAGAATCCCTGTGCCCCCCTGCATCAAGGGGGAGCCGGCAGGGGGAGAGATGAGGCCGATTTTACCCAGCGATTCGATAAAGCCCTGGATAAGCACCCGGGTTTCGGACTGTTTGGCCATGGCAAAGGAGTAGAGCACCACAAACAGAGCAAACAGCAGGGTCATGAAATCTGCATAGGAGACCAGCCAGCGTTCGTGGTTCTCCGGCGCTTCAGCCTTTTTCTTTTTGGCCACCGTGACCTCCCAGATAAGGTTCGAGGGTAACTTGCAATCGTGCCTGTGACTCGCCATCCACGATGCAGAGAATGCCGGTCAAGGTCATCTCCTTGTAGTGGCGGATCTGGTGGGCAAATCCTTTGTAACGGTTGCCGAACGGCAAAAAGATTAGGTTGGCGGCGGATACCCCGTAGATGGTGGCGATAAAAGCCACCGCAATGGCGCCACCCAGTTTGTCGGGGGCATCCAGCAGACCCATGGCATGGATGAGACCGAATACCGCCCCCACAATTCCCATGGTCGGGCAGTAGCCACCCATGGCTTCATAAAATTTGACGGTCTGTTCGAGATCTTCCTGCTCAAATTCGATCTCGTTCTCCAGCACCTCGTGGATCTTGGTTTTCTCGTAACCATCGACCATCATCTGCACCCCTTTCTTCAGGAAGGGATCCTTGATCTCGTCAACCATCCCTTCCAGCGCCAGCATACCGCTGCGGCGGGCATTAGCTGCCAGAGTTTCGAGCAGTTGGGCTTGTTCCTGCATGTCGAGTTTGAGGGGAGAGAGCAGCCATTTGAAGCGCTTCAAGGTGCTGCCGACGACGGAGAAAGGAAACTGGGTCAGCGCAGCACCTATGGTGCCGCCTATGACGATAAGGAATGCGGGCAGATCGAGCAGTGCACTGGGGTGACCCCCCTCGATCATGTTGCCGCCAAGGATGGCGATCAACGCCAGTATCAAGCCAATCAAGCTCATTTAATACACGTCCCAGCATGTTGATAGTGGCTAGTGTATCTACTTAAATATCAGTTTTTCAAAATGAAATCCAATCACTGAGTAATTAATGGGCGCTGGGTAAGCATTCGCAAAGGGAGGTATGTTGAAGGGGCCCAGCAGGTTTGAATACATGATTAGCCAGTTAAGGTTTTATTTTCTGCCTCTGCCTCTGCCTCTGCCTCTGCCTCTG
>NZ_JBODRQ010000116.1:0-10443 GCF_050633025.1 Aeromonas sp.
TTTTCCTTAGCTTAAAGGTTCGGAAATCGATCAGGATCGAGGCTACACACAGACCTCCTGCGATCTGACTGCCCAAAGCAGAAGGACAATATCTGGTTGATTCCCCCTGCAGATGCTCTTGCAGTGACAACAGAATAACACAGTCAACCGCCCTGCCCCCGTTCTGATACTGCTGATGGTTGAATCGCAATCGCTTGGGCCAGCGCATCGCACAGCGCTTCCAGTAAAAAAAGATGAACTAGGTACAATCACTGCGACTATCAGCCTGACTTAGCTGCTGATAGTCGTGCTCTTGCAGAGCCTTGATCACCGTCAGCCATAAACGTCCCATCCAACCATTTCCATCCGCAGATGGATTGACGGTCAGTCAACAAAAAATTCACGCTTTCACCCTGATACCCGACACCCTCCAATTTTCCATGTAATCCAACTGGTTATATGTCCCTGATGACGAAGGTGGTGACAGCAGCACACCACTTTTCCGGCAACATAGCGGCAGGGATGACCTTGAAATGACAAATAAATCACTTGGTAAAACGCTATTGGCCATAGCGGGAAAAGTGGCAACAGCTCACACATTCTGAAAAATCAGCCTGAAAGCGGTCACAAATCCGCAGGTTGTGGATTGCCGTCCCCCCTGTGTCCAGCCAATGCTGGCTTGCCCATTCAGGCATGTATAAAACAGGGACACAATAATGAAACACACAGCGGGAATATGGGCGATCGCAGGCATGCTGATCGCCCCCTTGGCGCACGCTGACGTCATACTGCACGCCTTCAACTGGAAGTACAGTGAAGTGACCGCCAAAGCCGACCTTATCAAGTCGGCCGGTTACAAACAGGTACTCATCTCGCCGCCCCTCAAGTCGTCGGGCAACGAGTGGTGGGCTCGCTACCAGCCCCAGGATCTGCGCCTTGTTGACTCACCCCTTGGCAACAAACAGGATCTCGAGCAGCTGATCGCCGCCATGAAGGCGCGAGGTATCGCCGTCTATGCCGATGTAGTGCTCAACCACATGGCCAACGAAAGCTGGAAACGCCAGGACCTCAACTATCCCGGCAACGAGCTGCTGCAAAGCTACGCCAGCAACCCGGCCTATTTCGAGCGCCAGAAACTGTTTGGCGATCTGGGGCAAAACTTCCTCTCCGGTCAGGATTTTCATCCCGAAGGGTGCATCAGCGACTGGAGCGATCCGGGTCATGTCCAGTATTGGCGGCTCTGTGGCGGTGCCGGTGACAAGGGGCTGCCAGATCTGGATCCCAACAACTGGGTGGTAAGCCAGCAACAGGCCTATCTCAAGGCGCTCAAAGGGATGGGGATCAAGGGTTTTCGGGTCGATGCGGTCAAGCATATGAGTGATTACCAGATCAATGCCGTGTTCACCCCCGAGATCAAACAGGGGATGCATGTCTTTGGCGAGGTGATCACCACGGGGGGCGCAGGCAGCACCGATTACGAGCGCTTCCTCAAACCCTACCTCGACAGTAGCGGTCAGGGAGCCTATGACTTTCCACTGTTTGCCTCCCTGCGCGGCGCGCTGGGGTATGGCGGCAGCATGAACCTGCTGGCGGATCCGGGTGCTTATGGTCAGGCGCTGCAGGGCAGCCGTGCGGTCACCTTCGCGGTCACTCACGACATTCCCACTAACGACGGCTTCCGCTATCAGATCCTCAGCGAGACTGACGAGAAGCTGGCCTATGCCTATCTGCTCGGCCGAGATGGTGGCTCACCGCTGGTCTATTCGGATCACGGTGAGACCCAGGCCAAGGATGGACTGCGCTGGCAGGATTACTACCAGCGCGCCGATCTCAAGGGGATGATCCGCTTCCACAATGCGGTGCAGGGCCAACCCATGCAACTGGTCGGCAGCGGTGACTGTTTCGTGCTGTTCAAACGGGGCAAACAGGGGCTGGTCGGCATCAACAAGTGCGACTATGAGCAGGAGTATTGGCTCGATACCGCCAGGTTCGAGATGAACTGGTATCGCAACTATCGTGACGTGCTCGACCAAGGCGCCGTAGTCAACGTGCAGAGCCAGTGGGTACGGGTCGCCATTCCCGCCCGCAGCGCCAGAATGTGGCTGCAGGAGTGAGCCAGCCGTAAGATCAGCGGAGAGTCATAAAAAGCAGACAAATAAAAAGAGCGACCACCAGGGTCGCTCTTTTTGATCAGAGACGTTGCTCGGAACAGGTGACGATTACTCCTCGCCCGCTTCCCCTGCATCGACTGCATCAGTGCCGGTCGCGGTATCGGTACCTTCAGATACCTCACCGTCAACGGCCAGCGCATCGTTCTCGTCTTCGTCGCTCTCGGCAATGCGCTGCAGACCAACCACGGTCTCGTCTTCACCGGTACGGATCAGACGGACACCGCCGGTGTTACGGCCAATGACACTCACCTCGGCAACACGGGTACGCACCAGGGTGCCGCCGTTGGTGATCAGCATGATCTGGTCGGTATCTTCAACCTGGATCGCATCGATCACCTTGCCATTACGCTCATCCACCTTGATGGAGATAACGCCCTGGGTACCACGGCTCTTGGTCGGGTATTCGGCCAACGCAGTCCGCTTGCCGTAACCGTTCTCGGTGGCGGTGAGGATGGCACCTTCGCCGCGCGGAACGATGAGGGAAACCACCTTGTCACCGGCGCCCAGCTTGATGCCGCGTACACCGGCTGCGGTACGACCCATGGGACGCACGCCCTTGAAGGTACCCTTGCTTTCGGTGCCTTCGCCGTTGTCGTTGCCATCATCGTCGTTGCCGGCATCGTCGTCGGTTTCAACCTCATCGCTGACATCCGCATCGGCGCGACCGCTGCCTTCCGCGAAGCGAACGACTTTGCCCGCGTCGGAGAAGAGCATGATCTCGTTGCTGCCATCGGTGATATCTACCCCGATCAGCTCATCACCCTCTTTGAGGTTGATGGCACGAATACCGGAGGAGAGCGGACGACTGAAGTCAGAGAGGCTGGTCTTCTTCACGGTACCGTTGGCGGTGGCGAAGAACACATACTTCTCGGCGTCATATTCCTTCACCGGCAGGATGGCGGTGATACGCTCACCCTCTTCCAACGGCAGCAGGTTGATGATCGGACGACCACGAGCGCCACGGGACGCCTCCGGCAGCTGGTAAACTTTGAGCCAGTAGACCTTGCCACGGGTGGAGAAGCACAGAATGGTGTCGTGGGTGTTGGCCACCAGCAGACGCTCCACAAAGTCCTCTTCCTTGATCCGGGTGGCCGACTTGCCACGACCACCACGGCGCTGGGCCTCGTAGTCGGAAAGCGGCTGATACTTCACATAGCCCTGGTGAGACAGGGTAACCACCACGTCTTCCGGGGTGATCAGATCTTCGATGTTGATCTCGGCACTGGACATGCTGATCTCGGTGCGACGCTCGTCGCCATACTGCTCGCGCACGGCCAGCAGCTCATCACGGATCACTTCCATCAGACGAACCGGGCTCGCCAGGATGTGCAGCAGCTCGGCGATCAGATCCAGCAGAGATTGGTACTCTTCCAGGATCTTCTCATGCTCAAGGCCGGTCAGCTTGTGCAGACGCAGGTCAAGGATGGCCTGTGCCTGCTGTTCGGTCAGGAAGTAGTGACCTTCACGGATACCGAACTCGGGCTCCAGCCACTCTGGCCGTGCCGCGTCGTCGCCCGCTTTTTCCAGCATGGCGGCCACGTTGCCGAGTTCCCAGCCCTTGGCAACCAGACCCGCTTTCGCATCGGCCGGGGTCGCGCTATGGCGGATCAGCTCGATGATGGGATCGATGTTGGCCAGCGCAACCGCCAGACCTTCCAAAATGTGTGCCCGATCCCGCGCCTTGCGCAGTTCGAACACGGTCCGGCGAGTCACCACTTCACGGCGGTGCAGCAGGAACGCATCCAGGATCTCTTTAAGGTTCATCACCTTGGGCTGGTTGTTATCGAGCGCCACCATGTTGATGCCAAACGTGGTCTGCATCTGGGTGTGCTTGTAGAGATTGTTCAGCACAATCTCGCCGGACTCGCCGCGCTTGATCTCGATAACGATGCGCATGCCGTCTTTGTCAGACTCATCGCGCAGGGCACTGATACCCTCGATCTTTTTCTCTTTGACCAGCTCGGCGATCTTCTCGATCAGTCGAGCCTTGTTCACCTGATAGGGGATCTCGTGAACGATGATGGTCTCGCGACTGGTTTTCTCGTCCACTTCCACTTCAGCTTTGGCCCGCACATAGATGGAGCCACGACCGGTACGGTACGCCTGCACGATGCCGGAACGACCGTTGATAATGCCGCCGGTGGGGAAATCTGGACCGGTGATGTAGGTCATCAGCTCGTCAATGGTGAGGTCGCCGTTTTCGATCAGCGCCAGGCAGCCATTGACAATCTCGGTGAGGTTGTGAGGCGGAATGTTGGTTGCCATGCCCACCGCAATACCGGAGGAGCCGTTGACCAGCAGGTTGGGAACCTTGGTGGGCATGACAGCCGGGATCATCTCGGTGCCGTCATAGTTCGGCACCCAGTCCACGGTCTCTTTGTCCAGATCGGCCAGCAGCTCGTGGGAGATTCGGGCCATCCGCACTTCGGTGTAACGCATGGCCGCGGCGCTGTCGCCATCGACCGAGCCGAAGTTGCCCTGACCATCGACCAGCATGTAACGCATGGAGAAATCCTGCGCCATCCGGACGATGGTGTCATACACAGCGCTATCGCCGTGCGGGTGATATTTACCGATTACGTCACCGACCACACGGGCCGATTTTTTATAGGGCTTGTTCCAGTCGTTCCCCAGCTCGTTCATTGCATACAGAACGCGGCGGTGAACCGGTTTCAAGCCATCACGCACATCCGGCAGAGCTCGTCCTACGATCACGCTCATGGCGTAATCAAGATAGGAACTCTTGAGCTCTTCTTCGATGTTGACCGGCGTGATCTCTCTGGCCAGATCGCTCATAGAAAGCCTTATCCCTAATTAGTTGTTCTTTGGCTTAAACAGCGCAACATGGTAACACACTGAGCCAAATACCTTAAGCCACAAATCGGGTATCAGATCGGGCTGGTGTGACAAAGTCCGTCCGTTATAATGCCCGCCAGGACAATAGATTGCGCCCATGACTCAGCCCCGGGCGCCCTGCCACAGGATCCTCGAAAAATGAACAGTGATGCCAATGTCGATTTGACAGAAATCGCCAAGTTTGAAGCCATCGCCTCCCGCTGGTGGGACATGGAGGGCGAGTTCAAGCCCCTGCACCAGATCAATCCGGTACGTCTTGACTGGATAACCAACAAGAGTGGCGGTCTGTTTGGCAAGCGCATTCTCGATATCGGATGTGGTGGTGGCATCCTCGCCGAGAGCATGGCCCGCCGTGGTGCCAGGGTCACCGGCATCGACATGGGCAAGGAGCCCCTCGGCGTCGCCCGCCTGCACGCCCTGGAGCAGGGGGTCGAACTCGAGTACCGCCAGATCACAGCAGAAGCACACGCAGCAGAAGCACCCGGCCAGTATGACGTGGTCACCTGCATGGAGATGCTGGAGCACGTGCCTGACCCCGCCTCGGTACTGCGCGCCATCGCCACCCTGGTGCGCCCGGGTGGCCGGGTGTTCGTCTCCACCATCAACCGCAATCCCAAATCCTATCTGATGATGATCATCGGGGCCGAGTACCTGATGAAGATGGTGCCCAAGGGTACTCACGACCACAACAAGTTCATCACCCCCGCCGAACTGTGTCGCATGGGTGAGGCAGCAGGCCTTCTGGTATGTGACATGAGCGGCGTCTACTACGCCCCCCTCACCAACCGGTTCAAGCTCGGCAAGAATGTCGACGTCAACTATATGGTGGAGTTTGTCCGCCCGGAGCAAGGTTGATGAGCGCCTCTCACCCTCTGCCCCTGCGCGGTGTGCTGTTCGATCTGGACGGCACCCTGCTCGACACAGCTCCGGATCTGGGGGCCGCCGTCAACCATGTACTGATCAACGAAGGCTTTGCGCCGCTCTCTGACGACATTATTCGTCAGACCACCTCTCACGGAGCGCTCGGGCTGCTGAAAGCGGGCTTCGGCGACGAACTGCTTGAGGAGCTGGGGGCCACGCGCCTGCGCAATGCCCTGCTCGACTACTACGCGGCCAATCTCTGCGTCGGTACCCGCCCCTATGAAGGAATGGTGGATCTTATCGAGTGGCTCGACGAGAAACAGCTCCCCTGGGGCATAGTCACCAACAAGCCGGGCTTTCTCACCGAGCCGCTGCTGGCGGCCCTGCCAGAACTCGCCAGTTGCGGCGTCACCGTCAGCGCTGACACCCTGCCGGTACGCAAGCCCGACCCCGCCCCCATGTTCTTTGCTTGTGAGAAACTGGGGGTCGAGGCGGCTCACTGCCTCTATGTGGGGGATCATGTGCGGGATATCGAAGCGGGCCGCAATGCTGGTATGCGCACGGCGGTCGCTGGCTGGGGCTATCTCAATGATCAGGAAGATCCCGCCCAATGGGGCGCCGATCTGCACTTCGATACCGTGCAGGCTCTGCATCACTGGCTGCGCTACGAGCTGATGACCAGCAACTGACGCACAGCCTAACCGATTGCACCAAAGGGGCAGAGAGATTCCCTGCCTCTATTGAACCCCACTTACCCTCCCAGGATCCACACTACGAACATATCGCCATATCATGGATAACAGAGGCAGCTTTCTGTCTGTTGGATACGCGTTTGACCGGAGCACAACCGTCGCAGAGCAGCCTCAAACCGCAATCATCGGGTACCAGCCCATAGCCAGCCGAGTGCGCAGCGGCGACAACTGGATAGCTTTTAACCCTTGTTGCATAAGGGATAATCAGCCGCTGTTTGCTAGTAAAAAGCCCCCCGTTTCGCAAGCAAAAAAAGTTATTTTAATTTTCCATCTTCGATCGGGAGACTTGCATTTAGCGAAGCGGACGAATGAAAACCCGCGCACTGTGAGCGGTCACTAACTGGCGGAACAAGACTCACAATTTATCCACAGCTCGTCACTTATTCACACGTTGCAATGGCGAGCCGACCTCACTATCTTGTAGCTCGAACTTAAAATAACACTACATCTTGTGATTCATCGCACGTTCTCTGCCCAACGCCTGCACACAGCCTGAGCTAGGGTAGCACCATTGTGCGATGGTTTTTCGGGAATCAACTAAAGGTCATCCGCCAATGAACTTGTTTGTGACGAAGCGTAACGGACACAAAGAACCCATCGATCTGGATAAAATTCACCGCGTGCTGGACTGGGCCGCCGAAGGGCTCGACAACGTGTCGGTCTCCCAGGTAGAGCTCAAATCCCACATCCAGTTCTATGACGGTATCCGTACCGCCGACATTCACGAAACCATCATCAAGGCGACGGCGGACCTCATCTCCGAGCAGACCCCGGACTACCAGTACATGGCTGCCCGTCTGGCCATCTTCCATCTGCGCAAGAAGGCCTACGGTCAGTTCGAACCGCCCCACCTCTACCAGCACGTGGCTCGTCTGGTGGACATGGGCAAGTACGACAAGCACCTGCTGGAAGACTACACCCAGGCTGAATTCGAAGAGCTGAACACCCATCTGGATCACTGGCGCGACATGGATTTCTCCTACGCGGCAGTCAAACAGCTGGAAGGCAAATATCTGGTCCAGAACCGCGTTACCGGCGAGATCTACGAGAGCCCGCAGTTCCTCTACATCCTGGTAGCGGCCTGCCTCTTCTCCAAGTATCCGAAAGATACCCGTCTGGACTACATCAAGCGCTTCTATGATGCGGTCTCGACCTTCAAGATCTCCCTGCCGACCCCGATCATGAGCGGCGTGCGCACCCCGACCCGTCAGTTCAGCTCCTGCGTACTGATCGAGTGCGATGACAGCCTGGACTCCATCAACGCCACCGCCAGCTCCATCGTGCGTTACGTCTCCCAGCGCGCCGGTATCGGCATCAACGCAGGTCGCATCCGCGGTCTGGGCAGCCCCATCCGTGGCGGCGAAGCGTTCCACACCGGTTGCATCCCCTTCTACAAATACTTCCAGACTGCCGTGAAGTGCTGCTCCCAGGGCGGCGTGCGCGGTGGTGCGGCCACCCTGTTCTACCCGCTGTGGCACACCGAAGTAGAAAGCCTGCTGGTACTGAAGAACAATCGCGGCGTGGAAGAGAACCGTGTTCGTCACATGGACTACGGCGTGCAGATCAACAAGCTGATGTACCAGCGCCTCATCAAGGGCGGTGACATCACCCTGTTCTCCCCGTCCGATGCACCGGGTCTGTACGATGCCTTCTTCGCCGATCAGGACAAGTTCGAAGAGCTCTACCTCAAGTACGAGCAGGATCCGGCCATTCGTAAGAAGACTCTGAAAGCGGTAGACCTCTTCTCCCTGATGATGCAGGAGCGTGCCGGTACCGGTCGCATCTACATCCAGAACGTGGATCACTGCAACACCCACAGCCCGTTCGACCCGAGTGTGGCGCCGGTACGCCAGTCCAATCTCTGCCTCGAGATTGCGCTGCCGACCAAGCCGCTCAACAACATCGACGACGAGAGTGGCGAAATCGCCCTGTGCACCCTCTCCGCCTTCAACCTCGGTGCCATCGAGAAGCTGGAAGATCTGGAAGAGATGGCCGATCTGGCTGTCCGCGCCCTCGATGCCCTGCTCGACTATCAGGATTACCCGATTGCCGCCGCCAAGAAGGGCAGCATGGGTCGTCGCACCCTGGGGATCGGCGTCATCAACTACGCCTACTACCTGGCCAAAAACGGTGCCCGTTACTCCGACGGCTCCGGTCTGGCCCTGACTCACCGCACCTTCGAGGCCATCCAGTACTATCTGCTGAAAGCCTCCGTGCAGCTGGCCCGCGAGTTCGGCCCCTGCCCGCTGTTTGGCGAGACCACTTATGCCCAGGGCATCCTGCCCATCGACACCTACAAGAAGGATCTGGATGCGCTGTGTAACGAGCCGCTGCATCTGGATTGGGAAAGTCTGCGTGAAGAGATCAAGTCCGTGGGCTTGCGTAACTCCACCCTGACCGCCCTGATGCCGAGCGAGACCTCCAGCCAGATCTCCAACGCCACCAACGGCATCGAGCCGCCGCGCGGTCTGGTATCGGTCAAGGCCTCCAAAGACGGCATTCTCAAACAGGTGGTGCCCGAGTATGATCGCCTGAAAGATCAATACGAATTGCTCTGGAAGCAACCGAGCGTTGACGGCTACCTGCAGCTGGTCGGTATCATGCAGAAGTTTGTGGATCAGGCGATCTCCGCCAACACCAACTACGACCCTGCCCGTTTCGAAGGCAACAAGGTGCCGATGAAACAGCTGCTGAAGGACTTGCTGACCGCCTACAAATACGGCCTCAAGACCCTGTACTATCACAACACCCGTGATGGTGCAGACGATGCCCAGACCGATCTGCAAGATGACGGTTGCGCTGGCGGGGCTTGCAAAATCTAAGTCACGGCAAGAACTGATAACCGGGCGGGAGCATGAAGCTCCCGCTCTCCTGTTTTCTCTATTCACATATTCTGGTAACCATGGCCTATTCAACTTTCTGCCAAACCCAAAACGACCAGCTCAAAGAGCCGATGTTTTTTGGCCAATCGGTCAACGTAGCCCGTTATGATCAACAAAAGCACGAAGTGTTCGAGCGCCTGATCGAAAAGCAGCTCTCCTTCTTCTGGCGCCCGGAAGAGGTGGATGTCTCCCGTGATCGCATCGACTATCAGGCCCTGCCGCCCCATGAGCAGCACATCTTCATCTCCAACCTGAAATACCAGACCCTGCTGGACTCCATTCAGGGTCGCAGCCCCAACGTGGCACTGCTGCCACTGGTCTCTATTCCGGAGCTGGAAACCTGGATTGAGACCTGGGCCTTCTCCGAAACCATCCACTCTCGCTCCTATACCCACATCATCCGCAATATCGTCAACACCCCCTCCCAGGTGTTCGACGATATCGTGACCAACGAGCAGATCTTGAAGCGCGCCGGCTCCATCAGCCACTTCTATGACGACCTGATCGAGGCGACCGCCCTCTACAACCTGCATGGTGAAGGGACCCACACTGTTGCAGGCCGCCAGGTGACCATCACATTGCGTGGGTTGAAAAAGAAGCTCTATTTATGTCTGATGAGTGTCAATGCGCTGGAAGCAATCCGCTTCTACGTCAGCTTTGCCTGTTCGTTTGCCTTCGCCGAGCGCGAGCTGATGGAGGGCAACGCCAAGATCATCAAGATGATAGCCCGCGATGAGGCGCTGCACCTGACCGGTACCCAGCACATGCTGAACCTGATGCGCAGCGGTCAGGATGACCCCGAGATGGCCGAGATCGCCGCCGAGTGCGAACAGGCAAGCTTCAAGATCTTCAAGGAAGCGGCCATGCAGGAGAAAGAGTGGGCCGAATACCTGTTCCAGGACGGCTCCATGATCGGCCTGAACAAGGACATCCTCTGCCAGT
>NZ_JBODRQ010000117.1:0-10430 GCF_050633025.1 Aeromonas sp.
TTATTCATCACCTTGATCACCCCGAAACGCGGCAGGGTTTTGCTGGTGGTCAATACCAGATCGGCAGTGAGGTTCAAACAGACGCTGGCCTGATCCCCTGCCTCAATGACCATAAATTCGCCGTTGCCATGGGGTGTATTCATCAGGACCAGATCACCGTTTTGCGGGATCACTTGCGGATGCTGTTCACTAAAAAACCAGCTTTGCGGCATCAGGGGTTTATAAAAACGACTGACCGCGATGGCATTAAGCACCAACTGAACCTGATGAGGAATACTCCACTCAAGTTCGGCGGCTTTATCCATCAACTGATAATAGAGGGCGGCATCATCGACACAAAAAGACTGGGTAGCAAAGGAACAGGGCACCAATTGTCGCCCTTGATACTCGGTGGCAAATAACATGTTATCAGACAGGTCCAACATCAGACGGTCATTCTGGGCATCATAGTGCCATTGCCAGCTATCGGTCGGTTGGATAAACATGTTGGAGCCCTTACTTGATAATTACCAGTTGACTTTATTCCATATGCAGGAAATCAGCAACGTCAAATAAAGGGCTCCGCCATCTATTTCTTAAATATTGGTCACAATCTCTTTGACCAACCCCGGTCCTTTATAAATAAAGCCGCTATAAATTTGTACCAGACTGGCACCGGCGGCCAATTTTTCCCGAGCCGCCATGGCACTATCAATACCACCCACCCCGATAATTGGCAGAGCACCATTGAGCGCCTTGGCCAGATGACGGATCACCTCGGTACTCTTGTGCTGCAGCGGACGACCACTCAGGCCACCCGCTTCACCGGCGTGGGGCATGTCATAAATCATTTCACGCTCGAGGGTGGTATTGGTGGCGATAACCCCATCAATACCATTTCGTACCAGCGAAGCGGCCACCTGACCTATTTCTTCAAGGCTTAAATCCGGGGCAATTTTAACCGCCAGCGGCACATACTTTTTATATTGGGCGGCCAGCTCTTGCTGACGCACCTTGAGGGCGGCCAGCAATTCATCCAGCGCCTCGCCATATTGCAGCGAGCGCAACCCAGGGGTGTTGGGGGAAGAGATATTGACGGCAATATAACCGGCATGATCATAAACCTTGTCCATGCAGATCAGGTAATCATCCTTGCCCTGTTCGATGGGAGTATCTTTGTTTTTGCCGATATTAATGCCGATGACCCCCTGATATTTGGCCTCTTTTACCTTGGCCACCAGATGATCCACCCCCTTGTTGTTGAATCCCATCCGGTTGATGATCCCCTCTGCCGGAATAACCCGGAACAAGCGGGGCTTGTCATTGCCGCTCTGGGGTCTGGGGGTGACGGTACCAACTTCGATAAAGCCAAATCCCATGGCGCCCAGCGCGTCAATGCACTCACCATCTTTATCCAGACCGGCCGCCAATCCCACCGGATTGGCAAAAGAAAGCCCCATGACAGTGATGGGGCGTTTCGGCAAATTCTGGCGGAAGAAACAATCGAGTGGCGTACCGAGAAGGCGGGGCAAATATTTCATGGAGAGATCGTGCGCCTGTTCCGGATTGAGCTTGAACAGGAAATGCCTGGCGATGGGGTACAACATCTTTGCTCCTTAAAGAAAGCCCCGGCAACTGGCCGGGGCTTTGGGTGTAATGTCGGTATCATGCCTTAATCTGGCAATTAAAGTGCCCGACAATTCAACTGAAGCAGGTTCAACTCTCGCAAGGCCACCGAGAACTTGGCGAACTCGTGGGTACTGGTGGTCTTGAAGTCGGCCAACATATGGGTCCAACGGGACAAAAGTTGCTCATGCTCCGAAATCCAGTCGGCCAGTATGGTAGCGCATTCTCCCTCTCCTTTGCACCCTTCCAGTACCACAGAAGTGAGACTGCGTTGCTGCCAGTCCAGATCTTCGCGGAAGGAGGCTCGCGCCATCGCCTGCCAATGGTTGCCGACCGGCTGATGGTTGATCTGGTCGAGGAACCAGTGAAGATCCAGTTTGGCTCCGAGGCGATAGTAGACATTGGCGGCGCTCAGAATATCGGTCTTGTGCTCCGCGGCAATCTGCGCCAGATCCAGGCTGGAGAAGAGGCTGCTCATATGGGCGACCTGACGGGCAATGGCCTCCGGCACCTGTTTCTCCATCCACTTGGCAACAGCCTGACGATGCTCGGCCACTTCGCTCTCATCCATCACCTCGTAGAGGTGCTTCCCTAAGGTTTCGAACGCCGGGCGGAAGAAGGCGATGTTCTCGCTGATGCTCCAGCTGCGATTGCGGGCGCGCAGGAACCAGCGGGTGGCACGGCGCACGATGCGGCGGCTGTAGAACATCAGCTCGAGCTGAGTCTGGGCATCCACCAGGTTGTCGCACCCTTCGATATCGCGCCAAAGCTGGTTCATGCCAAACACTTCGCGGGCCATGGCGAAGCAGCAGGCCACTTCGGCGACTGAAGCTCCGGTCTCGTCCTTCATCCGGCTGGCGAAGTTGAGCCCCATGTCGTTGACCAGCATGTTGGCCACCCGGGTAGCGATGATCTCGCCGCGTAGCGGGTGATCGGCCAGCTGGGCACCAAACTGCTGCTGCACCTTGGCCGGGAAGCTGGTGACCAGCATGTTGGCCAAGAACGGTTCGTCGGTCACTTCCGGGCAGTTGAGCTGCTCTTTCAGCACCATCTTGCCGTAGGCCACCAGCACCGCCAGTTCGGGGCGGGTCAGACCCTGCCCTGCCGCCATCCGCTCGGAGAGCTCCTCATCAGAGGGGAGGAACTCCAGCGCACGGTCGAGCTTGCCTTCCCGCTCCAGCCCCTGGATGAAGCGCTGCTGCTCTTTCAGTTGTTCAGAGCCGCGGAAACTGGTGACCGAGATGGACTGGGACTGGCGATAGGCGTTAGTGATCACGATCTGCGCCACATCGTCGGTCATCTCATAGAGCATCTGGTTACGCTGCTTGAGGGTCAGATCCCCTGCCGCCACCAATTGGTTGAGCAGGATCTTGATGTTCACCTCGTTATCGGAGCAGTCCACCCCGCCCACGTTGTCGGTAAAATCGGTGTTGATGCGACCGCCCTGACTGGCGTACTCCACCCGACCAAGCTGGGTAAAGCCGAGGTTGCCCCCCTCACCCACGATACGGGCCCGCAGATCGCGACCATTGACTCGCAGTGCATCGTTGCTGCGATCGCCCACTTCCCCATCGCTCTCCCGAGCGCTCTTCACATAGGTGCCAATGCCGCCATTCCACAGCAGGTCGACATTGAGGCAGAGCAGCGCCTTGATCAGCTCGTTCGGCGCCATGCTGGCCTTGTCGGTGCCGAGCAGGGTCTGCATTTCCGGGCTGAGCTTGATGGACTTGGCCGAGCGCAGGAAGATGCCGCCGCCCTGTGATATCAGCTCGCGGTTGTAGTCATCCCAGCTGGAGCCCGGCAGATCGAACAGGCGCTGGCGTTCGACAAAGCTCTTGGCCGCATCCGGAGTGGGGTCAACGAAGATATGCATGTGGTTGAACGCGCCCACCAGTCGGGTGAGCTCGGAGAGCAGCATGCCGTTGCCGAACACGTCCCCCGCCATATCGCCGATGCCGACGCAGGTGAAGTCGGTGGTCTGGCAGTTGACGCCAATTTCACGAAAATGCCGTTTGACCGACTCCCAGGCACCACGGGCGGTGATGCCCATCTTCTTGTGGTCGTAACCGACCGAGCCGCCGGAGGCGAAAGCATCGCCGAGCCAGTGGTCGTATTCGAGGCTGATCTCGTTGGCGATATCGGAGAAGGTGGCAGTCCCCTTGTCGGCAGCGACCACCAGGTAGTAGTCATCCTCATCGTGGCGCACCACGGATTTGGGCGGGATCACCTCGCCGCCGATGATGTTGTCAGTCACATCGAGCAGACCGCGGATAAACAGGCGATAACAGGCCTTACCCTCCTCCTGGATGACGGCACGGGGTGCCCCCACCGGCATCTGTTTGCAGTAGAAACCGCCCTTGGCCCCCACCGGCACAATGACGGTGTTCTTCACCTGCTGGGCTTTTACCAGACCCAGCACTTCGGTGCGGAAGTCCTCTTTGCGATCGGACCAGCGCAGACCGCCACGAGCCACTTTACCCCAGCGCAGATGCACCCCTTCCACCCGCGGCGAGTAGACGAAGATCTCGAATTTCGGCAACGGCAGCGGCATGTCGGTGATGCTGGATGGCGCCAGTTTGAAGGAGATGTAGAGCTTGATGTTGCCCGCCTTGTCCAGCTGGTAGTAGTTGGTGCGCAGGGTGGCGTCAATCATCTCCACATAGCGGCGAATGATACGATCGTCATCGAGGTTGGCCACCTGATCCAGCTTGGCGGCAAGCTCCTCGTGCAGCTTGGCGGATGCCTTGGCATCTTGCGATGGCACCTTGGCGTCCTGCTTGCCGGCAGGATCCAGGCGCTGTTCGAACAGGGTGAACAGCAGCTGGGCGATATCGGGATAACGGGTCAGAGTCTCTTCGATATAGGACTGGCTGAAGGAGACGCCGGTCTGGCGCATATATTTGGCATAGGCGCGCAGCACCGACACCTGACGGCCGGTCAGTCCCGCCCCCAATACCAGCCGGTTGAAGCCGTCATCTTCCAGCTGCTTGTTCCAGATGGCGGCAAACGCCTGCTGGAAACGCTGCTGGCTCTGGGCCAGATCAAAGGGCTGCTCGCCGTGCAGCAACATGGAGAAGTCGAGGATCCAGAACAGATCGCCACCCGGAGTGCGTACCTGATACGGGGTCTCGCCGATGACGCGCAGTCCCATGTTCTCCAGCATCGGCAGCACATCGGAGAGGTGAATGGGTTCGGTGCGATGGAACAGTTTGAGACGTACCCGACGGTCGTTCTCCTCCTCCTGGGCGCGGTAAAACAGCATGCCCAGCGGCTCGGCCTCGCTCAGGTTATCGAGCGCCATGATGTCGGCCACGGCAGAGCCAGGCAACACATCTTCCTTGTAAGCGCGAGGGAAGGCAGTACTGAAACGGCGGCGCAGTTCGTTGCCACGGGCCTCGCCATAGTGGGAGAGCAGCACTGAGTCGAGTCTGTCGTCCCAGCTGCGGGCCGCTTCAATCAGGTTGTTCTGTACTTCGTTCACATCCACATCCACGTTGTTGTTGTTGACTCGCACTATGTAGTGGGTCCGCGCCAGCACACCTTCGGTGAAGTAGACGTTGAACTCCACCTCTTCGCTGCTGCCGAAATACTGTTGCAGGATCTGCTGGGTCTTGATCCGCAGCGCGGTGTTGTAGCGCTCCTTGGTGACATAGACCATGCAGGAGAAGAAGCGGCCATAGACATCGCGGCGCACAAACAGCCGCAGCATGTCCCGCTCCTGCATCTCCAGCACCCCAAGACCGGTGGCCAACAGCTCCTCTTCGCGGGCCTGGATCAGCTCGTCACGGGGATAGGTTTCCAACACGTTCAGCAGCGCCTTGTAGGCGTGGGAGCCCTTCTCGTGACCGGAGGCGGCCATGATGCGCTCGAGACGATGGCTGATGAGCGGGATCTGGGTCGCACTGGTGTTGTAGATGGAAGAGGCGTAGAGGCCGATGAAGCGATCTTCCCCGATCACCTTGCCATGCTCGTCGAAGCGCTTGATGCCGATGTAATCCACATAAGCCGGACGGTGCACCCGGGACTTGCTGTTGGATTTGGTGAGGATCAGCAGGTCAGCACTCAGGGCGGCGTGACGGGCGCTGGCCGGCATGTTGCCAAGACGCTGACCCACCTCCTTGATGGAGTTTTTCATCAACCCCAGGCTGGAGCTCGCCTGCGGCAGGATCTCGTGATCCCCCTCCACCGCCTTGACGTCGTAACGGCGATACCCCATCAGGGTGAAGTTGTGGGCCGCCACCCATTTGAGAAAGGCAACGCAGGAGGCCACCTCCTCCTTGCTGACCGGGTGCTTGCGCTTGGGCAGTTCGTCGATGATCTCATTGAGCTTGGCCAGCATCGGCTGCCAGTCGCCGACTGCCAGCGCTACTTCACCGGCCACCGAGTTGAGCTCTGCAGCCAGCGCGGCCATCTGCTCCTCGCTGGTGAGGTGATCGATCTCGATAAGGAATGCCGTTTCAACCGAGGTCTGCCCGTCGGTGTTGTCGAGCGCTAGAATGGCGTCAATCTTACCATCCGCACCACGAATGAGGTGCAGCGGTTGGTGCAGCATCATGTGGGCAGTGATATTGAGTCGCTTGAGCGCCATCCGGATGGAGTCCACCAGGAAGGGCGAATCCTGCAGGATCACCTCAACGATGGTATGGGGCGATTGCCAGCCGTGGCGGGTCAGTTCGGGGTTGTAGACCCGTATGTAGGGATCGGTACCGCTGCGCTGATTGAGCGCATTCCACAGGCTCAGGGCCGCGCCATAGAGATCGCTGTCATTGCGATCATGCATGTCGGAGCTCGCCATGTTGCCGTAAAACTTGGCCACGAAGCATTCGACCAGAGAGGCACTGTTTTTGGGCAATTTTTGATGGATCAGACCGAGAACGTTTTCGAGCAGAACTGAAGTAGGGGCGTCTTTCAATGCCATTTTTATATTCCTTATCGGACGACATTCACCACCGATGCAGAGGCAACCACCCTGGTTACCCGCTGGTGCAGAGTTGTTGCGAAGTGTAATGGCTTGGATAAGGGAAGGCGAGGAAAGGTGCTAATGAGATGTTAAAAATAAGGTACAGATCACGGCTTAAACTGTGAGAAATTTTGCAAATAACCCAAAACACAGAAATTCCAACTACCTTTGTGCCAGTTTCTGGATAGATAGTGACGCAAAGCAGATAAACAGTCGGTAATCTGTTCTATTTTTGTTAACTTATGCGTTCGAGACTGATAAAGCGGTAATCGTCCTGGGTTTTCAGCCGAAAATAGCCATGTACCCCGCTGATAGCGACAAAAGGCCGGATTTTATCGATGCCAAGCTCGATGGTCAGCCCCTGTTCGCTGCGCACCACCAGCCGTCTGGCATGGCCCTGATACATCAGCATCACCTCATCACTATTCAATGAGAGCCGAAAAGTAAACTGCTTCACGCTTGCTCCTGATCACACGACAAATCACACTATGGGGGCAGGCGCATTCACGCCCCTGCCCCGTCGACACTTACTGCTGCAGCGCCTTGCTTACCTTCTCGAACAGATCCCGTGCCAGCCCCTCAAGGTTGGCAAGACGGGTCAGCTCGGCGCGGATCAGCGCCTTGCGCGCCTCATCCAGTCGCTTGAACTGGATCAGCGGAGTGATGAGGCGGGAGGCCACCTGCGGATTCACCTCGTTGAGCGCGATCAGCAGATCGGTCAGGAAGCGGTAACCGCTTCCATCCACCGCATGGAACTGCACCTGATTGCTCATGGCGAAGCTGCCGATCAGCGCCCGCAGCCGGTTCGGATTGCGAATGCTGAAGGTGGGGTGACTCATCGCCTGTTTCACTTCGCTAAGCACATCGGCAGCCGGTTTGCTGCCAATCAGCCGCAGCCAGTTGTCCAGCACCAGTCCATCCTTGGCCCACTTGCCTTCAAAATCAGCCAGCAGCGCAGCGCGGCATGGCAACAGATAGCCGTTGGCCACCTGCAACGCCGTCAGAGTGTCGGTCATGTTGTCGGCAGTTGCATACTGCTCGCGCACCAGCGCATCGGCATGCTCTGCATCCAGCGCAGCCAGATAGCCCAGCACCACCCCTTTGAGAGCCCGCTTGGCCATGTCGGCGTGCACCACCTGATAACCATTCAGACTCAGGCTCTGATAGGTCGCCGCCAAGCGCGCGCCAAAGGCCTCGGCAAGACGGGTGTGGATCGCGTCGCGCACCTGATGGATGGCATCGATATCGGCCACCTCGAACAGCTCGGCCAGGGTCGCCTCACCGGGCAGCGCCAGGATTTCCGCCTTGAGGGCCAAATCGAGATCGCTGTCGTCAAGAATGGCGACGAAGGCGGCCAACAGGGTTTGGGAAAGCTCAATCCCCTGCCCGTGCTGTACCCGTGCCACCCCGTCGATCACCGCCTTGTTGATCAGCATCTGGGCCGCATCCCAGCGAGCAAACTCGTTGCGGGCAAAACGCATCAGGAAGGCGAGCGCCTCATCGCTGTAATCAAAATGCAGCTTGACCGGTGCGGAGAAGTCCCGCAGCAGGGAGGGAACCGGTTTGACCGGCACCTGATCGAACATGAAGGTCTGCTCTGACTCCAGCACGTCGAGCACGTTGCCGATGGCCTTGCCCTGATACTGCAGAGGAATGACGACACCCTGCTCGTCATAAAGCTCGATATCGAGGGGAATGTGCAGCGGCAGCTTTTGCGGTTGATCCTGAGTCGGCGGGGTGTGCTGGCTGACGTGGAGGCGATAGATACCGCTGGCGGCATCGTACTCGTCGGTCACGGTCAGCTCGGGGGTGCCGGACTGACTGTACCAGCGACGGAAACGGCCGAGATCGACACCGGAAGCATCCTCCATCGCCTGCACGAAATCATCGCAGGTGGCGGCCGAGCCGTCGTGACGCTCGAAATAGAGGCGCATACCGGCCTGGAAGGCATCTTCCCCCAGCAGGGTGTGCATCATGCGGATCACTTCCGACCCCTTCTCGTAGACGGTCAGGGTGTAGAAGTTGTTCATCTCGATCACCACATCCGGGCGGATCGGGTGCGCCATGGGGCCGGCATCTTCGGCAAACTGCGGGCCGCGGACGGTACGCACGTTGTTGATGCGATTGACGCCACGGGAGCCCAGATCGGAGGAGAACTCCTGATCCCGGAATACCGTCAGCCCCTCTTTCAGGCTGAGCTGGAACCAGTCACGACAGGTGACACGGTTGCCGGTCCAGTTGTGGAAATATTCGTGACCGATCACCCGCTCGATACCGTGGTAGTCGCTGTCGGTGGCGGTGGCTGGATTGGCCAACACGAACTTGGAGTTGAAGATGTTGAGCCCCTTGTTCTCCATGGCGCCCATGTTGAAGAAGTCCACCGCAACTATCATGTAGATGTCGAGATCATACTCGAGGCCGAAACGCTGCTCATCCCAGCGCATGGAGTTGATGAGGCTCTCCATGGCAAAACCGGCGCGATCGAGGTTGCCCTTGTCGACGAAGATCTCGAGGGCCACCTTGCGACCGCTCTTGGTGGTGTAGTGGCTGCGCTCCACATCGAAATCACCGGCCACCAGGGCAAACAGGTAGCTCGGTTTGGGGAAAGGATCCTGCCACTGCACGAAGTGACGGCCGCCATCCAGATCGCCGCTATCTACCTTGTTGCCGTTGGAGAGCAGGAAGGGATATTTGGCTTTGTCGGCGGTGATGCGGGTGCTGTAGCGCGCCAGAATGTCGGGGCGGTCCAGATAGTAGGTAATGCGGCGAAAGCCCTCCGCTTCACACTGGGTGCAGTAGGCATCGCCTGACTTGTAAAGCCCTTCCAGCGCAGTGTTGGCGGCCGGATCCAGCAGGGTGACGATGGTCAGCACACATTCGTCAGGCAGGTTGAACAGGGTCAGACTGCTCTCGCCCTGCTCGTAGTGGTCACAGGGAATGCCCTCAATAGCAACGCTCTTGAGGGTCAGCTGCTCACCATCGAGGACGAGCGGCGCATTGTGCTCGCCGTTGCGACGAATGCGGGTGATGGCGGTGACCTGGGTCAGCGGCTCCTGCAGTTGGAAATCGAGGTCGATGGTGTCGATCCAGTAGAGCGGCGCCTGATAATCCTGGCGATATTTGGCCGTCATGGCCTGGGAGTGATCGGTCATTATTGTCTGCTTCCACGCTTGTTAAAGGCGAGAAAGAGGCTGTCACAACCAACTGGCGGGGTCAAACAATTTGCATTACGTCAGATACGCCAGACAAAAAGAAAGGGCGACCGTAGTCGCCCTGGTACATGGCGGGTCGTCTTATCAGCCGCGTTTACTGACCTTGGCCAGATCCGCCGTGATATTGGCCGCCTCAATGAGGTACTCATCGGGCACGTCAAAATCAGCAGGCAATTCATCCAGGCTCTTCAGCGCCGGCTTGCCAAGACGTGCCAGACGCTCGTTGGTACGCTTGAGCGCTTTCTCATCCTGTTTCGCCTGCTCTGCAACACGCTCCGCCTCGTTGAGGGAGACCGACTTTTTGTCTTTCTCCTCCTTATAGTCGGCGATGTCCTGCATCACATAGGAAAACTCGGGATCCTTGGCAATCCGGGCATCGTGGGCCGCCAGCAACTTGGGTAGTACACTGGCGAAGTTGCCGAGTTTCTCATAGTTGGCGGAGGCAATTTTGTCCCACGGCAACGCATTGAACTCACGGCTCTCGCCCGTCTCTTCCGGGGCAACCGGTGTCGGGAAGCTGATATCCGGCGCAACCCCCTTGTTCTGTGTGCTGCCACCATCAATCCGGTAGAACTTGGCGATAGTGTACTGCACGTGGCCCAGCGGCTGCTCGTAGAAGTCATAGACCTTGGCGAGACTGCGATGCTGCTGCA
>NZ_JBODRQ010000118.1:0-10412 GCF_050633025.1 Aeromonas sp.
GCCCCCTTGGCTGCACCGGCCACGGGGATTGCGAAATCTGCATGCTGCTCGACCTAGAACAGAGAGGCGCATCATGAACGAGCCGACACGACACACCGTTGGCATTCGTGATGTCTGCTTCGGCGAGCGGGTAAAACTGGTTGACCCCGTCAATCTCTACGGCTGCACTCTGGCGGACGATGTCTTTATCGGCCCCTTCGTGGAAGTGCAGGCCAACGTCACCATCGGCCGCTCAACCAGAGTCCAGTCGCACACCTTCATCTGCGAGCACGTCACCATAGGTGAAGGGTGCTTTATCGGTCACGGGGTGATGTTTGCCAACGATCTCTTCAAGCAGGGCTCTCCCGAGCCGGACTCGGCCCACTGGGGCCGAACGGTCATTGAGGATGAGGTCTGCATCGGCTCTAATGCCACCATTTTGCCGGTCCGCATCTGCCGGGGCTCCGTCATTGGTGCCGGGGCCGTGGTCACCCGGGATATCGAGATACCCGGCACTTATGCCGGCAATCCGGCCCGTTTGCTGCGCACCTTTTGAGAGCCCACTGAGTTACCACGGCAAGCAGGAGTCTCCCCTGCTTGCCGCTTCGTTTACTGCGGCAGCGCCACTACCCGGAATCGCTCCAGCACCAGCGTGGCGTGCTCATCAAATTTTCTCTCTTCCGCCTTCATCTCGCGCTCGAAGAAGGCCTTATGAGCCTCGCGCCACCAAGCCAGAGAGCCATCGCCCTCCCCCTCCTCGGCGGCAAACGCAGCATCAATCTCATCGAATCGGCACAAGGTGACCGAGACTATTTCAACCAGCGCCTTGGGCTGACCACTCCAGTCGGTTACCACCAGTAGGTCCCCCTGTTCCGGCATCCGCTCGCCCTTTTCCAGATACCAGTAAGCGAGGCTACAGGTCGCTCGCTTGCGTCCTGCTACCACCAGCGACGCACAGAGGTTGGCATTGTGTTCATCAGCACAGAAGTAGTCTGCCGAGACATGACGAGCCCGTGCAGTCACAGGCAGGGATAACAGATAACCCTCGGCCAGAGCCGAGCAGGCAGGATTCATCGATTCAACCATCACCTCTCCTTGATGCATAAAAAAATCCCGCCATCTGGCGGGATTTGGTAAGCAGTATCAGTGCTCGCGAGTCTGGCGGAACTCCACGTCAGGGTGACGCTCCTGAGCCAGGCGCAGGTTGACCATGGTCGGTGCGATATAGGTGAGGTTGTCACCGCCATCGAGGGCCAGGTTGACCTCGTTCTTGCGCTTGAACTCTTCAAACTTCTTGACGTCGGTCCCTTCCACCCAGCGGGCGGTGGAGACGTTGACCGCCTCGTAGATGGCCTCGACGTTGTACTCGCTCTTGAGGCGCGAAACCACCACGTCAAACTGCAGCACACCGACCGCACCGACGATGAGATCGTTGCTGATCAGCGGACGGAACACCTGCACCGCGCCCTCTTCGGAGAGCTGGACCAGCCCCTTGAGCAGTTGCTTCTGCTTGAGCGGGTCGCGCAGGCGGATGCGGCGGAACAGTTCCGGTGCAAAGTTCGGGATACCGGTGAACTTGAGATCTTCACCCTGGGTGAAGGTGTCGCCGATCTGGATGGTACCATGGTTGTGCAGACCGATAATGTCACCGGCGAAGGCGTCTTCCGCCTGCTCACGGTCACCGGCCATAAAGGTCACGGCGTCGGAGATGTTCACATCCTTGCCGATGCGCACGTGGCGCATCTTCATGCCTTTGCTGTAAGTGCCTGACACGATACGCATAAAGGCGATACGGTCGCGGTGTTTCGGATCCATGTTTGCCTGGATCTTGAACACGAAGCCGGAGAACTTCTCCTCGGTCGCCACCACTTCGCGGCTCTCGGCCTTGCGCGGCATGGGAGACGGCGCCCAGTCAGTCAGGCCATCCAGCATGTGGTCAACACCGAAGTTACCGAGTGCGGTACCGAAGAAGACCGGGGTCATCTCGCCAGCGATAAAGGCATCGTGATCGAACTCGGGAGAGGCGCCCTGCACCAGCTCCAGCTCGTCACGCAGTTGCTGAGCCAGATCTTCGCCGACGGCGGCATCCAGATCCGGGTTGTTCAGCCCCTTGACCACCCGCTTCTCCTGGATGGTGTGGCCCTGACCGCTCTGATAGAGATAGGTCTCATCCTTGTAGAGGTGGTAGACACCCTTGAAGGATTTGCCACAGCCGATTGGCCAGGTGATGGGGGCGCACATGATCTTCAGCTCGCGCTCCACCTCGTCCATCACTTCCATCGGATCGCGCACTTCGCGGTCCAGCTTGTTCATGAAGGTGAGGATGGGGGTATCACGCAGACGGGTCACTTCCATCAGCTTGCGGGTCCGGTCTTCAACACCCTTGGCGGCATCGATGACCATCAGGCAACAATCCACGGCTGTGAGAGTACGGTAGGTATCTTCGGAGAAGTCCTCGTGACCCGGGGTATCGAGCAGGTTGACCAGACAGTCGGCATAGGGGAACTGCATCACCGAGGTGGTGATGGAGATACCACGCTGCTTCTCCATCTCCATCCAGTCGGATTTGGCATGCTGGCCCGAGCCACGGCCCTTGACGGTACCGGCGCGCTGAATGGCCTGTCCGAACAGCAGGACTTTTTCAGTGATGGTGGTTTTACCCGCATCCGGGTGCGAAATGATCGCAAAAGTGCGTCTCTTGGAGACTTCACTCAGAAATTCAGCTGACATAATTCAACGTTCTTCTATTGAGCGGTGGCATCAGCCACCGTGGGAATAAATCCGGAATGCCGCTCACGGCACATGTATACGCAACGAAAGCCACGCCAGCTGGCGTGTTGCCAACCTGATGGAGAGAGGGAGGAGGGTTGCGTTACATGGGTCTTCTCGCCTGAGTCAAAGCAAAATTGCGCGACATTATACCCGCGCGAGTGAAAAATACCCAGCCCGTCAGTCAGCTGTTTCCACCCGGTTGCGCCCGGCCCCCTTTGCCCGGTAGAGAGCCTTATCTGCACGCAGGTTCCTGATCATCATCGCGCTGGCAGGCTGACCCGATGCCGATGGTCTCTGGCTGTTCAGTGCCAACATCAACAAACAAATGGATAAAGTTTCGCATCCCCTTCCATCCGGGCGACCCCAACATCCCCCTCAAAGTCGTCATCGAATATCACTTATCATTCAACAGAGAGTTAATTGTGCTGGAAGCGCCGCAGCAGCCGACCGCGCAGGCCACAATCGAGCAGCCAGCTGTTGTCAAAAATCCGCAACAGCGCCTGCTTGGCATGGCGGGACATGGCGACAGCGTGGAAACGGGTCTGGCGCTGGCGATAGCGGTTCATCTGATCGAGCAGGGCGTGGGGCAAGCTCTGGGCGATAAAATCGGAGATGACCAGCACGTCAGCCTTGGCAAAGGCGGGCTCATCGAGCTTGGCCAGTGCTTTTTCCAGGCAGGGCACCAGGTCGGTACCGCCGTGAAAACTCATGGAGAGAAAGCGCTCCGCCTTCTCCAGACCGGTATCTGCGGTGATCTCGAGGGTCGCCACCTCGGTGGAGAAGAGCATCAGGTAGCAGCCGCGCTTCTCATCCATCGCCACCTTGAGCAGCGCCAGAAACAGCGCCTTGGCACACTCCTCGGGATAGCCGCCCATGGAGCCCGAAGTATCGACGCAGACGATAAAGGGGCCTCGCTGCTGCAACTGCTGCCCCCCCTGCTCCGGAGTGCGCAGCATGATGCGCTGGCGCGGTAAGGTGCCACGTGACTGGTAGCTGAGCAGGCGCCGCTCCAGATAGCGGCGATAGAACTCCAGCTCCAGCTCCGGCAGCCCCAGCATCACCGCCTCGCTTGGCAGCAGCCGCATCAGATCGCTCGCCTGATGAATGCCCACCAGATCGTCCGGCACATCGTCGCTGGGAGCGGGTTCCAGTTCCAGCACCTGAACCGGCGGCACAGGTTGCTCCTGCGCCCGCCGATCCCGTTCGCTGCGCCCGAGCAGACCGGCAATCTCCGCCAGCAAGGGCTCGCGCTGCAACATGCGGGCGTACTGCTTGACCAGCACCAGACTGCGCTTGTGCCAGTGCCCCTGAGCCAGATCCCAAAGACCACCAGCGGAGATCTGGTTGGGATCGAGGGCATCAGCCAGGGTGCGGCTCGCCAGCAGCTGATCTTCAATCTCCTGACGTTGCTTCTCCCGCTCAGCTTCGGCGATCTGCTGCTGCAACTGCAACAGGCTCCCCACCAGACTGGCGCGCCACTTGTCGATAAAGAGCTGGCGCAGCCCCTCGGTGGGGTGAGCAGTCAGCTGACGCACCAAGGATCTGGCCTCACCGGCGAAGGGGCTGTACTGCTCCAGCGACTCCAGCAAGCCGGGCAGGCGACCAATCAGCTCGGTCATCGGCAGTTGCCGATGCGCCTGATAGAGCAGGTACTCCTGCTCCAGCGCCACCGGCACCGGCTTGTGACGGATCTCCTCGCCAAGCTGCTCGCCCCAGCTCTGCAGGCGCTTTTTCAGCAGCTTGCCCTGTAGCGGGGAGCGTTTGATAAATTCGGAAATCTTGGGCGAGGCCGCCAGCAACGCCACCACCTCTCCCGCCAGCTCACCCTCTCCCATGAGAAGGCCCAGATCCAGCATGCCGATCTCAAGCATGAGCGCTCCTTACTCGTCCAGCCTTGGCAACCGCTCGCGCCACTGGGTCAGCTCGCTGCGCAGCAGCTCGAGATCCCGGTTCAGCACAAAGAAGCTGTCCTCCACCTGCTGCAACCAGCGCCGGGCGATAAAGAGGTGTTGCTGGTGACGCTCGAACAGGCTGCGCTGCTGTTTGAGCTCCTGCATCACCTTGCCGACCTGAACCAGCTGCTCATCGAGCGACTGCAACCAGGGCGCCAGCACCACCTCGGGGATGGCGTTGCGCTCCATCAAAACCAGCGGGATCTGCTGCCGCTGGATATCGAGCACCTGGAGCCGCAGCTCATCGTCCAGTACCAGCTCGTAATGCCCCTGTTTCGGGTTGCCAAACTCATAACCCACCAGCGCCTCGCCGGTGGGACGCCAGTGGGAGAGCAGGGTGCGATCGAATACCAGCGTGCGGGTGAGGCGCTCGGGATCGCTGCCATCCAGCGGCGCCGGGGTGAGCAGATGGAAGTGCACCTGCTTGCCAAAGGGTCTGGCATTGGCAAGCGGGATCTCGATGCCCCGGGCGCGGCGGCCAAACCACTGCTTGCGCTGGCGGGCTTTTGTGCAAAGGCGCTGGGCCACGCTCTGTTTGAGCTGCTTGAACTGGTCGCGCAGGGCCAGCAGCTGGCGGGTCATCGCCAGTTGCTGATAGCCGTAAAGGCGGGAAAACTCGGTCATCATCTCAAGCAGGGCGGTGCGGGACTCTTCGTCATGCCAGAGACAATCCTTGAACAGCAGCAGATCTACCGGTGCGACCTCATCGCGGCCATTGAAGAAGGCACTCGCCTTGATAAGCCGTACTGCCTTCTTCCAGCGACGATCCGACACATAGCAGCGATGGGCCAGCTGACTGTCGAGCTGCTGGCGCAGCTGATAGATGAGCTCGAAACAGGCATCCGGCAGACGCACCTGTTCAATCTGGCTCTGCCATTGCTCGTACTCATCCCCCCGGATCTGCAGAGATTCCGGCAGATTCTGGTGGGCGTGACCATCGCTGGCCAGCATGGATTGAAAGTTGGCTTTCTCCTGCACCCGGTCCATCCAGATCCGCACCAGCATCCGGTCGTAGAGCGCTTCCAGCCCGCTGTCCGGCGCCGGCAGCTCGTTGGAGGCAGTCACCAGCAAGCGCATCGGGATAGGGTGCTGGCTGTCGCCGTTGCGAAACTGCCGTTCGTTGATGGCGGTGAGCAGGGTGTTGAGGATGGCAGGGCCCGCCTTCCAGATCTCGTCGAGGAACACCACTTCGGCCTCTGGCAGATAACCAGTGGTGAGGCGCAGGTATTTGCCATCCTCTTTCAGTGCCTGAATGGAGAGGGGGCCAAACACCTCCTCCGGCGTACTGAAACGGGTCATCAGGTATTCAAAGTGGCGGGCGTCGTGAAAGGCCAGCTTGAGGCGGCGGGCAATCAGACTCTTGGCGATACCGGGTGGCCCCAACAAGAAGACACTCTCACCGCTGAGGGCAGCCAGCAGACCGAGGCGCAGGGCATCCTGCCGTTCGTAGAGCCCCTCACCGAGGGCGGCCAGCAGCCGGGGCAACCGCTCCTGGATGGGAATAAGACGCGCAGGATTCTGGGCTTGAGCTAAAGACGACATAGAGACGGTTCCGAAGCTGGGATAATGTTAGCCCCAAGGCGCGATATCCATTTGCTCGACCTTGGGTTTTGTCTTGTTATGATGTTTATTCTGGTATCGCTTGCCGCACAATACCCGCCTCTGGCAGGAAAAAACGCAAAGGCAGTGCGATACCGTATCGGCAACGTGCTGCGCCCATGCATAGCCAGTGTCGTGATGAGTACCATGCCCGCATGCGCCAGATGATGCGTTGCAAAGGGTGCAGCAAAAGCGGTTCGAGTGTACCCTGCGCTACACGATTTTCCCCAATGTAGATCAAGAGTGAGTCACCCCGAATGCAAGATCCCGTTCGTCAGAGCATGTTGGCCCGCATGGGCATTCAAAGCTGGCAACTGCGTCGTCCGGCATTGCTGGGCGCAAACCCCTCTCCCGGGCTTGAGCAAGATGCCACACAGCCCGGACAGATGTCCCTTGCCAACGGCACTCCGCTGCCCGGCGGAAAACTCTGGCTGCTGGCGCCTCAGCTGCCTGCCACCACGCTGCTGGCGGATATCTGCCAGCTGCTCGGCATGACCCCCGACGAGGTCTCACTGCTCAGCGAGCTGCCGCCTGCCGATCTGCAAACGGCGGGCGCCTCCCCTCTGCTCTGGCTGACGGAGGCCAACACCGCGCGGCCTGATGCGCTGATCTGCCCGCTCGCCCCCAGCGCCGCGCAAAAGCGCGCCCTGTGGCAACAGCTGCGCCAGCACCTTGCGGCTAGCGCGGCGTGATCCCGCATCATGCCGCCAAGTCCCACTGTGATGCCGCTCTTTTTACCTGATTTTACAAACGCCGCCTCTGCTAAGCCCAGTGCCCAACATCTTGCCATCCGGAGCCCCCATGCCTGAGTTTCGTCCCCTGCTCGAAGCCGATTTCGACCTTGTCTACCCCATCGAGCAAGCCGCTCACAAGGAGCCGTGGAGTCAGGCCAACCTGCTCTCCTGCTTCGGTCCTCGCTATCTCAACGGCTTGATGCTGGTCGATGGGCGCCCGGCGGGCTTCTATATCTCGGATCTGGTGGCTGGAGACAGCTCGCTGATGAACATCTGCGTGCATCCGGCGTTTCAGGGCAAGGGGTTGGGACGGGCGCTGTTGCAGGCCTATCTGGCGCGCAGCAAGCAAGCCGGGGCAGAGGCCTGGTTTCTCGAGGTGCGGGCCGGTAACCAGACCGCCATCAACCTCTACGAGAGCGCCGGTTTTGCCGAGTATTGCCGCCGCGCCGACTACTACGGCACCGGCAATGACCGGGAAGATGCGGTGTTGATGTCGCGACTGTTCGATTTCGGCTGATTGAGGCAGTTCGTCACGCTTAAATATCTTGCCTCCTTAATCGAGGGGGGCATTGTCCATTGCCGGATCCTGCGATGAGAGAGTTGTGTGAATCACAGCCTCGAATCCGGCAGCGGAGAGTGGCATAAAGAAGCCCTGCTGCCAGGTTTTCCCCGGCATCCAGATCTGCTGAATATCTACCGCTATCTTGATGGGTTTCAGAGGTTGTCCAGGCTGCTGGATATAGATACCGGGCGGTGTGGCTACCTTGGGGAACCGCCTCATGAGCTGTTCGCTGCCATCCCCCTTGCCCGAATTGAGCCGCACCTTGACCAGTCGACTCAACGGGATAGTCATATCGTCACTCTGCCAGAGACGTTCGTTCAACGCTTTGCAGCGGCGGCACTTGGGGGTCTCCAGCACATAGAGCAGCGGATAGCCCAGCGCCAATGCCTGCTGTTGGGCCTGCTGGTACCCCTCTGCTCCCTCATACCAGGAATTCGCAACCCCCACCGTCTTTCCCATAAAATACCAGACCACCCCGGTCCCAGCCATCATGAGCCCGAACGTAGCCAGAGCCCCTTTCATCCAAAGATTCATATCGTTAACTCTCCCTTTGTTCCTGTGCAATATCGGCCACCCAGCACAAAGGAAGAGCAATTTACGCTATTTGTGATCCAAGATAAACGGCGAACACTTGTAAGCTGTAATCTTGGAGTTTAAACTCTAACCCGATTTTTAGTGCCCTCGCGGGTATACAACTGTAATTAAAGGATGTTTGACTGATGCCGAAGCTTCATCTGGTTCGACTGATGCGTGAACGCATTGCCCGGCTTGGCAACAAGGCGGCCCTGCGGGTTCAGCAGGATGGTCAATGGCGCGCCATTGGCTGGCGTACTCTGGGCCAGGCCATGGACTACTGCGCACAGGCGCTGATCCGCAGCGGCCACCAGCCAACCGAAATGGTCGGCATCTATGCCCGCAACATGCCGGAGTGGACCCAGGCAGATCTTGGTATCCTTGCCGCCCGTGGCGTTAGCGTCCCCATCTACCCCACCAGCACTCTGGAACAAGTGCGCTATATCGTGCGCGATGCCAACATCGGCCTGCTGTTTGTCGGCGAGCAGTCCCAGTTCGATCAGGCTCTCAACCTGTTAAAGGATGGCGAAATCCGCCAGATCGTCGCCCTCGATAGCAACGTCAACCTGCGCGGCTGCGCGCAAGCGAGCTACTTTCAAGAGTTTCTGGCCTCCGGCAACCATCAGCCCAGCGAGCTGGAGCTGCGGGTACGGGAAAGCCAGTACCGGATGGATGATCTGCTGACCCTGATCTACACCTCCGGCACCACCGGCGAGCCCAAGGGAGTCATGCTCGACTTCAGCAACATCGCCGCCTGTTTCGAGATGCACAACAGTCGCCTGGACCTCAACGAGCAGGATGTGTCGCTCTGCATGCTGCCGCTTAGCCACGTGTTCGAGCGGGCCTGGAGCTACTACGTGCTCTATTGCGGTGGCGAGAACGTCTACATTCGCGATCCGCAGAAGGTGATGGATGTGATTGGCGAGGTGCAGCCGACCGTGATGTGCGCCGTGCCTCGTCTCTACGAGAAGGCCTACGCCATGATCCAGGCCAAAGTCGCCCAGGCGCCTGCTCTGCGCCGCGCCCTGTTTGGCTGGGCAACCAAGGTTGGCAAGCAGATGGTTGCCAGCCGTCAGGCGGGCAAGTCCGCCTCCCCGCTGCTCTACGGCCAGCTCTGGCTCGCCGAGCGACTGGTATTTCGCAAGCTGCGCGCCCGTTTTGGTGGTCGCACCCGCTTCCTGCCGGTGGCTGGCGCCCGTCTGGCCGATGATGTGAACCTCTTCTTTCAGGCCATGGGGCTCAACCTCAAGTACGGCTACGGCATGACCGAAACTACGGCTACCGTCTGTTGCTATGAAGAGAGCCAGTTCAAGCTCGGCTCCATTGGCAGAGCACTGAACGGCATCGAAGTGAAGCTGGGTGAAAACAACGAGTTGCTGGTGCGCTCTCCCACCGTAATGCGTGGCTACTATAACAAGCCGGCAGCGACCGCCGAGGTGATGACCGAGGATGGCTTCCTGCGTACCGGTGATGCCGGTGAGCTCGATAGCCAGGGCAATATCTACTTTACCGAGCGCCTCAAGGAGCTGATGAAGACCTCCAACGGCAAGTACGTGGCCCCGCAACTGGTCGAGGGGACCATCGGCAAGGATCGCTTCATCGAGCAGATCGCCATTGTCGCCGATGCCCGCCACTTCGTCTCGGCGCTGATCGTCCCCTGCTTCGAGTCGCTGGAGGAGTACGCCCGCTCCATCAACCTGCAGTACCAGAACAAGAGCGAGTTGTTGCGTCACTCCCGGGTAGTGGAGTTCTTCGAATCACGCATCGCCGATCTGCAAAAAGAGCTGGCCAAGTTCGAGCAGGTGAAGAAGTTCACCCTGCTGCCGAGCGCCTTCTCCATGGAGCTGGGTGAACTCACCCCCACCATGAAGCTGCGCCGCAAGATCATCGAAGCCAAGTACCAGAGCGAAATCGAGGCGATGTACAACCACGTCTGATACCGCTCGGGTTTCCGGAAACAAAAAAGCCGCTCATCGAGCCAATGCTGATCAGTTAAGGATCCATCGGCCGATCCTTCTGCTGTAGAACAATCCGGAACCAATCATTGGTTCCGGATTTTTTTATCTCTATTGCAAGGGGCGAAGCCGCCAGGATGGGGAGCTGCGCGAGCGCAAGCAGGTCAGCGTACCTTTGCCGGTATGGCGATCCGCACTATCCAGATCCCGAGTGATACCGGCAAACACGGCGCGTTTGAGGAGCTGCACGGCATGGCCGATGGCCGCCAGTTCGCTGATACCCTGC
>NZ_JBODRQ010000119.1:0-10328 GCF_050633025.1 Aeromonas sp.
ATTCATTGCCTCAACGCAATACAAGATATGGATAGAGCTGCAACCGGGAGACCGCCTGGCCAGGATAGGGACTGAATTTGTCCCGCTCCAAGTCGAGTTTACCTATGTGCTGTTCACCACACCGATGACCGTTACCGTGGCCAACCAGGAGACCCGTGCCAAGTTCCTGCCGAAAGATGTGGCGTGGCAAGGGAAACCGCCGTTTTATCCCGGCCCGTTGAGTATCCAGCAGATGAGCCAGCGAGTGATCTGCAAGGGGCGGGATTACTTCTGGATCCTCGATGGGGTGCGCAACGTGGAGCAGGGGTTTATTGAAAGTACGGTGACCATCAGCGGGATGGGAGTGCGGCGCCGGGTACTTTGCTTTACCCAGGATGGCGAGCTGGTTGGCGAGACCTACAGCCGCGCAGCGGATGGGATCTATCGGTTCGATCTGCTGTGGCTGAATCGCCGTTATATGGTGGTCGCCCAGGATGACCCGGCATATGGTCCCGCTGACTACAACGCGGTGGCCGCCGACTATCAGGCGCCAAAGCCCTATCCGCCTGGTGGTGGCGTGGCGCCCGAGCAGTTCCCCATGATTGCCCCGCTCAAGAGGAAATAACCATGATCTCCTATGCCGAAGGGCTGCGCACCAGTCGCGCCCAGCTATTGGCCACGGCCATTGATATAGGCAGCGGGGCAAGTGCCAAGCTGACCATCTACACCGGCACCAAACCGGCACCGGGGGCGGCCACGACTGACCAGCTGGCTCTGGTGGTGCTCACGTTCAGCCACCCTTGCGCCAAAACGATCAGCGGCGGGGTGCTGACCCTGAAACCTCTTGCCGAACAGATGGCCACTGGCAGCGGTGCCCCCACCTGGGGACGCATTGTTGACCGGGACGGGGCCTTTGTGGCGGATCTCGATGTCGGGGTGCCGGGCAGTGGCGCCGATCTGGAGCTGCCCGCAGCGGAGTTTTTTGCCGGTGCGCTGATCCGCATTAATACCGCCACCATCACTGAACCGTAACCGGGGGGCCATATGGCCAGAAAGGATGCCAGCCTAGCGCTGCGTAAGGCTCGCAGCATCAACGGCCAGCTGGAGCTGAATCAGTCTGATGTGGTGCGCCTGATCGGTATTCTTAACAGTACCACCCTGCCGCCGCGCCTGAGCGCGTCACCAGGGTTGGTGCTGGCATCGGTATTGGATGGTGCCCCGCATCGCTCCAGCGTAATGCTGGGCTGCTCAGTGGTGCTTGATGCGGTGCTTGCCAGCCAAACCCATGGCCGTGGGGAGCTGGTTGGTGAGTTCGTCATTGAATGCACCATGGCCAGCACATCCCGCGCCCCGTTGCCGGTGCTCGCCGGGCAGTATGACCAGAACGTATTCCGGGGCCCTGCCAGTGCAATGGGGGATGCGTGGGAGCGGGCAGATAGCCATTCCGAGGCCCTCAGTAACGAATGGCAGAAGGCAGGCACCGAGCGGGCAACCAGTCGCTCCCTGTGGCAACAGGCCGCTGCGCATCAGCAGCAGGTGGCTGAGCTGGGCGAACAGATGCCCCAGACGTTCATGGCCAATCAACAACGCTTTGCCGAGGGGGTGCCGGTCAGCCAGCAGAGTCGCCAGGGCTATGACAGCCTGGCCGCTGGCCATGTGGCGAATCAGTCCCTGTGGGTTGAGGCGGCGCCGGTCAGCTGCTGGCGCCTTGTCGGGTTCACCAACCCGCCGCGCTTTGACCTGGTTTGGCTGGCTGACCAGTGGCAAGAAGGCATCCCCATCGGTAAAGGGGTAGCCGCTCAAGTCTGGCACCACGGCCAGCCGCTGATAGAGGGCTGGCGTGATGGCTGGGATGAGGCCACGTTGCCCACCTGGGGCAAGACGCCGCCGCCAGAACCACCCAAGCCTCCCATCCGTCCCGATAAGCGGGTGTTGCGGCTGGCGTTCGGTCGCAAGCGCGACACGGCAGAGCTGGAGTTTGTCTGGCAGGGCAGTGATGCGGCAATCGTCATTCCAACCCGGAGGGTTTATCTGGTGAGCAATACAGCAAAGATCGTGCGGGTACGTGATGGACTCGATATCCCTGCCACGGCGGTGAGTATCGAGCTCGATACAGACTCCTGGGCGTGGCAGTTCAGTGCTCAAATCCCCCGCATTGCGGCGGCTGCGTTGACCGATGAGGAAGAGGTCAGCATCCATATCAACGGCCAGCAATGGGACTGCGTGTGCGATGGTTGGCAATCGAGCCAGAGCTTTGGTCGCGAGTCGGCAACGCTGACGGGCCGCTCGCGTACCGCTTACTTGTCGCCGACTCATGTATTGGCGCAGGCGGTGAGTGAGCGTGCAGCCGCGACCATGGCCCAGTTGGCTGCTGCCGTATTGCCGGTGGGTTGGACGCTGGATTGGCAAGCAGCTGACTGGTTGGTGCCTGCCGGGTTCTTTAGCCTGGATAATCAGACCCCGATCGAGGTGATCAGGTACCTGGCTGAGGCGGCCGGTGGCTTTGTGCTGCCACACCAGCGCAACCGCCATCTGGTCATCAAGCCGCGATATCCCACCGTGCCGTGGCAGCTTGATACTGCCCAGGCCGATGTGGCGATCCCCCGCGCCATCATTACTACCCTGGGCAGTGACTTTCAGCCGGGTCATGCCGCCAACGGAGTCTGGGTCAGCGGTGGTCATCAGGGCATCAGTGCGCGGGTTGTGCGCCAGGGGACGGCTGGCGAGCAACAAGCGCCGACCATCACCCACCCGTTGGTGTGTGATGTGACGGCCGCCCGTGCCCAGGGTGTGGTGGGGCTGGCCAAGACCATGCCCAAGCGTACCCAGACCATTGAACTGCCGTTGTCAGCTGATACCGGCTTGATCCTGCCGGGCGCATTGCTCGCCGTGGACGGTTGGAAGGGCTACAACCGGGGCGTCAGGGTCTCTGCTGCATTGCAGAACCGGGCCATGACGGTGCGCCAACAGCTGAGTGTGGAGCGATTTGTATGAACCTGTTTAAGCGATTCCTTGAACTGGTACCGGGCGCTGATCCCTTACTGGTTGGTACCGTGACAGCTGTTGGTTCAACCTCGACCACTATCAGTACACTGGCGGGTGGAACGGTCACAGTGCGGGGTATCGGGGTAGCCATCGGCAAGAAGGCATTTTACCGGGGAGGGGAGCTGGCAGGAGAGGCGCCGGATTTACCGACCTATGAGATAGAGGTTTAATGCCGGTTTAACGGGGTTATCAAACTCAGTGATTCCGGTGCCACCAAGTTTGATAAACTACCGGGCCGATAGCTTTTCATTTTCCCCGCAAGTCTTTTTCATTTTCGGCGGCGGGCTACATGACGGTGATGGTCAGATGGAAACCTGACGCTGGGGGGGAGAGAGACAAGGGGTGAGATAAACAGCAGACAAAGAGAAGGGAGCACACTGGTGCTCCCCGGATGGCACGACTCAGTCGTCGTCATCGTCCTTCACTTCGCGGATCTTGTCCTTGTAGTTGGGCAACTGCTTCTCCAGCCGTTTCATGTCTTTGATGGCATTGAGAAACAGCCCGAGCAGGAACAGCAGCGGCAACCCTATCCACAGCCAGAGATTCATGGGATTTTCCTTTCGTCAGGACAGGTGGTGACATAACGGGCCAAAATGTCATCAAGGTTGGCCAATATGGTCGACTTGCCTTCAATATCCGCCTGTTGCAGGCAAAGCGCCAGTGCCGCGGGATCGAGCCGCTGCTCGTCGGACTCCAGCGAGAAGCTGATATGCCAGGGCTCGTAGGCGACCCCGCTCTCTGCCCCGACCGGCTTGGCATAAGGGAGGAAGAAGCCGAAGTCGCTCATATGGTCGCTGAGCCACTCGCTGAGATCTGCAAACCAGCCCCCGGCTTCATACTCCCACGGCTCCAGCGCCAGTTTGGTATCGGCGGGCAGGCAGTCCGGGTCGTAGATATCGAGATCGGTCCCCCAGTGGTGACGACTGGTGCCGGGCAGGGCACTCCAGCGCAGGATGGCGTGCAGCCGCTCCACCTCGCTTAGTTGCAGGGCATCGATGGGCTGGCTGTTGGCATCGAGCAGCGGCCGTTCGCTGCGCCACTTGCCATTCCAGATGGCGAGCTGGCGATCAAAACCGCGCCAGCTGGAGGCCGTTTGCAGGTTGAACCCCTCATAGGCGGCAGCAACCTGCATGTCGTTGAAGGCCGCGGCGGTGGCGGCAGTCAGACGATGGGGGCCGCGCCCCACCAGAATAAGGTGGCTCTCGTCGAGCCCCAGCAGTTGTTCCTGCGTCATGCCAGCAATCTCTCGAGCACCCCTTGGTACATGTCCGCCAGCAGATCCAGATCGTCCGCCTTCACGCACTCGTTCACCTTGTGAATGGTGGCGTTGACGGGACCGAGCTCAATCACCTCGGCGCCGGTGGGGGCGATAAAGCGCCCGTCCGAGGTGCCGCCGGTGGTGAGCAGGGCGGGTTGTTGTCCATTGACCGCCGCCACGGCTGCCACGGTCGCATCCAGCAGTTCCCCGGTATCGGTCAGGAACGGTTGACCGGAGAGGGTCCAGCTCAGTTGATAATCAAGGCCATGTCTATCCAGCAGCGCTGTGACCCGCTCGCGGATATCTAGGTCGGTCAGTTCGGTACTGAAGCGGAAGTTGAACTGCACCTGCAGCTCGCCCGGAATGACGTTGGATGCACCGGTGCCGGCCTGAATGTTGGCGATCTGGAAACTGGTGGGGGGGAAGTAGGCGTTGCCCTCATCCCACACGGTGGCAGCGAGTTCCGCCAGCGCTGGCGCGGCTTTGTGAATGGGGTTGTCCGCCAGATGGGGATAAGCCACATGGCCCTGCACCCCGCGCACCAGCAGATCACCGGTGATGGAGCCGCGGCGGCCATTTTTCACCACATCTCCGACCACGGCGGTAGAGGAGGGTTCACCGACGATGCACCAGCGGATCTTCTCGTTGCGGGCCTCCAGGGTGTCGATCACCCGGGTGGTGCCATTGATAAAGGGCCCCTCCTCATCGGAGGTGATGAGAAAAGCAATCGACCCGGTGTGATCCGGATGCTCGGCCACGAAGCGCTCGACCGCCACCACCATGGAAGCCAGCGAGCCCTTCATGTCGGCGGCGCCGCGTCCGTAGAGCACGCCATCCTTGATGGTCGGCTCGAACGGCGGGGTGTGCCATTTGTCCAGCGGCCCGGCGGGCACCACGTCGGTGTGGCCGGCGAAGCAGAACAGCGGCCCTTCGCTGCCGCGGCGGGCCCAGAGGTTGGTGGTGTCCTCAAACACCATGGGCTCGATGACAAACCCGAGCTTGGCGAGGCGCTCCGCCATCAGGGTCTGACACCCTTCATCGAGGGGGGTAACGGAGGGGCGGCGGATCAGATCCTTGCCCAGTGCGATGACATCCGACATCAGTTGTCCTTAACGGGAGAAGAGGGATTGGTAGTGATCAGCCTTGAAACCCAGAGTCAGTTCGCCGTCACGGTCGAGCAGCGGGCGCTTGATCATGGCCGGATGTTCCAGCAGCAGGGCGCGCGCCTTGGCGGTATCGAGCCCCTGTTTGGCCTCATCCGGCAGGGCGCGGAAGGTGGTGCCGCGACTGTTGAGCAGGGCTTCCCAGCCGAGTTTTGCCAGCCAGCTGTCCAGATCTTCCGGGTTCAGGCCGTCGGCGCGGTGGTCGTGAAAGCGGTAGTCGATACCGGCCTCATCCAGCCACTTGCGGGCTTTCTTGATGGTGTCGCAGTTCTTGATGCCATAGAGGGTGATGGCCATGGGGAGTCCTTCTCTTGTGGGCGCTGGCCGTGGGCCGCGTCCCGAAAATCCGAATCAACACAGTGCAAGGGCCCGATTCTGGCATTGTGGCGATCTCATGGCAACGCCGATGGTCTGGCTCGCGGGTTTTACCGGAACTGGTCACACCTGAACGGCGATTTTGAGCACAAGGTCAGAAGCAGTGGGGCTGGCGTGCCCGATGGGGTTGGGTATTGCGGGAGAAGATCGACTATTGCAGGAGAAAAAGAGAAGGGGGCAAACGCCAGATAGCCAAAACGCGCCAACGGGCGCGTTTTGGTCGGCATCATCAAGCACCTCAATCAGTGCAGGGTGGTCCACTCATGGTCAAAGACCCGGGCCCGTTCCCAGGGTGCATCAGGCAGGCTGGAAGAGAGGCCAGTGTATTTGCCCACGTCGTCCACCACGATGGCGGAGAGGATCGGCAGGTTGTTTTCGGTGCAGTACATGCGGATGCGTTGCAGCAGGGTGCGCAGTTCATCCTGGCACTGCTCCAGCCCGGCCTGCTTGGCCAGTTTGGAGTAACGAATGGTAGTGCGTTCCTTTGCAGACTCGACGAGGATGTCCCACAGCTTGTAGTCGCAGGTCGAAGCACCTGCGGTGGCTTGGCTTGTCATAACTCTCTCCGGCGCGAAATGGTCGCTATATGTCGAAGCGCATCTTCGCCAGTTCGGCGCCGTCATATGTTGATCCAACGCAAAAAAGAGGGGAGTCGCGTTATACAGTTACCGATTAAACCATGTAAAACGGTTTTTGGGGGTGTGAATGACGAAAGAGTGTTGCCTGTTCAACGCATTATTCTGTTGGATGACGATGGTCGCTCCATTATAAGCCGGTTGGTCTTTATGAGGATTGTAATTGGCCTGCTCAAACCAAACTGGAGGCTGCGGCCTCCCGAGATCGCTGACAAAGCCAAATTTGTCATCGTAATGTATTGATTTTGTTTGATGAGAAAGCCCTGTTTTTCGGTTACGGCATGCACAGGAGAGCGGGCGTGCCCCGCTGCAGCGTTTTGCCCGAAACATTAAACGCTACGCCGAGCTATCCTCGCCAGTGCTCGCTTCCATATGCATACCAGCCTGCTGGAGGGGTGAATAACCGCATCAAGGTGATCAAGCGGATGGCCTATGGCTTCAGGGACTCGGACTACTTCTTCCTGACAATCAAGGCGGCCTTCCCCGGAAAGCCGCGACGAAACTTTTTGTTGCATAACTGGTCGGAGTAAGATCACGCCCCCCACCTGGCAGTTTTCTGATAGAATACTCCCCCTGTGTGAGTCCCGGATGGACTCACGGTCCGGTCTCCCGGGCCCAGTTTGCCGTCTTGTGCTAAGGCGGGCGTAGCAATTAGGTTAATCATGAGTTTTGCCGATAGTTTGTTCTTTCTGATGCTGCTGGTTGGCGGCAGTGTGTTCTTCTCCCTCTCCGAGATCTCCCTCGCGGCCTCCCGCAAAATCAAATTGCAGGTGATGGCGGATGAAGGCAACCGTCAGGCCGAAAAGGTGCTGGCTTTGCAGGCCCTGCCGGGCAACTTCTTTACCGTGGTGCAGATTGGCCTCAATACCGTTGCCATTCTGGGCGGTATTTTGGGTGAGTCAGCTCTCAATCCTGCCATCAAGGGAATGGTCTCCGAGTTCTATCAGGGCCCCTGGCTGGGCGAGATCAGCTCAGGTGCATCCTTTGTGTTCGTCACCGGTATGTTTATCCTGATCGCCGACCTGATGCCCAAGCGTCTGGCCATGATCATGCCAGAGCAGATCGCCGTGGTGGTGGTGCGTCCCATGCTCTTCTTTGTCACTGTGCTGATGCCGCTGGTATGGATCTTCAACGGACTGGCCAACGCCCTGTTCCGTCTGATGCGTGTCTCCACCGTGCGCAACGACGAGATCACCTCGGACGATATCTATGCAGTGATGGATGCCGGTGCCGAAGCGGGAGTCATCCAGCGCGAGGAGCACCAGCTCATCGAGAACGTGTTCGAGCTGCAGTCCCTTGGCGTGACCTCCGCCATGACCGCGCGCGAGAGCCTGATCTACTTCACCCTGCAAGAGGATGAAGAGAGCATCAAGGCGAAGATCGCCGAACATCCCCACAACAAGTTTCTGGTCTGTGACCACAACCTCGACAGCATCAAGGGCTTTGTCGATGCCAAAGAGCTGCTGATCCGCGTCATCGGTGGTCAGAGCATCGATCTCAACAGCGGCTCGCTGGTGCAGAACGTCATCATCATTCCCGATACCCTCAACCTTTACGAGGCGATGGAGTACTTCAAGAACCACAGAGGCGACTTTGCCGTGGTAATGAACGAGTACGCGCTGGTGGTGGGTATCGTCACCATGAACGACCTGATGAGTACCGTTATGGGGGAGTGGGCTACCCACGTGGTTGAGGAGCAGATTGTGCAGCGGGACGAGAGTTCCTGGCTGGTGGACGGGGTCACCCCCATCTCCGACGTGATGCGCGCCTTCGATATCGAAGAGTTCCCGGACGATCAGAACTATGAGACCATCGCCGGTTTTATCATGTATATGTTGCGCAAGATCCCCAAACGGACCGATTCGGTCAAATACGCGGGTTACAAGTTCGAAGTGGTGGATATCGACAGCTACAAGATCGACCAGCTGCTGGTCACCCGGATTGAACCCGCAGTTGTTACTGACAAACTTGCTCAGGATGCCTAAGAGGAGCGTTCAGGAGTCATGAAAATGCAGTCTCATTCCCGTGCAATTGCCTGTATCGTGCTCGGCTTGGCACTCGGCGCCTGTAGCCAGAGTGCGCCACGCAAAGCCACAGTGGCAGCCAAGCCGGCAGCTCCCAAGCCCGCCGTGGTCGTGCCGCAGCCGGATCCCGATGCGGTGGTGCAAAGCGGCATGGCAGAGCCAAGCCCGGTCTTTGACGAGCAGTATCACGGCCCGGAGCAGGGCTCGCTGGAGTCGGTGACGGCCCTGTTTGCCCGTGGCTACATCGAGTCTGCCATGCGCGAGACCATGTTGGCGGCGGTGCACAACGACTATCCGCTACTCGGCATGCGGGATGTGCGGTTGACCGATCCGGTTTCCAAATTCCTCACCTCCGAGCATGCGGCCACCACGGCCCATGACTATCTCTATGCTGGTGTGCAGCGTCGCCTCGGTCGTCCGCTCAGCCCTGCCCAGTGGGAGCAGATCTGGCGCGACTTGCCGCAGCAGGGTCGGGCTTCCGACTGGGTCAAACAGATCAAGCGAGTGCTGGCAGGGCGTTAAGCCCCAACGGATCAGGATCACGAGCGTAATGAGGCCACCTTCTGGTGGCCTCAGTTGTTTTTATCTGCGAGCGCTCAGGAGGCTGATGGCCCGGATGGTTTGCCAAACAGCACGGTAAGTTTTTGTCGCCATGGCAGGGCACGGGCATCGTGCAGCATATCGCGCCACTCGTGGAAGGTGAGGGTGAGGGGGTTGAAGCTGAGGATCGGTTTGGTGATGCCAAAGCGGCACGGCTCGGCCGGATCTTCCTCGACAAAGGTACCAAACAGCCGATCCCAGATGATCAGCACCCCGGCAAAGTTGCGGTCTATGTATTTGGCGTTGCTGGCGTGGTGCACCCTGTGGTGGGAGGGGGTGTTGAAGAACCACTCCAGCCAGCCGAGCTTGCCCACCACCTGGGTGTGGACGAAAAACTGAAAACCCAGACTCAGCAGCACGGTGGCCACTACCGCCTCGGGCGGGAAGCCGATGACAATCATCGGGATCCAGAACAGCCACATGCCGGAGATGGGATACATCAGGCTCTGGCGAAAGGCGGTGGAGAGGTTGAGCCGCTCCGAGCTGTGATGCACCACATGGGAGGCCCACAGCCAGCGTACATGGTGGCTGGTGAAGTGGAACAGCCAATAGCAGAGATCCTGCAACAGGAACAGCAGCAGCACGTTCCAGAAGGTGAGCTCGATATCGAACAGTCGCCAGCCCCAGAGGGTGTCATACAGATAAGCAATAAAGATGGCCGCCAGTGCATCCCCACCTTGGTGCATCAGGGCCAGGGCGGCGTTGGCGAACAGATCCCGCCACTGATAGGTGGCGGTGGGAAAGGCAGCGCCATGTTTTCGCAGGTAGAGCATCTCCCAGCCGATAAAAGCCAGAAAAATCGGGGAGAGGTAGAGCAGAAGCAGTTGCACATCCATATGTGGCCATCCATTCAGAGCAATTGCTCTCCAGCATAAAGGATGGGGTTAATATTTCATTAACATTTTTTTGCCAACGAAGAGATGGCATGAAATATGGCGAGGCAGAGGAGGAGGGTGCGATGGATGGTTATGCTTGATGCAGGCTTTTTCAAGAGGTGCTGGCTTATGCGCATCTGGTGTTGCTTGTTGCTGGGGTTGTGCATGATGGCGCACGCCAAGACCCGGGTCGAGATCCTGGCGGATGCCGCCTACCCCCCCTACTCCTGGCAGGAGGGGGAGGAGGTCAGGGGGATCTATGCTGACATCATCCGCGAGGTAACTTCTGCTATGTCTGACTATGAGGTAGTGCTTAAACCGATGCCATGGCGCCGCGGCCTCAGCATGGTGGAGCAGGGCCGTGCCTTCGCCAT
>NZ_JBODRQ010000120.1:0-10234 GCF_050633025.1 Aeromonas sp.
TATGAGGCTTTCAGCCAACCCCTGTTTTTTTGTGAGCCAACGCCAGATTTCTGCTACAGGAATGTTTGGGCGTTTGCCTTCCTGAAACAAATTGGGTAAAACGGCGCAACATTTTGCCAACCTGGCTTTGTTTCGTCTGATCAAGGCTTGCCGCACTCATGCAGCAAGCCTTTTTTGCGACCAGAGCCCAAACCTTTCCCTAGCAGAAATGTTTGGACGACAAGATGAAAAAAACATAACAAACAAATACATAAGGAAAATGTATGGCTTGTCATATGCGCACACCCCTTGCCCTGCTGGTTGGTGGGCTCGCCTGTCACGGCGCTGCCGGTCAGGAGTCGGTGCAACAGCTGGATCCCATGGTGGTGGTGGCAACCCGCCCCGCCAGTACCCTGGAGGTGACACTGGATCCCAAGAAGCCCGGTTCCCCCATGCCCGCTGCCGACGGCGCCGGTTATCTGAAAAATGTCACCGGCATGAGCATGGTGCGCAAAGGGGGGCTCGGTGGCGATCCCGTGCTGCGGGGGATGGGGATGTCCCGTCTCAACGTGCAGATGGATGGCGGCATGCTGGCCGGTGGCTGTGGCGGCCGGATGGACCCGCCCACCGCCTATGTGTTCCCCCAATCCTTTGATCGGATCCGGGTGCTGAAGGGGCCGCAATCTCTCGAGCAGGGAGCCACCCTGGCGGGAACCGTGCTGTTCGAGCGGGACAGGCCCGAATTCACCGCGCCGGGCCTTAAGGCCGATGCCTCGGCCCTTTATGGCAGTTTTGGCCGCGATGATCAGATGGTGGATATGACGGCGGGCTCGACCGATGGCTATCTGCGCGGTCAGTTCACCCACTCTGATAGCGACGATTACCGCGATGGTCACGGTAACAAGGTGCGTTCTTTCTATCGCCGCGAGAACGGCACCGCCCAGTTGGGCTGGACGCCGGGGGAGCACACCTGGCTGGAACTCACCGCCGAGCGCAGCAACGCCCGCGCCGCCTATGCGGACCGCACCATGGATGGCCCCATGTTTGATCGCGAGTCCTTCGGGCTGAAGCTCAAGCAGGAGCAGGTCACCACTCACTGGCAGCGCAGTGAGCTGACCCTGTGGGACAACTACATCGACCACATCATGGACAACTTCAGCCTGCGGCAAAACAGCGGCATGAAGATGCTCTCCAACCCGGATCGCCGCAACACCGGCGGGCGCTGGGCCAACGACATCGCTTTGCCAGCCGACTGGCTGCTGACCGCCGGGCTCGACAGCAACCGGGATCAGCACCGCAGCAGGGGCGGCGTTGACTATGCCACCAAGGATCGTCAGCGCACCCTGCGTTTCGAGCAGCAGGGTGGCTTTGCCGAGCTGGGACGCCAGCAGGGGGCTCATAGCTACAAGGGCGGTTACCGTCAGGATCGGGTCGAGACTACTCGCTATGGTGCCGGTGAACAGACCCTCTACAGCGATACCCTGAGTCTTAACAGCGGGTTTGGCCGCTATGAGTACCAGTGGTCGCCCCGCTGGTCCAGCTATCTGGCCTGGGGTCAGGCAGAGCGGGCACCGGACTACTGGGAGCGCAGCAAGGACAGCACCCCGTTCACCCTCAACCCGGAGCGCAGCCGCCAGTGGGACGCAGGGCTGGCTCTGCGCAGCCGCGAGCTGGACCTGACCCTCTCCCTCTTTAGCGCCGATATCAAGGACTACCTGCTCTACCACAGCAAGTCGAACAAGGTGCGCAATATCGATGCCCAGACCCGGGGCGGCGAGCTGGAGGGGCGCTGGCAGTTTGCCGAGCAGTGGCGTCTCGATGGTGGTCTGGCGGTGGTCTATGGCGAAAATCAGAGCGACAACAAACCGCTGGCGCAGATGCCACCGCTCGATGGCAAGCTGGCCCTTGGTTGGCAGCCAAATGAGGTGCTGAACTTCACCCTGCTGGGGCGCGCCGTGGCGGCGCAGGATCGGGTAGATCTCTGGTCCGGCACCGTTGCGGGTCAGGATCAGGGGGAGACTCCGGGCTTCTTTACCATGAACCTGAGCGGTGCCTGGCAGTTTGCCAAGGGATGGCAGCTCTCGGCCGGGGTGGATAACCTGTTCGACACCTTCTACTACGAGCACCTCTCCAAATCGGTGCACGCCAGCCAGGCTGGGCTGGGTTATGAGCAGAGCGGCCGTATCCCCGAGCCGGGCCGTTCCTACTGGCTCTCGGTCAACTACCGTTTCGCCTCCGACGGCGTGCTCTGAGCAAGATGAGCGGGTAACGTTTTCAGTCACAGACACTGCTGTGTGAGCATCGCTATCATGGTGAAAAACAGGCGTATCAGACGCCTGCTCTCACAGCGGGAACATAACAATGAAACAGGGAACGTTACGCTATGGCGGCCTGCTCGGGGCCGCCCTGTTACTTGCGGCTTGCGGCGGCAGCGGTAGTTCAGGCGGGGAGAGGTCTCCCCCCGTCGTCAATCCGCCGGTCACCCACCCTCCGGTCGCCACGGTCAGTCGTGCCTGTTATGGCGACGATCAACCCGCCTGCAACCTGCGTATCTATCAGGTAATGGTGGAGTCGTTTGCCGATGGTGACGGCAGTGCCAACTACGGCGTCGGCTATGGCCCCTCCCAGCACAACGGCGATCTGCAGGGGATCATCGACAGCCTCGACCACATCAAGAGTCTCAACGTCAACGCCATCTGGCTCACCCCGGTGTTCAACTCCTGCGCGGGGCAAGGCGGCGACAATAAGCTCGATGCTACCGGCTACTTCGCCTGCGACTTTTTCACCGTGGATCCCAACTTTGGCAGCAATGCCAAGCTCAAGCAGCTGGTGGACGGGGCGCACCAGCGCGGCCTCTATGTCTTCCTCGACGGGGTGTTTGGCCACGTCAACAAGGTGGGGGTGAGCAAGCCCTCGCCAGAGGGGCGTCTGCCAGCCCTCACCAGCGGCGGGGTCGGTTATCCCGGCCAGCTGGTGGATTACAGCAAGCCGGAGAGTCTCGCCTACTTCAAGGAGGTGGCCCGCTACTGGGTCGAGCGGTTCTGCATCGACGGCTGGCGCCTCGATCAGGCCTATCAGTTGGGGCTGGATGATTGGCGCGCCATTCGCCGCGAGGTGGAGCAGGCCAGTGCCGCGCGCAAGGCAGCCGGTCAGCAGTGGGGCACTCTTGGCTACATGGTGGGGGAGGTTTGGAGTGGGGCTGACGACATTCGCGCCCAGGTGTATGGGACGAGCGACAAGCCAGCGCTCTCCTCGGCCTTTGACTTCCCGTTGCGCTACGGCATCGTGCAGGCGCTGGCGGTGGAGGAGTCCGGCAAGGGCGGGCAGGGGGCCAGCGTGCTCGACGCCAGCTGGAACAGGGTGGAGAACTACCCGGATCACGCCATGCCCAACCTGATGCTGGGCAACCATGATCTGGTGCGTTTTGGTGATCTGCTGGAGCGTGGCAACTTCAAGTCGACCGAGTACTGGCAGCGCCACAAGGCAGCCTTCAGCTTCCTCGCGGCTCGCTCTGGCCCCATCACCTTCTACTATGGCGAGGAGTTTGGCGATGAGGTGCCGGGCTTTTCTGCCAAGGTCGGCGGTGACTGTGCGGCGCAGGGCTTGTGCGACGATCATGTGGCCCGCAGCGATGGCAAGGTGCCCGCAGTCACCGGTTTTGTACCCGGCAGCGAACAGGCAGAGCTGAAAGAGTGGCTCGCCCAGCTGCTGGCTCTGCGCGCCAAACACCCCGCTCTCTATCAGGGGGCTCGGGTCAAGCTGGTGGCCGATGGCAGCCTCTATGGTGACATCAAGCAGACGGCGGGGGAGCAGATAGTCTACCTGCTCAACCTCTCCACCACGGCGCTCAGCTACAACCTGCCGACGGGCAAGCTGCGCAGCGGCAGTGCGCTGGTGGATCTGCAAAGCGGCGAGCGTCTGGCTATCGGCGGCAGCAGTGTGACAGTGGAGATCCCACCCCTGAGCGGGCGTTTCCTGCATTTGCAATAAGTCTGCGGCAGCACGCTCTGATATGAGAGAGGGTCCCATCGCGGGGCCCTCTCTGTCATGGTGGGCGACAACGCTATGGCGGGTTATGTGGTGGTCTGGCCCCGGTTTTCCAGTCGCTGACGGAAAGCGCTGGCCAGGCGTTCGTAGATTTTCGGCGCCTCCTTGTCTTCGATATCGCCTCGGATCCAGGGGTTGTCGACGATCTCCAGCAGCACGCAGTCACGCCCCTGCTGGCGCAAATCGAGCCCATAGAGGCCATTGCCAAGCTGATGCACGGCACGGCGGGCGGTCTGCAGTACCCGTTCCGGCACCTCGTTCAGCGGCAACGCCTCGATGCGGCTCATGTCGAGGGGGTGCTTGCGGCGGCGAATGCGGGTGCCGGGTTCGGGCCGGTAGCGGCGGCAGGCAAACAGCGGCGAGCCGTCGAGAAAGCCGATGCGCCAGTCAAACTCGGCGGGGATCCGGCTCTGTACCAGCAGCAGGGCGGAGCGGCCCAACCCCTCGTCCAGCAGGCGGGCCAGCTGTTGCTCGTCGCTGGCCATGGCGAGATCGCGCCCCTGCGCCCCGTCGGGTACCTTCACCATCAGCGGCAGGCCGAGCCGCTGTACCAGCTCGTCCACATGGTGGCGGCCGCGGCGGGTGACCATCATGGTGGGCGGCATGGGCACGCCGCTGCGCACCATCAGCTCGTAGAGATAGAGTTTGTTGCTGCAGGCGAGGATGGCGCGGGAGCTGTCGATCACCGGCATCTTGAGCTGTTCGGCGCGACGGGCAAATTCGAAGGTGTAGTGGCCGACCGCGGTTTCGGCCCGCAGCCAGAGTGTGTCGAACTCCGGCAGCCGCTCGATGGCCGACGGTGGCAGGATCTCGGCCCGGATGCCTTGGGCGGCAGCTGCCCGGATAAAGCGTTCCAGCGCCAGCCCGTCACTGCTGGCACGGCCATCATCGGGGTCCACCAGAATGGCGAGCTGATAGAGCGGCGCCGCCTGCTCCTCGTCGCCGGTCCCTACCAGCGCCTGGGCGTGGTGCAGCATCAGCTCTTTCTCGCTTGGGCTCAGCGCCAGCGGTGACAGGCTCTGCTGTTGGCGCACCGACCAGCCGTGGCGGCCGCGCTTGAGGGTCAGCTCCTGCAACGGCAGCTGGCTCAGGCCATAGTAGTAGCGGGCCAGCCCCGCCAGCTCGCTCTGTTCACACTGGCCGAAGATGGCGCGCACTCTAATCCGGTCCTCGCTCTGCTGGGCCAACCACCCCTGCGCCTTGCGCCACAGCTTGGCCGGAGGCTGCTGGGGTTGCAGCTGGCTGATGGCCTGCAGACCCGGCAGGCAGTGATGGCCGCGGGCCTGGGCCAGCAGCGAGCAGTAGTAGCCTGCGCTCAGGTGCTCCAGATTGCGGCAGAGGTTGATGATGCGGGGGCGGCCGCCGGTGGTCGGCACGCCATGTTGCAGATAGGTACGGGCGGTCAGCAGATAATCGGCATGGCAAGGCCAGTCGCCCAGCTCTTCGACGATGACATAGGTACTCATATTTTCGGCTCCACAGATGAAGCTGCCTTAAGCGGCAGGATCCCCAGTGGGCTTCGATGCACCGACAAGCACGACAATGGCGCGAGGGGAAACAAGAGGTTACAGTGCCTAATATGCCGCCTTGGTAACTTGTGATACAAGTCGCATTTTTGGTGCTGAGGATAAATAACCGAACAAGGACTCCCCGTGTTGACCGTACGTGCGGCCCGAACCGATGATCTGGGCGCCATCGTTAATCTGGAACGCTACTGTTTTCCTCCCGAAGTCGCCTTTGGCCGCAGCCGCTGGCACTATCTGCTGGCCCACGCCAAGGGGCGCACCCTGTTGCTGCTGGACGAGAAACATCAGCTGATGGGCTATCTCTGCCTGCTGGAGCACAGAGGCTGGGATCGGCTGGTCATACAGGCGCTGGCCATCCGCTGGACGGTGCGCCGTCTGGGCTGGGCCCGCCGCCTGCTGGAGCAGGTGATCCAGGAGGGCAAAGAGGCCGGCTGGGGGGCGATCCGGCTGGAGGTGGCTGATGCCAACGCTGAGGCGCTGGCGCTCTATCAGGGATTGGGATTTCGTCCCCAGCAGCGGCTGGCGGACTACTATGGCCCGGGTCAGCATGCCCACCGACTGGTGCTTAAGCTGGCCGGGGAGAGAAGAAGAGAGGGGATGAGATGAGCTGCGACAACTGCCTTGCCACCGCCATCAGGGCCAAGCTGGGGCGCTGTCCTGTCTGTGCCATCCAGACTTTTGTCATCGGCCTGAGTGGCTGGCTGGTCTGGTGGTGGTGCGGCGCCGACACCTCGGTCAACTCCCTCACCGGCCTGCTGTTTGCGTTGGGGGGCTCGGGCCTGCTGCTACTCCATCTGGCGGTATTTGTCTGGCGCAAGGCGACCGGACGTGAATTGAGCGATGAATAAATCAGATTGGTTTCAACAACATAAATAACAATATCGGTTGAGATAATGGAGGTTCAGATGATTGCAATGGTAACGGGCGCCTCGTCCGGTTTTGGTGAAGCCATCAGCCGCCAGCTGGTGCAGGCGGGCTACAAGGTGATCGGTACCGGTCGCCGTGCCGAACGGCTGGCTGCGCTGGCCGACGATCTGGGCGAGCAGTTCCTGCCGCTGGCGTTCGACGTGCAAGACAAGGCGGCCACCCGCGCTGCCATCGACGGGCTGCCAGCCGAGTGGAGCGAGGTGGATCTGCTGGTCAACAACGCCGGTCTGGCGCTGGGGCTGGAGCCGGCCCACAAGGCGGATCTGGAAGATTGGGAGCAGATGATCGCCACCAACATCAGCGGTTTGACCCTGCTCACCCGATTGCTGCTGCCGGGCATGGTGGCGCGCAATCGCGGCCACGTCATCAACATCGGCTCCATCGCCGGTACCTACCCCTATCCGGGCGGCAACGTCTACGGCGCCACCAAGGCGTTCGTGAAGCAGTTCAGCCTCAACTTGCGTGCCGATCTGGCGGGCACCGCCATCCGCGTCACCAACGTGGAGCCAGGCCTGTGCGGTGGCACCGAGTTCTCCAACGTGCGTTTCCACGGTGACGATGCCAAGGCGGCCTCCGTCTATCAGGGGGTGGAGGCGATCCAGCCGGAAGATATCGCCAATACCGTGCTCTGGGTGAGCCAGCAACCGGCCCACGTCAACATCAACAGCATCGAGATCATGCCGGTGGCGCAGACCTTCGGCCCGCTCAATATCAGCCGTTGCTGATTGTTGCTGGTGATGCAAGCAGAAGATCTGATTGCCCCTCGTTTTCAAACTGGGGGTTCTTTTTTAGCTCGGTGCCACGGGGCTTCTTACCGGCTGGCAAGTCGCCATATTGGCCATCTTCGCCACAAAAAAGCATCAGAAACCGCTCTATCGTTCCCAAAGCCCCTCGGGTGATGGTGTGGAGTTGCTACCTTGTCGGTCAGCCGCATGCGCAGGAACCAGCGATAGGCCAGATTGAGGTGAATGTCCTGAACCAGGCCGCGATCGCTGCGAATGCCCAAGAGATAGCCGATGAAGAGCATTTGAAGAAGAGGACAGGAGCTGTGGCGGGTCGGCCATTGCCGGACCAATAGCAGTGGCGAACCTTCTCGATCTCAAATTGCTGGGGTGCGGATTTTCTGAGCATGGCGCAGTCCATTAATGACCATGCAGCAATTAGATCAAACCCCGGGATCGGCGTTCTGGTGGGCGGGCGGCAGTCTGAAAGGCGCCTTGATGGCGCCTTTGTTGTTTGCAGAATGGCTTAGCGGGAGCTTGCCGCCGCGACCAGCGGGATCCGGTTCACTGCCTTGCCCATGTAGGCGAGGGTGATGGTCACAATGATGCAGGTGAAGCTCAGCCACATGTAGGGCAGGTAGTCGAGGGTTGCCACCCCCAGCACCCCGGCCATGAAGATGCCGTTGTCGCTCCAGGGCACCATGCCGCAGGTGAGGGTGCCGCCAAACTCGGCGTTGCGAGAGAGGTTCTTGCGCGCCAGTCCCAGTCGGTCGTAGTTTTTGGCCATGATCTTGGGGGTCAGGATCAGCGACACATACATGGCCGAGCCAAACACGTTGGCCAGAAACGCGGTGCCGATGGTGTGGCTGGTCAGGCTGCCGATGCTGTTGATGCGTTTCTCGAAGGCGCTGGCGATGACGGAGAGGATACCTACTTTCTCCAGCAGGCCGCCGAAGCCTAAGCCAAAGATGATGACGGCCACCGAGCCCAGCATGGACTCCATGCCGCCACGACCGAGGATGTTGTCGATAAAATCGATGCCGGAAGTGATGGCAAATGGACTATAAGCCGAGTGCATCGCCTTGACCGGATCCATACCCTGGAAGGCGATGGCCCAGATCAGGCCCAGCAGGGCGCCGAAGCTGATCACCGGGAAGGCGGGCTTGCGATTGGCCAACAGGCCCAGTACCAGCACCACCGGCACTATGGCCAGCGGAGTGATGTTGAACTGGTTGTCGAGGGCCTCCATCACCAGATTGACCTGCTCCAGGCTGACGTTGCCCGAATACTGCATGCCCACCACGCTGAACAGCACGGCGGTGATGACATAGGAGAGCAGGCTGATGGGCAGCATCCCCTTGATATGTTCCACCACGTCGACGTTGGACATGGTCGAAGCCAGCACTACTGAGTCGGAGAGCGGAGAGAGCTTGTCACCGAAGTAGACGCCGGAGAGCACGGCACCGGCTACCAGCGGCGCAGGCACGCCGAGGCTGTGGCCGATCCCCATCATGGCGATACCGGCAGTGGCGGCAGAGCCCCAGGAGGTGCCGGTGGCCAGCGAGGTCAGGGAGCAGATGATCAGGGTTGCCAGTAAGAAGATGGACGGGTGGATCACCTTGAGGCCGAAGTAGATGATGCTGGGGACGATGCCGCCAGCAATCCAGGTACCGACCAGGGCACCGACGGAGACCAGGATCAGGATGGCCCCCATCCCCTTGGCAACGCCGTCAACGGCAGCCTGCTCCAGGGATTTGTAATCGTGGCCGAGTTTGATGCCAAGCCCCATGATGACGAACCAGGCGATGAACAGCGCCAGCTGGATCGGCAGATCGAGCACGCTGGTGAACGAGAATGCCAGGGCCAGGAAAATGGCTAGACAGGCAAATACCTGTGCCATGCCCGGTAGTCGGATGTGGTTTTGTTGGTTTTGCATAGATACTTCCTAAACTCTTGCTCGCCAAGGTCACTCCCTCTCGTCCTGTGGATACATCGATCCCGAGGAGGCAACCCAAAAAGAGGCCGCAATCTACCACAAACCCGACGGGTTAAAGCCCCATCAAATTGGCAAAAATGCACATTTGATTGAAAAAACCACAAATTAGTTGATCTCATAACCCGTTTTTGAGCGGCATGTTGACACGAAGAGTCACATACGAAGCTTTTCTGTGACGCCACTTGCATCCCCAGCAGATGAAGATGATAATCATTATCAATTGTTGGTTGGGGAGAAAACAATGCGCGGGATATTGCGGGGGATGATGTTGCTGGTGGCGGTGGCCGTACTCGCATGGGGTCAGGATAAAGAGTACGGCACCTGGAGTGCCGGTTTTCTGCTGGCTGCCTGGGTGATGCTGGAGCCCGGATTGCGGCCCGCCTTGATCTTGCTGCCAGTGGCCGGGTTGACCGGTATCGTTACCCTGCTCTGGCAGCAGCCCTGGTTATGAGCTTTTGACGGGAGCCTGCTTGACCTTCTGCTGTGCCACCTTGAGCGATTCGACCACCAGTTTCTCCATTTCGGTACGCTTGGCATCGGTCAGGAAGTAGATCATGTCGACATTGTGGCGAATATAGTGGGCCGGAAGCTGGTTGAGGGTAAGGCAGCAGAGGTCGGCCATCTGATCGCTGTTGAGCTTTTGTTGCAGCCCCTGTTTCTCAATCTCCTTGAGCACCAGATGTTCGTAAAAGTTGTGAATGTCGGTATCCAGTATCATATGCGTTCCTTGGCATGACGATGAGCGGGGAGTCGTCAAAAGCATAGCCATAACAAGGAGTAAAAACAAAAGGCCCATCACTTTCGTGATGGGCCTTTTGCGTAATGAATGGTGCGAAGAGAGGGACTCGAACCCTCACATCCGTGGGACACTAACACCTGAAGCTAGCGCGTCTACCAATTCCGCCACCTTCGCACACTGATTTTCTCCAGCTGGTTTTTAAATGCGGTTGGAGCGCATCGCTCTGTGTTTACATGTCAGAATCATGGTGCGAAGAGAGGGACTCGAACCCTCACACCCGGGGGGCACTAACACCTGA
>NZ_JBODRQ010000121.1:0-9991 GCF_050633025.1 Aeromonas sp.
CCGGTGGAGGCGGTGCGGGACATGATCAAGGAGATCCACTACGAAGAGTGGCTCTACGAGACCTCGCCCAGCCCGAAAGCGGCCGAGATGCGGATGCAGAACGTCTCCACCCTCTATCGCTGGATCACCGAGATGCTGGAGGGGGATGAGCTGGAGGAGTCGATGACGCTGGCTCAGGTGGTCACTCGCCTCACCCTGCGCGACATGATGGAGCGCAACGAGGGGGAGGACGATGCGGATCAGGTGCAGTTGATGACCCTGCATGCCTCAAAGGGGCTGGAGTTCCCCTATGTCTACATGGTGGGGATGGAGGAGGGCTTGTTGCCCCACCAGACCAGCATCGACGAGGACAATGTGGAGGAAGAGCGACGTCTCGCCTACGTGGGGATCACCCGGGCCCAGACCGAGCTGACCTTTACCCTCTGCAAGGAGCGGCGCCAGTTTGGCGAGTCGGTACGGCCAGAGCCGAGCCGCTTCCTGCTGGAGCTGCCGCAGGATGACCTTGAATGGGAAAACCAGAAGAAGGTGACTGCCGAGGAGCGCCAGCAGAAGGGGCAGGTCGGTGTTGCCAACCTGCGGGCGTTGTTCAAGAAGGATTAACCCTAAGGAGTGGCCGGGGTCAGTAGCGGTACTATGTCTGCTCCCGGCATGGGCGGTGAGATATAGCGCCCTTGCCCCATCCGGCAGCCGATATCGATTAGCTTCTGCAGCTGCTGCTGGTTCTCGATCCCCTCGACGACCAAGGTGTAATCGAGATCCTGACAGATATCCCGCATGGCGCGGATCAGCGCCAAATCTTTGGGTGATTGCAACATCCTCTGGGTAAAGCTGTCATCCACCTTGATGTAATCCACCGGGAAGTGGAACAAGGCGTTGAGGGAGGAGAAGCCGGTGCCGAAATCATCGAGGCTGATCTGGATACCCTTAGCCCTCAGGTCATGCAGGGATGCCAGTGCATCGGAATCTTGTCGCGACAGCTCCCGCTCGTTGAATTCAAAGATCAGATAACCGGGGGCGACCCCCTCTTCCTCGATGATCCCCATCAGCCGCATGATGTGGTCATGGTTGACCAGATGCTTGCCCGACAGATTGATGGCGACCTTGAATTTGCTCTGCCCGGAGATTGGCAGCCAGTTCTTCAGTTGCTGACAGGTGTGGCGCAGGATCTGGTAATCCAGCTCCAGAATCAGGCCGCACTGCTCCGCCAGCGGAATAAAGTCGAACGCATCCTTCAGAATCCCCTCCTCGGTCAACCAGCGCGCCATCACCTCCAGTCCGGTCAGGCGGCTATCCTGCAGCCGGATCACCGGTTGGAAATAGGGGACGATACGCCCCTCCCGCAGGGCTCTGGCTAGCATCTCTTCCGGCGAATTCCAGTTCTGGTTGATGCAATCATCCGAGTAGCTGACGATGCGACTGCGACCATTGCGCTTGGCCTGATACATGGCCAGATCGGCCTGATGAAGCAGCTGGCTGATATCTGAGGTTTGCTCGGATACGCTCGATACCCCAAGGCTGACGGTAATGCTCAGCTCGTTGCCGACTAGCCGGAACGGGTAGGAGAGGCGGCTGATGATGCGGTTCAGTACCGGGCTGATGTCCTCTTCATGCTTGCTGCTATCGAGATAGATGACAAACTCATCGCCCCCCAATCTGGCCACCAGATCGTTCTGTCTGATACAGGTCTGCAGGCGGCGGCTGATCTCCTTGAGCAGCATGTCTCCCGCGCTATGGCCCAGGGTGTCGTTGATCTGCTTGAAGTGATCCACATCGATAAAGATCACCGCAAATCCTGGCGACTTGTAGCGGTTGTAGTGGGTCATGGCTTGATTGAGGTGGTTCATCAACAACGCACGGTTGGGCAATTGGGTCAGTGGGTCGTGAAGCGCATCGAATTGCAGCCGCCGTTCCAGCTCCTGATGCTGCTTGAGCTGCTTTTGCAGCCGAAGGTTGGTCTGGCGCAGCTGTTGCAGCCGCTGGTTGATGGAGTCTTCACTATTTATTTCGTTGAGCTGCTGGCGGATCCGTCTCAGCTCCAGCAGCAGGGTGAGCTGGCCACGCAGGAAGTCGAGAAACAGCTTGTCGTCGGTTTCCAGCGGCTGAGTCGTGCTGATGATGAAGTGAGCGAAATACTGCTGCTGCAGGCGCAGCGGCATACTGTGCCAGAACCGCGACGCTTTGCTGACCTCGATATTACTGGTGCTGTGGCACAAGCCGCTGATGAACTCGTCCCCCTGATGGGGATGGGCAGGATAGAGCTTTTCCAGTTTCTGACTGGTTAGCCTGACCAACAGCATGTCCTCGATGGTGAGCATTTGACGCAGTACCGCTTCCAGCTGGGAGAAGAGCGCCTGAGCCGGCAGGGTATTGGCGAGCCGCATGATGCGGCTGATGCTCTCGATTTTCTTTTTCCAGTTCGGGTCTTTGCGGATCAGCGGTGAAGGGAGCTCGGTGAGATGGGAGCCTGCCTGGGTTTCGGTCAGCCGCTTGGCCAGGCACTCCAACAACAGGCGCAGGGTTGGCAGGTCGGCGGGGGCACCGCGCGCCAGCAGCCACTGCACCTGGCCATGCTCGATGGGGAAGGTGCACCAACCTTCGGCTTCGTCCAGCTGGGTGAGCTGATCGGTGATGCGGGACTGCTCCCGGCCCAGCTGTTGCTTGAAGGTGTCGCTGATCCTATAGGCGTAAAGCCAATTCAGACCGGTATCGGAGAGGCCCAGTATGCCGAAATGTTGCAGCGGGCAGAGTTGGTCAATCTGCTGGATCAGGGCATCGTAATCGCCAGACGTGGCGGTTTGTGGCGCAGGGAAGTCCATAACGGCCGAGATCAGCGCCAGCAAAGGAGTTGAGTAGTGGGGTTCGATGGATTGGGACGACATGTGCAACTCCCGATATGTCTACCTTACAAGAGTAGTCGGAAGCCGATAGATTGAAAGGGCCACAATTGTGGCCCTTTCAAGTACTTACAGTTTGTCAGTCATGTAGTGGATGGCGTTTTCGATCTCTTCATCACTACAGTTCGCACAGGTACCGCGTGGAGGCATCATGCCAGACTTTCCAGTGAAGCCTTCAATGGCATGTTTCTTGAGAGTGTCGATGCCCTGGGCGATGCGAGGCTCCCAGGCTGCCTTGTCACCCCGTTTGGGGGCACCGGCGGCACCGGTATCATGACAGGCAAAGCAGGCGCCTTTGTAGACCGTTTCGCCATCGCGGGGACCAGAAGAGGCGGTCGCAGCAGGTGCGGCACCCGCGCCGGCAATACCTTCCAGATCCTTGGCGGTATAGACCTGACCGATTGGTTTGATCCGCTCGGCAATGGCTTCCGGTGACATATCATCGGCAGCAAGCACTGCCCCAGACAAGCTGGCGGCCGTCATCCCGACAGCCAGCAAATAGCTCAGTTTTTTCAACACGCTCATATACTCCCAGCACTCTCTTATTATCCCTGTGAACCGGACGGATTATAACCGAATAGTTACAGCCATTTAAACGCTTGTGTGTGAAGTGTTAAGCACTCTGCATACAAAGTTTTGGGCGATATCACGGCAATTTGGGTGGTGGAGATAAAAAGAAACCCGGCATTCGCCGGGTTTCGGTTAACCAAGGGGTGAAACGGCCTATTTATCCCAGCTCAGGATCACCTTGCCGGAGTGGCCGGATCGCATCGCTTCGAACCCCTGCTGGAAGTCATCGATGTGGAAGCGGTGGGTGATGATGGGGGAGAGATCCAGCCCGGACTGGATCAGGCTCGCCATCTTGTACCAGGTCTCGAACATCTCGCGGCCGTAGATCCCCTTGATGAACAAGCCCTTGAAGATCACCTTGCCCCAGTCGATGGCCATGGTGGAGGGGGGAATGCCGAGCATGGCGATCTTGCCGCCATGGTTCATCTTGTCGATCATCTCCTGGAAGGCGCTCGGGACGCCGGACATCTCCAGCCCCACGTCGAAGCCCTCGGTCATGCCGAGCTCCTCCATCACATCGGCGAGCTGCTCCTTGGCCACGTTGACCGCGCGGGTGGCGCCCATCTTGCGGGCCAGCTCCAGCCGGTATTCGTTGACGTCGGTGATCACCACGTGGCGCGCACCCACATGGCGGCAGACTGCGGCAGCCATGATGCCGATGGGGCCGGCGCCTGTGATGAGCACATCCTCGCCCACCAGATCGAAGGAGAGGGCGGTGTGCACCGCATTGCCGAAAGGGTCGAAGATGGCGGCCAGCTCGTCCGGGATGTTGTCCGGCAGTTTGAAGGCGTTGAATGCGGGGATCACCAGATACTCGGCAAAGGCGCCGGGACGGTTGACCCCAACGCCAATGGTGTTGCGACAGAGATGGGTGCGGCCGGCGCGGCAGTTGCGGCAGTGGCCGCAGGTGATGTGCCCTTCACCGGAGACCCGATCGCCGATGGCGAAGCCGCGCACTTCCTGACCGATGGCGACCACTTCCCCCACATATTCGTGGCCGACCACCATGGGGACCGGAATGGTCTTCTGGGACCACTCGTCCCAGTTGTAGATGTGGATATCGGTGCCGCAGATGGCGGTTTTGCGGATCTTGATCAATAGGTCGTTGTGGCCGAGCTCGGGGGCCGGCACATCCGTCATCCAGATGCCGACCTCTTTGTGCAGTTTGGAGAGTGCTTTCATGGCTGTTCCTTCAATATGAATGCAGAAAAAAGGGGCTGCAGCCCCTTGATTCAAATCAGATAACGCCGAGTTCACGGCCGATGCGGATAAAGGCGTCGATCGCCTTGTCCAGCTGCTCGCGGGTATGAGCGGCAGACATCTGGGTGCGAATGCGCGCCTGACCCTTGGGCACGACCGGGAAGGAGAAGCCCACCACATAGATGCCGGCTGCCAGCATGCGGCTTGCCATTTCGGAGGCGAGTTTGGCATCCCCCAGCATCACCGGAATGATGGCGTGGTCGGCGCCAGCCAGAGTGAAGCCGGCGGCGCTCATCCGCTCGCGAAAGTATTGGCTGTTCTCTTTCAGACGTGCGCGCAGGTCGTGACCTTCCGCCAGCATGTCGATCACCTTGATGGTGGCGGCAACGATGGCGGGGGCCAGCGAGTTGGAGAAGAGATAAGGGCGGGAGCGCTGACGCAGCCAGTCGATCACCTCTTTCTTGCCGGAGGTATAGCCGCCGGATGCGCCGCCGAGCGCCTTGCCCAGGGTGCCGGTGATGATGTCGACCCGATCCATCACGCCGCAATATTCGTGGGTACCACGACCGTTTTCGCCGATAAAGCCGACGGCGTGGGAGTCATCCACCATCACCAGCGCATCGTATTTGTCTGCCAGATCGCAGATGGATTTGAGGTCGGCGATGACGCCATCCATGGAGAAGACACCGTCGGTGGCGATCAGCTTGAAGCGGGCGCCATCGGCGTCAGCCTGCTTGAGCTGGGCTTCCAGCTCGGCCATGTCGTTGTTGGCGTAGCGATAGCGCTTGGCCTTGCACAGCCGCACACCGTCGATGATGGAGGCGTGGTTGAGGGCATCGGAGATGATGGCATCTTCGGTGCCGAAAAGGGTCTCAAAAAGACCGCCGTTGGCATCGAAGCAGGAGGAGTAGAGGATGGTGTCTTCGGTGCCGAGGAAGGCGGACATCTTCTGCTCCAGCGCTTTGTGCTGATCTTGGGTGCCGCAGATGAAGCGTACCGAGGCCATGCCGAAGCCGTGGCTGTCGAGTCCCTGATGGGCGGCGGCGATCAGATCCGGGTGGTTGGCCAATCCCAGATAGTTGTTGGCACAGAAATTCAGTACCTGCTCGCCGCCGACAGCGATGCTGGCCTGCTGGGCGGAGGTGATGATGCGTTCTTGCTTGTACAACCCTTCAGCTTGCACCTGGTTCAGTTGTTCGGTCAGGTGACGATAGAATCCGTTAGACATCCTCGATCCTTATTGGCTATTTCAGCTGCGTATCAACAGAGGGCGACATTTTACTGCAATCTGTTGTGGTAAATTCAAATGATTGTGCTGATATTCAACTAATGTGAAACAGATCTCACCCGACTGGCTGGGCCAGCTCACGGTAGTGTTGTTCCAGCTGCTGGATCTGTTCGGCGACTTGCGGTTGCACGTAGGGGCGCAGCAGAAACAGCACCTTCAACACACCCTGATAGAGCAGTGGCTTGGTGATGCGGGTATTGGGAGCCTGGGCAATCTGGAACGGGATCCAGCAGGTCACCACCATCTTGATGGTCTGGCCCAGATCCGGCAGGTCTTCATCGCTGACATCGATAATGCCCCCTTCACGCAGGCTTCTGAGCAGTGCGACCACGGAGGAGCGCATCTGCTCCTGGGCCTTGAGGTACTTCTGTTGCAGCGGTTCGTCACGGCTCAGGATGTCCGGCAGGTTGGCGTAGAAGAAGCGGAACTGCCACATCAGATAGAAGATGGCATCCAGATAGCCCATCAGATCCTGCAGGGTGATTTCACGGTTGCGGGTCGGGATGAAGTTTTCGCTCAGGTGGCGGGCATATTGATCGAAGATGGAGTGGATGATGTCCTCTTTATTACGGAAGTGGTAATAGAGGTTGCCCGGGCTGATGCCCATGTGCGCCGCAATATGGTTGGTGGTGATGTTGCGTTCACCCTGATCGTTGAACAGCTCGGTCGCGCTGTGAATGATCCTGTCTCTGGTTTTCATCACTCATTCCTCCAACAGGCTCCGCTCGGGGCAGTTTTGAACAGGGTCGAATCCCTTGGCGGCCCGTGATAAACTTTTCGGCAATTTCAAATTGGCTCACTATACACAGCTTTAACAAGCAGTCACATGTAGCCATCAACGTACGAGAGGCAAACTCCATGATCGTAGTAACTGGCGGTGCTGGCTTTATCGGCAGCAATCTGGTCAAGCAGCTGAACGCTCAAGGACGGACCGATATCGTGGTCATTGATGACCTGACCGACGGCACCAAGTTCGTCAACCTGGTCGATCTGACCATCGCTGACTACATGGACAAAGACGAGTTCCAGGCTCGTATCGTCTCCGGTGACGAGTTTGAAGAGTGGGACAACGGCATCGAGGTGATCTTCCACGAAGGCGCCTGCTCTGCCACCACCGAGTGGAACGGCAAGTTCATCATGGAGGTCAACTACGAGTACTCCAAGGATCTGTTCCACTACTGTATCGAACGTGAAATCCCGTTCATCTACGCCTCTTCTGCCGCGACCTACGGTGGTCGCAACGACAACTTCATCGAAGATCCCAAGTTTGAACAGCCGCTCAACGTCTACGGCTACTCCAAGCAGCTGTTTGACCAGTACGTGCGCCGCTGGATGCCGGAGATCAACTCTCAGGTCGTTGGCCTCAAGTACTTCAACGTCTACGGCCCGCGCGAGCAGCACAAAGGCTCCATGGCTTCCGTCGCCTTCCACCTCAATACCCAGGTGAAGAAGGGCGAGAATCCCAAGCTGTTCGAAGGTTGCGATGGCTTCCCGAACGGTGGCCAGATGCGTGACTTCATCTATATCGACGACGTCTGCAAGGTAAACCTCTGGTTCTGGCAGAACCCGCAGCACTCCGGCATCTTCAACTGCGGTACCGGCCGTGCCGAGCCGTTCCAGAACGTGGCCGAAGCGGTGATCAAGCATCATCAGAAGGGTGCTATCGAGTACATTCCCTTCCCGGATCACCTCAAGGGCCGCTACCAGAGCTTCACCCAGGCTGATATGACCAAGCTGCGCAGCGTGGGTTATGACGCCGAGTTCAAAACCGTTGCCGAAGGGGTAGCGGATTATATGGCCTGGCTCAACCGCTAACGGGTGAGCACAACGCGGCAGTTTGAGCGCAAAACCGGAAGTGGGCACTTGCCTGCTTCCGGTTTCTGGTCTCTGTGGCTGCTTGCCGTTCCTCTCTTATCTACCGGGTAACCGCGCGATGAATATATTGATGGCACTCTCCCAGCTCGAGGTAACGGGAGCTGAGGTCTATGCCACCACGGTCGGTAACGAACTGACCCGGCGTGGTCACAACGTCTTTTATGTGTCGGATACGCTGACCAAGCCGACGCTTGGTCCCGTCTTCAAGCTGAGATTCAACAAGCGCAGCATTCTGCGCCGCTTCTGGCACGTCTTCTACCTCATCTATCTCATCAAAAAGCATCATATTCAGTTGGTGCATGCTCACTCCCGCGCCTCCGGCTGGAGCAGCTACGTTGCTTGCAAACTGACCGGTACCCCGATGATCACCACGGTACATGGTCGCCAGCCGGTGCACGCTTCGCGCAAAGCCTTCCATGCCCTTGGATTCAGGGCGGTAGCTGTTTGCGAGGATATCGCCCACCAGATTATCGACAATCTGGGGGTCGATCCCGCGATAGTGCAGGTGCTGCGCAACGGTATCGAAACCGACAAATTCCAGCCTGTGCCTGCGCCGGACAATCCAAAGCCGGTGATTGCCATCATTGGCCGTTTGAGCGGCCCCAAAGGGGAGCTCTGTTACCGGCTGCTCGATGAAGTGCTCTACCTGGATGCCTGCAAGGTGCGGATTGTCAGCGGCACCAAGGTGCCGGAGCGCTTTGCCCGTTTCGAAGGACGCGCCGAGTTTGTTGGCTATGTCGATGATGTCCCCGCTCTGCTGGCGAGTTGCGATCTGGTGATCGGCGCCGGTCGGGTAGCGATGGAAGCACTGCTCTGCGGTCGGCCCGCCTTTGCCATTGGTGAAGCCAGGGCCATTGGCCTGGTGACCGAACAGAATCTGGATGATGCTCTGGCCAGCAATTTTGGCGATATCGGCCCCAAGGATCTGGCCATCGATTTTGCCGCACTGAAGGCGCAGATTGCCCCGGCCCTGGCCAGTGGCACAGTTTCAGACACAATTCGTCAACGCATTCAGGACGAGTACGGCTTGCAGGGGGTAGTTTCCGGGCTGGAGTCCATCTATCAGGATGCGGTGGTGGAAACCCTGCGCCGCGAGATGCCGGTCATCATGTATCACCGCTTTATCGAACAGGATAGCGAGAAAGGGGTGCATGGCACCTGGATGCCGATCACCATGTTCGAGAAGCATCTGCGCCTGATGAAGTGGCTCGGCTACGAAACCCTGACGTTCCGCGATCTGGCGGACAAAGGCTTTATCCACCGTCTGCAATACGGCAAGAAGTACCTGATGATCACCGCCGATGACGGCTATCAGGACAATCTGACCCGCATGCTGCCACTGCTGGAAACATATGGTTACAAAGCTGTGGTGTACGTGGTTACCGGTGAAGGCTATAACCGTTGGGATGTGGAGCATCCGACCAATCCGGATACCAAGGTCTCATTGATGAGTGGTGAGCAGGTCAAGGCGCTGGCCGCCAGCGGTCATGTGGAAATTGGTGGTCATACCCTGACTCACCCCCGCTTGAGTCAACTCACTGCCGAACAACAAGCCCATGAAATTCAGGAGAATAAACGCCAACTGGAGGCCCTGCTTGGTCATCCATTGCTCTCGTTTGCCTACCCTTACGGAGATATGAACGAGAGTGCCAAGGAACAGGCTATCGCTGCCGGGTATCGCTTTGCCGTCGCTACCAATAGCGGCCCCAAAGCAATGCACCAGGACCCTTTCCAGATCCGCAGGATCGCCATCTTCCCCCGCACCGATGTGTTCGGATTGTGGCGCAAGATCCGCGGGAATTATATTTTTAGGAAGTAAGAATTTAGCCTCCTCTACGTTACAGGCGATATATTGGTATGACTAAGTTTATAAGGCACTATTTGGAGAGCGAGCGTTTTTCTTCATTTATGTTTCTTTCTGTAGTTTTCTATGTCTTTTTTAAAGATTCAGTTCAATTGATAGGCGATATATTCCAAACAATAATGATTATTGGGGGGCTGCTCGCAATCTATTTATATAAGGATTTTTTCTTAAGAAATATTGTTTTTTTACTACTAGTAATAGGTGTTTTGGTTCAGACCGCAAGCTGGTTTATGTCAACCATCACTATTCCTGAATTGGCACAAAACCATCCTAATATAAAACCATTTTATTATCTATTGG
>NZ_JBODRQ010000122.1:0-9947 GCF_050633025.1 Aeromonas sp.
AACCAGCGACCAATTGATTAAAAGTCAACTGCTCTACCGACTGAGCTAACGACCCTCACCACGACCAGTTCCGACTGCATTACTGCTTCGGCTCTGACGGCGGCCTATATTACGGATTTAAATTTCCGGTGCAACAGAAAATTCGTAATTTAAATCCGTTTGCTCACTGTGCGTACAAATGCAGGCTATTTTTACAGTAGCGTTACGAAAACAGTGACATACAGCAATGTTACAGCTTGGCCAGACTCTGTTTGGCCAACTGGGCCGGCGAAGTGTTGGGATAGCCCTTGATCACCTGCTCATAGAAGGATTTGGCTTCCGCCTTCTTGCCATCCAGCTGCGCCAGCATACCCAGCTTCAGCAGCGCATCGGCTCGCTTGGGGGATTTGCTGTATTTGTTGGCCACGGTCGAAAACTGGGCCGAGGCACCGGCTCTGTCACCCTTGTTGAACAGCAACTGGCCGAGCCAGTAGTGTGCATTGGGAACATAGCCCGAATTGGGGTACTGCTTGATGAAGCCCTGGAAAGCCGGAATGGCTTTGTCGTAGCTCTTCTCTTTAAGCACCATGTTGACTGCTGCATCGTAGGCCTGATTCTCATCCTGATTGGTTGAGTAATTGGCTGCGGCAGCCGGTGTAGCGGCAGCAGCAGGGGCCGCGGCGGCTGGAGCTGCCTGCTGGCTGCTGGCAACCTTGTCGAGCTCCTGATAGAGCTGACGCTGGCGCTCTTGCGACTGTTCCATCTGGTAGGTCTGCTGCTCCAGCTGCCCACGCAGCTCGGAAACCTCCCCTTGCAGGGAGTCGACCTGTTGCTGCAACTCAGCTTGCAGCCGTAGGCGAGCATTGAGGGTGCGCTCCAGCAGGGCAACCCGATCTTCCAGGCTACCGGTGGGCACGATGGCGCCGTTGTTGCCGCTAAGGACAACCCCACCACTTGAGTCACCGCCCAGATCGCTGACCGGTGCCGCAGCTTGCGCATTCAGAGCAACCAAGACGGCCAGCGCAACGACAGCTTGCTTGTACACAGATTTCATTCGGATCAAACCTTAGCGTTTAGTACAGATAAAACGGCCAGCGCCATCGTCGCTCGCATATGCAGATTTCATTCGGATCAAACCTTGGCGTTTAGTGCAAATAAAACGGCCATCGAAATGGCCGCTTGCAGATAAACGAACTTCGTTCGGTTTAAACCTTAGTAAACCAGAACCGCGCGGCGGTTTTTGGCAAAGGCATCCTCGGTGTGGGACATGTCCAGCGGCTTCTCTTCGCCATAGCTGACGATAGAGAGCTGCTCGGCCTGCACACCCAGGGTTTGCAGATACTTGGCAACAGCCTTGGCACGACGCTCGCCCAGGGCGATGTTGTACTCCGGAGTACCGCGCTCATCGGCGTGACCTTCGATCAGGACTTTCACGCTCGGGCGCTCGCGCAGGTAGCTGGCGTGGGCATCCAGCAGATCAGCGTACTGACCCTGGATATCGTAACCGTCGAACGGGAAGTAGATCACGTTGTCACGCTGCAGTGCTTCGAACTTCTGACGCATCTGCTCTTCCGGGGACAACATGCCGTTGGCGCCGCCGGTTTGTACACCGCCCATGCCGTCAGTCATGCCTGATTCGGCGCCAGCGGCATCGGAATCAGAAGAAGAGCTACAAGCGGCCAGGGTGAACAGTGGCAGTGCGATGGCCAAACCCTTGAGCAGTTTATTGAGTTGCATGCTATTTCCTTAAACCTTTATAACAAAACAAAAAACAATCGGATTTTTATCAATTCAAGAAGGGCGACCAAGCTGGTGCACGAATTTCACCGCTACTGGTCGGAAGCACAGCCTTGAAGCGACCATCAGTCGACACCAACGCAAGACTCTTACGACCCTGATAGATGGTGGCATAAATGATCATGCTGCCATTGGGAGCCACACTTGGCGACTCATCCAGAGCACTCTGGGTAAGGACCAACAGGGCATTGTTTTCCATGTCCTGACGGGCAATACGATACTGTCCCTGAACACGGGTCACCATCACCATGATTTTGCCATCAGGAGTGATGGATGCACCCTGGTTGGATTCACCTTCCCAAGTCATCCGGCGAGTCATACCAGTCGCCAAATTTACGCTATAAATCTGGGGTTTGCCACCACGTTCAGAGGTGAACAACAAATTTTGCCCATCCGGCATCCAGGAGGGTTCGGTGTCGATCACCCGGCTGGTTGTGACGCGGGTCAGCTGCTTGCTAGCGACATCAACCACATAGAGGTTCGGTGAACCATCTTTGGAGAGAACGATAGCCAGACGACGACCATCCGGAGACCACTCCGGCGCCCCGTTGATACCGCGGAAACTGGTGATCAGGCTGCGCTGCTGGGTGTAGATATCCTGCACGTAGATTTCGGATTTCTGGTTCTCGAAACTCACGTAGGCCAGCTTGCTGCCATCCGGCGACCAGGCTGGGGACATCAGCGGCTCACGGGAGCGCAGCAAGGTCTTCTCGTTGTAACCGTCATAGTCGGCGATCCGCAACTGGTACGGGAACTGGGTGCCCTGCTGGACGGAGACGTAAGCCAGACGGGTCAGGAAGGCACCGCGCTCGCCTGTCAGACGCTCATAAACGATATCTGAGATGCGGTGGGCAAACTGGCGCATCTGGGCTCCCGGGATGGTTGCCATGCGACTATCCAGGATGTAACCGTTGCTCTCGCCACCTTGCGCCTTGGCCAGCTGGCCTTTCAGCACATCGACCAGCTCGAAGTTGATCTTGTAGGTGCCGTCACCGACTGCCGCAATGGAACCCACCACCACGGCCTCAACCCCTTGGGAGGCCCAGGGAGCGAAGTTGATCTCGCTGCTGCTGCTCGGGGTCTGCGGCATCTGGCCACGGGCCAGCGGCTTGAACTTGCCGCTGCGCATCAGGTCGTTGGAGACCACTTCCGCGATGTCCTGCGGCAACTGCCCGTTGCCTTCCCACTTGAAGGGGGCGACGGCGATGGGGCGTGCGCTATCAATACCGCCGGTGATGACGATGTCCAGGGCCGCCTGGGCACTCTGGCCCAGCAACAAACAGCCAACCAAAGCAAATAATACTTTTCTGATCATGGCTTAAATACTCGGTTCCAATAAAAATGAGAGGTTTAATTCCTTTATCAGCAGACCCTGCCAACCTAGGTCAATGACCCCGTTTTACCACGCCTAGACTTCGGGAGCTAATGTAACGCTAAGCTCTTTCATCTGCTCAAATACAGCAGGATCCTTGGGCACCGGCAGCTGATTCGCCTTCAATACCGCCGCCTTGCCGGAACGACAGACCGCCGGATCGCCCTGGCCGCTGTCCACCGAGATGACGAAACCCGTGCTGGCCAATTTCACGCCGATCTTACAAGTTTTGCCCCGCATGGTGGGATCCAAAATCATATAGCGAGTGATCGTGGCCGTGATGAGGGCTGCATATTTGTCGACTTCGCCCTGGGCTGCTGCCGATGCGGCCTGACTGCGGGCATTGGCCTCAGCCGACAGCTGCTGCTGCATCATCTCTTCCATCTCTTTTTGCAGCTTGGCCTGCTCGGCGGCTTTACGCTTGCGCTCAGCCGCGATCTTGGCCTGCTTGTCGGCCTCTGCCTTGGCTTTCTTCTCTGCGTCAGCTTTTGCCTTTTTCTCAGCCTCTTCCTTGGCCTTCTTCTCGGCCTCGGCTTTGGCTTTTTTCTCTGCTTCTGCCTTGGCTTTCTTCTCGGCTTCGGCTTTGGCCTTCTTATCAGCTTCCGCTTTCTTGGCCTTGGCTTCTGCCGCCTTGGCTTTCTCTTCGGCCTCTTTCTTCTCTTGTTCCTTTTTCTTCTTCAGCGCCAACGCCTTGCTCTCGGCTTCCGCCGCTTTACGCTCGGCTTCGGCCTTCTTGGTCTTCTGCTCTTCCAGCTTGCGGGCTTCCTCGGCTTTTTGGGCCTTCTCTTCCGCCTGCTTCTGCTCGGCAACCTTCTTCTGCTTCTCGGCCTCGGCCTTGCGCGTTGCCTCTTCGGCCTGCTTGCGCTTGGTCTCGGCGATGCGAAGCTGCTCCTGTTTCTGAGCCAGCTCGCGCTTGGCGAGATCCGTGTCTTCCTTATCCTTCTCTTTCTCTACCTTTTGAGGCTTGGGCTGAGATTTCTGCTGCTGGATCTGCTTGGCCTGTTCGTTGAGGAAGTTCTCATCGAGCATGACGGCATTGACGATCTGCCCCTTCGATTCGGGTCGTTTCGGTTTGCTGAAATCGAACCCGACAAACAGGATGATGCCGATGATCAGGTGCAGCAGAAACGACGCGATGAGATAACCGGAAATACCACGCTTCACATCCATCTCCGTTAGTTCACCGGATCTGTCATCAGGCCAACCTGAGGCACACCCGCATTCTTGAGGGCCACCATCAACAGGATCACCTCTTCGTAGCGCACGGCCTTGTCACCCGCGACCACCACGGGGGCATTCTGGTTGATCGCCAGATAGCCCATGGCTTTTTCGGTGATGTATTGCTGCATCGCCTCTGGCGTGCCGCTTGGCACCGGCTCGTCATCGGCTTCGCCAGCTTTGATGACATACTCGCCTTCGGTATTGACGCTGACGATGAAGGGCGGCTTGGCATCTTCCGGCAACTGCTCGGACTCAGCCTGTGGCAGATCCACCTTGACCCCTTGCGTGATCACCGGCGTGACCGCCATAAAGATGATAAGCAGCACCAGCATGACGTCGATATAGGGAACCACGTTGATCTCGGCCACCTTTTTGCGCCGGATCCGCTGATAGGTTTGCATTACTGATCACCCTGCTGCTGTGCAATTTGACGGTTCAGAATGGTAGTGAACTCGTCCATGAAGTTGGCGTAGGCGTTCTCCAGCCGCTCGACCTTGTTGGAGAAGCGGTTGTAGAAGATAACCGCCGGGATAGCGGCAAACAGACCCATGGCGGTGGCGATCAGCGCTTCCGCGATACCCGGTGCCACCATCTGCAGGGTCGCCTGCTGCACCTGACCCAGGGCGATAAAGGCGTTCATGATCCCCCATACGGTACCGAACAGACCGATATAGGGGCTGATGGAGCCGATGGTCGCCAGCACCGGCAGATTGGATTCCAGATCATCCACCGCGCGGGAAAGGGAAACACGCATGGCGCGGTAGGTACCATCCATCACCGCATCCTGACCACGGGCACCGGCCTTGAGCAAGCGGGCATACTCCTTGAAACCGGAGTAGAAGATATCTTCCATGCCTTCGATATCATCGCGGCGGGAAGAGGACTCCTGATAGAGGCGATTGAGATCAACCCCTGACCAGAATCTGTCTTCAAACTGTTCCGATGCGAGATTGGCCGCCTTGATCGCCTTGGAGCGCTGGATAATCAGCGCCCAGGAGACAATAGACATGCTCATCAGGGTCATCATGACCAGTTTCACCAACAGGCTGGCTTGCCAAAACAGGCCAATAAACGAAATTTCAGCGTGCACTTAACAGCACTCCCTTGATTTTTTCAGGTAAAGCGACAGGTTTCATTTGCGGATGACTGACACAGGCTATCTGTACCATTGCCCGAGTGATCAGTCGGCCATCCGCTGCCAGGATCTGCTGCGAAAAGCGCAGGGATGCGCGTTTCACTTCAGTCACTTGCGTTAATACATTCAAAAGTTCATTAAAACGGGCCGCCGAGCGGAAATCGATCTCAGTTCGACTCACCACCAGGGCATATCCCTCCTGCAGCCAGACGTCCTGCTCGACCCCTTTGGCACGAAGAAGCTCGGTGCGAGCACGTTCCATAAACTTGAGATAATTGGCGTTGTAGACGATGCCCCCGGCGTCGGTGTCTTCGTAGTAGACTCGCACCGGAAACTCAAAGACTTCCCCCATAACAATCTGTGATCCATTCGACAGTCAGATGGGGGGCTATCATAGCGCAGGGCTGAATAGGAAAGAAGCAGGAGGAGACAGGGAAATCCTGCCTCCCCCCGTTTTTTATGAAAGGAAATATGAATGTGTCAGCCAGAGGCCATACAACAAACTGGGCCAGGCGAGCCAGGGGTTGAACAGCACACGTCCGGGCAGGCTTTTCAGATGGAAGCCAAGCCCGTTAAGTACACCACAACAAACGGCCCACATCAGCCAGGGAGCAAGCCAGAGACCATGCTCACTGGTGTTGGCCGCGATCAGATTGGGGGCCTGTAAAATAGCGACGGCCAACAAGGCCGCCGCGAGTAACATCAACCCCTGCCACGGCTGTCGCTCCAGTGGAGCGGCCAGCCTGGCGAGTCGATCACTTGTTTTCATCGATCTGACGATCCATGTTCTCGGTGTGCTCCAGCCACAGCGCATTGATGATGCCAAATGCACAGGCCAGCAACAGCCCCAGGATCCAGGTGAAATACCACATTGTCAGCGCACCTCTTAATAGAGAGATTGTTGGTTATCTTCGATGTGCTTGTTGGTTACCCGGCCAAACATCTTGATGTAAGTCCAGAGGGTGTAACCCAGCACAATCGGTACGAAGACTGCTGCTGCCACAGTCATCACCTGCAAGGTGTTGAAAGAGGCGGTCGCATCCCACATGGTCAGGCTCAGTGATGGCTCAAGGCTTGAGGGCATCACGAACGGGAACATGGAGAAACCGGCAGTGAGGATGACCCCGGCAATCGCCAGCGAGGAGCAGGTAAACGCCAGCCAACCGATATTCATGCGGGCAAACAGCGCAGTCAGCAGGCTCATGGCCAGACCCAGCACAGGAGCAGCCACCATCCACGGATAGAGGGTGTAGTTGTTCATCCAGGCACCAGCCTGCAGGACAACTTCCTTGTTCATCGGGTTGGATACCGCGTCGGTCGCGGCGGCCTTGACGATGACATACCCTTCCATACCGCTTACCCACCAACCCGCGGCAGCAAACAGCACCAAGGTCACCAGTGAGCAGATCATGGCGGCAGTGCGGGAACGAGCCAGCACTTCACCGTCGGTCTTCATCATCAACCAGGTTGCGCCCTGGGTAAGCAGCATGAACAGGCTCACCAGCCCAGCCAGAATGCCGAACGGGTTCAGTAGGCCAAAGAAGTTGCCGTGATAGGTCAACATCATGAACTGGTTAAACTCGAACGGAACACCTTGCAGCAGGTTGCCGAATGCCACGCCAAAGACGATGGGTGGTACGGCGCTACCGGCGAACAAAGCCCAGTCCCAGTTGCTGCGCCATTTGGCATCAGCACGCAGGGAGCGGTATTTGAAACCGACCGGACGCAGGAACAGCGCCATCAGGGTCAGGATCATGGCGATGTAGAAGCCGGAGAAGGTCGCGGCATACACCATCGGCCAAGCGGCGAACAAGGCACCACCGGCAGTGACCAGCCACACCTGGTTACCTTCCCAGTGCGGCCCCATGGTGTTGAGCATCACGCGGCGCTCGACATCTTTCTTGCCGACGAACGGGAGCAGTGCGCCTACCCCCATGTCGAAGCCGTCAGTGATGGCAAAACCGATCAGCAGTACGCCGACCAGAGCCCACCAGATGACACGCAGAGTTTCGTAATCAAACATGGTCGCTCTCCTTATGCCTTGAGCTGTTCAAAGTGATACTTGCCAGTCTTCAGGCTGCTGGGGCCAAGACGGGCATACTTGAACATCAGGTACATCTCGATAACCAGAAGTACGGTATAGAACAGGCAGATACCGATTAGAGAGAACCAGATCTCGGCTGCAGGCAAGTTGGATGCTGACAGGGAAGTCGGCAACACCTCTGCAATGGTCCACGGTTGACGACCATACTCAGCAACAAACCAGCCCGCTTCGATGGCGATCCACGGCAGCGGGATACCCCACAGCAGCGCCTTGAGCAGCCACTTGCGCTGGCCGATCTGGTGACGGGCACTGTCATAGAAGGCCATACCAATCAGCACCAGCATCAGCATGCCGGTGGCAACCATGATACGGAAGGCGAAGAACAGCGGCAGAACCTGCGGGATGGAGTCATCCACAGCGGCCTTGATCTGCTCGTCAGTGGCATCGGTCACGTTGCTGGTGTAGCGCTTGAGCAGCAGACCGTAGCCCAGATCCTGCTTCACTTCATCGAAACGAGCGCGGGTCTCGTCAGACTTGTCACCGGATTGCAGCTTGGTCAGCAGGTCGTAAGCGGTCATACCGTTGCGCACGCGCAGTTCGTGCTCGCTCTTCAGATCCTTGAGACCGGTGACCTGACCGTCCAGAGAGCGGGTCGCGATAATGCCCAGCGCATAGGGGATCTTGATGGCGTAGTCGGTGCGCATCTCTTCCTGATTCGGAATACCGAACAGGGTAAAAGCGGCCGGAGCAGGTTCAGTCTCCCACTCGGCTTCGATAGCGGCCAGTTTCACCTTCTGCACTTCACCGGTCTCGTAACCGGATTCATCGCCGAGGATCAGCACGGACACGATGGAAGCCATACCGAACGCGGCGGCAATGGCGAAGGAGCGACGGGCAAACGCCACATCACGATTCTTCAGCAGGTAGTAAGAGGAGATACCCAGCACAAACATGGCGCCACAGGTATAACCAGCCGCCACAGTGTGGACGAACTTGACCTGAGCAACCGGGTTAAGCACCACGTCAGCGAAGCTCATCATCTCCATCCGCATGGATTCGAAGTTGAACTCGGCACCGACCGGGTTCTGCATCCAGCCGTTGGCGACCAGGATCCAGAGGGCGGAGAGGTTGGTACCCAGCGCCATCAACCAGGTGGCAGCCAGATGCTGATGCTTGCTCAGACGATCCCAACCAAAGAAGAACATACCGACGAAGGTGGACTCCAGGAAGAAGGCCATCAGCCCTTCGATAGCCAGCGGGGCCCCGAAGATATCGCCGACATAATGGGAGTAGTAAGCCCAGTTCGTCCCGAACTGGAACTCCATAGCCAGACCTGTGGTGACCCCCAAGGCAAAGTTAATACCAAACAACTTACCCCAGAATTTGGTCATGTCCCGGTAGATGGTGTTGTTGGTCATCACATAGACGGATTCCATGATCGCCAGGATGAAGGCCATTCCCAGCGTCAAGGGTACAAACAAAAAGTGATAAAGGGCCGTCGCAGCGAACTGGAACCGCGATAGGTCTACCACATGCTCAGCAATCATGATGTTTCCTCACCGATTATTGGCACGGCTATTTTAAGTTTTAAGCACAAAGCTTCCGTTGGAGGTTAGCGAATGAGCCTTATTGGGACGTGTCACAACAAAACGCGTTCAGCAACCACTGACATTAACAACAAGGCAATACAAGAACACAAATAAAGCTAATGTTTAACAACTTCAAAACAATCAGCCTAAATTTATTCTCGCCCATGATGACCGGGTTTTTATATCCCTTTATTTGATTGAAATCAATGTAAAAGGATTTGCAATAGATGGTTTTCAAAGCCATCTTTAGTCTGTTTTACACTTATTTACGCGAGCCAGATCACAAAATACAGCAAGATATAACATGTTGATTTAAATCAATTTAATAAATTAGCCCCCAACCACCCCGTTGAATTTTAAAAGCGAGGATGACGCGCCTTTTTCCATGTTATCCGAGTCAGACAATCGGCTTCAAAAACTCAATTTAAAACTGCAAAGAATGCATACTCACGCGAACCAATCTCACCAACAAATACATTAGATAAACTAATTTGAACGGTGCAATTTTTCTTGTTTGCCGGGGTCGATTCGAACTCCTACAATGCGCCTCGCAGTGAGGGCATACCCTTGGATACAGGCCGGTTAATCCGGGTTCACGGTACGTATTCGACGATCAATTTGAACCTGTCTATTGGAATCGAAGATGAAAAAGTTTGTTGCTAAAACCATCCGTTACTACAAGCTTTCCTTTGTTCAGCTCTATCAACTGAACCGACTCTGAGAGCTCGCGACGGCTCACCTGTTTATTTTCCGGTCTGTGTCCAGACGCACTCACTGTCTGTGAACATCCATCCTGAATTGTCTTTGCCC
>NZ_JBODRQ010000123.1:0-9819 GCF_050633025.1 Aeromonas sp.
CCAAAACCCCGGCTAAATTATCCAGTTGCATAATAACCATGCGGCCTTGCGGTTGTTTAACTGGCCCTAACGTCAGATAATACCGCCCGCCTTCAAACCCCGATAACCCGACTTTCAGTGACGGTAATTGATGACTGAGTACCTGCTTTTATTGATCGGCACCGTGCTGGTTAACAACTTCGTGCTGGTGAAATTCCTCGGCCTCTGCCCCTTTATGGGGGTCTCCGGCAAGCTGGAAACCGCCATCGGCATGGGGCTGGCGACCACCTTCGTGATGACCCTCGCCAGTGCCAGCTCCTATCTGGTGGAGCACTATATCCTGCTGCCGCTGGATATCGCCTATCTGCGCACCCTCGCCTTTATTCTGGTGATCGCAGTGGTGGTGCAGTTTACCGAGATGGTGGTGCGCAAGAGCAGCCCGCCCCTCTATCGCCTGCTGGGGATCTTCCTGCCGCTCATCACCACCAACTGTGCGGTGCTCGGGGTGGCACTGCTCAGCATCAATGAGCGACACGATTTTATCCAGAGCGTGATCTACGGCTTTGGCGCGGCCACCGGCTTCTCGCTGGTGTTGATCCTGTTTGCCGCCATGCGCGAGCGTCTGGTCGCCGCCGATGTGCCCGCGCCGTTTCGCGGGGTGTCGATTGCCATGATCACCGCCGGTCTGATGTCGCTGGCCTTTATGGGCTTTACCGGCCTTATCAAGATATAGCGCTATGACTCACATACTCTTTGCCATTCTGGTGCTCACCCTGCTGGCGCTGGCGTTCGGGATTATCCTGGGCTTTGCCGCCGTCAAGTTTCATGTGGAAGCAGACCCCATCGTCGATCAGCTCGATGCCCTGCTGCCCCAGACCCAGTGTGGCCAGTGCGGCTATCCCGGCTGCAAACCCTACGCCGAGGCGCTCGCCAACGGCGATCAGATCAACAAGTGCGTACCCGGTGGCGAGGCCACCATGCGCAAGATCGCCGATCTGATGGGGGTCGAGCCCCAGCCGCTGGGGGGCAGTGACGAGGCCGCATTGCCAGTCAAAAAGGTCGCCTTTATCCACGAAGATCAGTGCATCGGCTGCACCAAGTGCATTCAGGCCTGCCCGGTGGATGCCATCGTCGGCGCCACCAAGGCGATGCATACCGTGATTGCCAACGAGTGCACCGGTTGCGATCTCTGTGTCGATCCCTGCCCGACCGACTGCATCGAGATGATCCCGGTGCCCACCACGGTCGATAACTGGAAGTGGGATCTCAATAACGTGCATGTTCCGGGCAAGATTCCGGTCAAGATAGTGGAATAAACAGCGGAGCAACCATGCATTCCTTACTCGAACGTATCAAAGCCGGCACGCTCTGGGACTTTCACGGTGGCATTCACCCCGCCGACAACAAGCTGCAATCAAGCCAGAGCCCGGTGGTAGACGCCGGTCTGCCGCCGCGCCTCATTATTCCGCTGCGCCAGCACGCAGGCCCCGCCGGCGATCTGCTGGTGCAGGTGGGCGACAAGGTCAAAAAAGGGCAGCCGCTGACCCGTTATGCCAAGGGTCGGGTCGTCCCTGTCCATGCCTCCACATCCGGCACCATCACCGAGATTGGCAACCACACGGTTGCCCACCCCTCCGGGCTCGGCGATCTCTGTGTCATTCTCACCCCGGATGGGGAGGATGAGTGGGGCGAGCGCAATGGCAAAGCCGATTACTGGAATCTGGAGCGGGGCGAGCTGCTCGAGCGCATCCAGCAGGCGGGGGTAGCGGGCCTTGGCGGCGCCGTATTCCCGACCCACAGCAAGCTCGACGGCCGCGGCCAGCTCACCGAGATCCTGATCGTCAACGGGCTGGAGTGCGAACCCTATATCACCACCGACGATCGGCTGATGCAGCAGTATGCCGATGAGATCATGGATGGCATCCGGGTACTCAAGCACCTGCTCAAACCCAAGCTGACCCTGATCGGGGTGGAAGACAACAAACCCGAGGCGATCGAGCAGCTGACTCGTCACGCCACAGACCCGGATGTGCTGGTCAAGACGGTGCCGACCAAGTACCCCTCGGGCGGTGCCAAGCAGACCATCGAGCTGCTGACCGGCCGTCAGGTGCCCAAGGGAGGCCGCGCGGTCGATATCGGCATCATGGTGCTCAACGTCGCCACCGTGTTTGCCATCAAGCGCGCCATTATCGACGGCGAACCGCTGATCGAGCGGATCGTCACCCTCACCGGGGATAGCTTCAAGAAGCCCGGCAACGCCTGGGTGCGCCTGGGTACGCCGGTACGCTGGCTGTTGCAGCGTTTCGAGCTGCAACCGGAAGCGGAGCAGCGGGTGATCATGGGGGGCCCCATGATGGGCTTTACCCTGCCCCACGCCATGGTGCCGGTGGTCAAGGCCACCAACTGCCTGCTGGCGCCGACGCAGGCCGAGCTGCCCGCCCCCGGCCCGGAGCAGCCCTGCATCCGTTGCAGCGCCTGTGCCGACGCCTGCCCGGCCACCCTGCTGCCGCAAGAGCTCTACTGGTACAGCCGGGCCAAGGAGTATGACAAGGCCGAGAAGCTCAACCTGATGGACTGCATCGAGTGCGGCGCCTGCGCCTGGGTCTGCCCGAGCGAGATCCCGCTGTTGCAGTACTACAAGATCGCCAAAGACGACATTCGCGAAGCCCGTGCCGAGGCCGAAAAAGCCGAACGCGCCAAGCAGCGTTTCGAAGCCAAGCAAGCCCGTTTCGAGCGGGAGAAAGCGGCCCGCGAAGCGCGCCATGCGCAAGCCGCCGCCCAGCGCCGTCAGACCATGACGGCCGCAGGCGGGGAAGATCCGGTGGCGGCAGCTCTCGCCCGCATCAAGGCCAAGCAGGATGCCCCCATCACAGCCATTACCGCCACCGCAGAGGGCTTGCCCGACAACAGCGCCGTGATTGCCGCCCGCGAAGCACGCAAACGGGAAGCGGAGGCGCGCCGCGCCGCCAAGCTGGCGGAGAGCGCAAACAGCGAAACAGCCGCTGCAGCGCAACCCGCCGAGGCGGTTGACCCCGCCAGCGATCCCAAGAAAGCAGCCATCGCCGCAGCCCTTGCTCGTGCCAAGGCCAAAAAGGCCGCTCAAGCGGGTGATAGCGCCGAGCCTGTGACTGCCGAAGTCGTTGCTGCGCCTGCGGTAGATGCTGATCAGCAAAAGGCAGAGGTTGATCCGAAAAAGGCAGCAATTGCCGCCGCCATTGCCCGTGCCAAAGCCAAAAAGGCCGCCCAGCAGGATGACAGCGCTGAGGGCGATCTGACTGCAAATGCCGGCACCAGCGAATCCGCTGCAACCCAAAGTGATGCGCCATCTGCTGTCAGCGAAGCGGTTGATCCCAAGAAAGCCGCTATCGCTGCTGCCATTGCCCGCGCCAAGGCCAAAAAACTGGCGCAGCAGGGCGAAAGTGCCGGTGTTGAGGATGCGAAGAGTGAGCCAACTGCCAGCGCACAGACCCGCGACGTGGCGGTAGCCAAGAGCGAAGTAACCACCAGCCAAAGCAATACGGCTGCAAGTGAAGCGGTCGATCCCAAGAAGGCCGCTATCGCCGCAGCCATCGCCCGTGCCAAGGCCAAAAAGCTGGCCCAGCAGAGCGCAAGTACCAGTGCTGAGGTAGCAAGTACCAGTGCAGAGGTAGAGAGTGCCGGTACTCAGGTAGACAGGGCCGGAACTGAGGGTGAGCGCGCACAGGCTGAGCCGATGCAAAGCGATGCAGCCAGCAGTGAGCAACCACTTGCCGTAGCTGAGGCTCCTGAAGCGAGCAACCCTGTGGCTGACGCCCCGGTTGATCCGAAAAAAGCGGCCATTGCAGCCGCGGTGGCCCGCGCCAAGGCGAAGAAGCTGGCGGCCGAGGCAGCCAGAGCCGCAGAGACCGCCGCTGAAGATGCCCCGTCAGCCGACCGAACAACCACAAGGTAATCGACAGACTCATGTTCAATATTGCGACTGCGCCGTTTGCCCATAACCGCAAACAGACCCGAACCCTGATGCTGCTGGTGATCCTGGCCTGCGTGCCGGGCTTGCTGGCCCAGACTTGGGTTTTTGGCTGGGGCTCCTTTATCCAGATCCTGCTGGCGCTGGTCACTGCGCTGCTGTGCGAGGCGCTGGTGCTCAAGCTCCGTGGCCGCGCCATCAAGCCTGCCCTGATGGATGGCAGTGCGGCGCTCACCGCCGTGCTGATCGGTCTCTCCCTGCCGCCGCTGCTGCCATGGTGGATGCTGGTGGTGGGCACGGCCTTTGCCATCATCGTCGCCAAACACCTTTACGGCGGACTGGGTCAGAACCTGTTCAACCCGGCCATGGTCGCCTATGTGCTGCTGCTGGTCTCCTTCCCGGTGCAGATGACCAGCTGGCTGCCGCCGGAGAGCGTGCGCGCCTACAGCCTCGGCTTTGGTGATGCGGCGTCGGTGATCTTCACCGGCTTTAGTCTCGACGGCTACAGCATGGCCCAGCTCAAGCAGGGGGTGGATGGTCTCACCATGGCGACCCCCCTCGATACCCTGAAAACCGGTCTGACTCAGGGGCTCACCACAGGCGAGATCCTGAGCGGCCCGCTGTTTGAGGGCTGGGGCGGCATCGGCTGGAGCTGGGTCAACCTCGGCTATCTGCTGGGAGGCCTGTTCCTGCTGCAGCAGAAGGTGATCAACTGGCGCATTCCCACCGCGATTCTCGGTGCCCTGCTGGCGGCCTCCACCATCGGCTATCTGGTAAGCCCGGATGCGACCGCCACGCCCATGTTCCATCTCTTTAGCGGCGCAACCATGCTGGGGGCCTTCTTTATCGCCACCGATCCGGTCAGTGCCTGCACCACGCCGCGCGGCCGACTGGTCTATGGCGTGCTGATCGGAATACTGGTCTACATCATCCGCCGCTTTGGCGGCTATCCCGATGCGTTCGCCTTCGCCGTGCTGCTGGCCAACCTTTGCGTACCCTTTATTGACAGCCTGACTCGTCCGAAGGTATACGGAGCCCGTCGCCAATGATGTTTCTGCCCTTTTCCCCCATCACAGCTGACGGAGCCCGGACATGTTAAAGAGCATGCGCAAGAACGGCCTTATTCTGGCGATGTTCGCGCTGGGCTGTACCGCGCTGGTGGTACTGACCAACGAGCTGACCAAGGATAAAATCGCCCACCAGCAGCAGCTGGAGAAGCAGCAGACCCTCTCGGTATTGCTGCCGGAGGGGAGCTATGACAACGATCTGGTGGCCAGCTGCAAGCAGGTGACCAGCAGAAAGTATCTCGGCAGCGATCAGCCGCAAGCCCTCTATACCGCCAGCAAGAATGGCGTGGTGACCGGCTATGCATTGGAGGCGATCGCGCCGGATGGCTACAGCGGGGCGATCCGCATCGTGGCGGGCTTTGATGCAAAGGGCACCATCACCGCCGTGCGCGTGCTCGCTCACAACGAGACCCCGGGCCTGGGTGACAAGATCGAGCTGAAGAAATCGGACTGGATCAACAGCTTTGCCGGAAAATTCCTGACCCATGATAACGAGCCCCAGTGGGCGGTGAAGAAGGATGGCGGCGAGTTCGATGCCTTTACCGGCGCCACCATCACCCCGCGAGCCGTGATCAAGGCGGTGAAAAACCTGCTTAAACTGCAGCAGGAGCAACCCGAACTGCTCAGCAACGCCCCGGCTTGTCCGGCGGCGAACTAACGGAGTCGAGCCATCATGAACCAGATGGAACAGATTGAAACGAGCGCAGCCCCGATTGCCGAGCTGGAAAGCCGCAAGGGCGAGCTCAAGGAGCTGATGAGTCAGGGGCTGTGGAAGAACAACCCCTCGCTGGTGCAGGTGCTGGGGCTCTGCCCGACCCTCGCCGTCTCCTCCACCTTTACCAATGCGCTGGGGCTGGGCCTTGCCACCATAGCGGTGCTGTTCTGCTCCAACCTCGCCGTCTCGCTGGTGCGCAACTGGGTACCGAAGGATATTCGCATCCCGGTCTATGTGATGATCATCGCCTCGCTGGTGACCAGCGTACAGCTGCTGATGAACGCCTACACCTATGGCCTCTATCAGGCGCTCGGCATCTTTATCGCCCTCATCGTCACCAACTGCGTCATCATAGGCCGCGCCGAGGCCTATGCCTCCAAGAACCCGCCGCTGCTGGCGGCCCTCGACGGCCTGATGATGGGCCTTGGCTTTACTCTGGTGCTGCTAGTACTGGGCGGCATGCGCGAGATCATCGGCATGGGCACCCTGTTTGATGGTGCCGAGCTGCTGCTGGGCGAGTGGGCCAAATCCCTGCGCATCGAGCTGTTCCACGCCGATGCCAGCCTGCTGCTGGCAATTTTGCCGCCGGGCGGCTTTATCGGGCTGGGGCTGTTGATCGCCGCCAAGAATGCCATCAACGACTGGCGGGACCACAAACAGGCCGCTACCGTAGCCCACTGCAACGTTGCCCCGGCCCGCGTCCGGGCGACCGAACTATGATCGGACGCAAGGCATGAATAACCAGAAACGCAGAGAGATCCTCGAGCGACTGCGGGCAAACAATCCCCACCCCACCACAGAGCTCAACTTCAACTCGCCGTTTGAACTCCTGATCGCCGTGCTGCTCTCGGCGCAGGCAACCGATGTCAGCGTCAACAAGGCGACCGACAAGCTCTATCCGGTGGCCAACACCCCGCAAGGGATGCTGGATCTCGGGGTGGACGGGCTCAAGGAGTACATCAAGACCATTGGCCTGTTCAACACTAAGGCCGAGAACGTCATCAAGACCTGCGCCATTTTGCTGGAGCGCCACGGTGGCGAGGTGCCGGAGAACCGCGAAGCGCTGGAAGCCCTGCCGGGCGTCGGCCGCAAGACCGCCAACGTGGTGCTCAACACCGCCTTTGGCTGGCCCACCATCGCCGTCGATACCCATATCTTCCGGGTATCGAACCGCACAGGCTTTGCGGTAGGCAAGAACGTGGATCAGGTGGAGGAGAAGCTGCTCAAGGTAGTGCCCGCCGAGTTCAAGCTGGATGTCCACCACTGGCTGATCCTGCACGGGCGTTACACCTGTCTGGCTCGCAAGCCCCGTTGTGGTTCCTGTATCATCGAGGACTTGTGCGAGTATAAAGAGAAGGTCTATCCAGAAAGCTGAATGACTGGGCGCCACAACCGTCCTACCTGTCTCGCTCGCAAACATCCGCTGCAGCAGTTCCTGTATCATCGAGGATCTGTGCGAATACAAAGAGAAGGTCTATCCAGAAAGCTGATAGCCTCGCAACCGAGATTGAAAGCAGTACACATCACCAACCCGGAGAACTGAGCAATGAGAATTCTGCATACCATGCTGCGTGTCGGCGATCTGCAACGCTCCATCGACTTCTACACCCGCGTCCTCGGCATGAAGCTGCTGCGCAAGAGCGAGAACAGCGAGTACAAGTACACCCTGGCCTTCGTCGGTTACGGTGACGAGAAGGATGAAGCGGTGATCGAGCTGACCTACAACTGGGGGGTGAGCGAGTACGAACTGGGCTCAGCCTACGGCCATATCGCGCTGGAAGCGGACGACATCTATGCCACTTGCGACGCCCTACGTGCCGCCGGTGCCAAGATCACCCGCGAGCCGGGCCCGGTCAAGGGTGGCACCACCGTCATCGCCTTCGTCGAAGATCCGGACGGTTACAAGATTGAACTGATTGCCAAGAAAGATGCCGGCACCGGCCTGGGTGACAGCTTCTAAGCAGCCCTAATCCCGCTGCCGAATGGCAGGATCAAAAAAGAGCGCATCTGCGCTCTTTTTTATGCCTCTTTGCCGGGGACAGCACTAGATCTCGCCATTGCGCCCCATGCTGATCACCACCCGCCGGTTCTTGGCACGTCCCTGTTCGGTTTCGTTGGAGGAGACATGCTGCTTCTCGCCATGCCCCTCCACCGAGATCTTGCCGGGATCGAGCCCCAGATCGACAAACACCTTCTTGATGGCATCGGCCCGTTTCTCGGAGAGTTTCTGGTTGGGCCAGCGGCCGCCGTAGCTGTCGCTGTAGGCGTCAATCACCACCACATCGATGCTCTTGTCCGCCTTGATAAACTCGCTGATCATCGCCAGCCGCCGCTTGGAGGGGATGGAGAGCTGATCGCTGTTCTTGTCGTAGGTGAGCACGCTAAAGGCGATATCGTTGAAGCTGTAAGGCAAGAGTCCGCTCAGACAGTCGATAAACGCCTGATATTTGACCCGAAAGTTGACTGACGACAGCGACACCCGCACCGCGCGGTTCTGGCGATACCAGTCCCGATACTGGAAGGTCGGCATCCTCCCCCCCTCCAGCTCGTCGAGCATGGTCCAGGCAGTTTGCCCCTCAACCAGCCCATCGAACTGCTGATAGAAGCGCAGTTGACTCACTTCTCGCCCGGCGATGCCCGGGCGCCATACCGGCGGCATGATGCCAAGGCTCACCGTCTGGGTCTGGGCCTGCGGCCGCTTGCCCTTGAGCTCAAAGTCGAGGTTGATCTTGCGCCCGGCACGACTGACAAAGGCCCCCGTTCCCCAGTTGGGAATAGGGTGCTCGAGGCGACACTCAATCTGGGTATCGGAGGTCAAACGCCAGACGGATTGATCCAGACCGGCACCAAATTCGGTGACCCCAGCCTGTAACTGCATACTCACGGATATGCTGACCAACCCCAACACCCAAGCGTTCAATTGCTTGCCCTCCACACCATCTCACAAGGGGTATCGGCCATGGAGGGACAAGCTTTAGCGCAAATGGATCAATTGAGGGATGTTCTCTCCAGCAACTTGAAGCTGGCAATACGTCCGGCCAGCTCCCGTGCCAACTGATCCAGCTCGACACTATTTTGCTGCAGGGTGGCCGAGTGCTGGCGATGGGCCTCGTATACCTCGCGGATGGTCATCACGTTGTGCTGGATATCGTCCGTTACGTAGCGCTGCTGCTCGGTGGCGGTCGCTACCTGCGCCGTCATGTCACTCACCTTGCGCACCTCGTTAACGATGTCGGTCAACTCATGACCCGCCCGCTGCGCTTCACTGACACTGAGACCCGCCTGCTCGCTACCCGACTGCATGGCCACCACCGCCTGACGAGCCCCCGTCCGCAAACGGGAGAGCATCTGTTCGATATCATCCGCTACTTTCTGGGTACGGGCAGCCAGCGAACGAACCTCGTCAGCAACCACGGCAAACCCGCGCCCCGACTCACCGGCACGGGCCGCCTCAATGGCGGCATTGAGAGCCAGCAGGTTGGTTCGATCGGAAATCTGCTTGATAAGATTGAGAGCCTCGACAGCGGACTCGGTATCCTGATGCAGGTTGTTGACCAACAGCCGGGTTTCGTCGAGGGTGCCGGCCACCTGCTCGATGGCGGCGATGGTCTGATCCACCTCCTTATCCCCCTGACGGGCACGGCCAATGGCCTGCTGGGTCGCCAGCGAGGTCTGGGTCGCATTGCGAGCAATTTCGGCCACCGTCGAAGCCATTTCCGTTGCGGCGGTGGCGACCAGTTCAACCTGACCGACACCACGCACCACACCTTCGTTCACTTCGGCAATCACCTCGCTGGAGTTGCTGGCACTAAGGGTCAATATCTCACAGGAGCGGCGCACCTCCAGCAACAGTCCTTCCAGATGCTGCAGGAAGCAATTGAGATCCCGAGCCAGTGCCCCCAGCTCGTCACCCGATTGCCAGCTGACCCTCACCGTCAGATCATTGTCATTGACGAGCCGTGAAAAGGTGCGATGCAGAGCGACGAAGCCCAGATGCACATCCCGCAGCACCTTCCAACTGATGAGGGTTGTCAACAGCAAGCAGCACAGGACCACCATAGCCCCCCACCAGAAGTTGCGCTGACTCTCTCCCTGCATCTGCTCAACCCGTT